>JBDTVJ010000109.1:0-9320 GCA_040007275.1 Terracoccus sp.
CTGACGCCGCTTGTCGGTGGGCGAACCGGGGTTGACGATGCGCAGGCCGCCCTCGGTCAGGTCTATCGGGAGGTGGGAGTGGCCGAACACCACGAGGTCAGCCTCGGGGAAGCGCCGCCGCAGCCGCGCGGCCCGGCCCGCCGCTGGTCCGCTGTCGTGGATCATCGCCACCCGCAGCCCGGCCAGCTCCATCTCGAGCGTCTCCGGCGCCCCCCACTGCGCCACCTCCGGCCGGTCGTTGTTGCCCATCACGGCCCGCACCGGGGCCCACTGCTCCAGGGCCGTCAGGACCTCGACCGTGCACACGTCACCGGCGTGCAGGATCAGGTCCGCTCCCGAGAGGTGCGCCGCGACGGCATCCGGCATCCCCTTCCAGAACCGGGGGCTGTGGGTGTCAGAGAGCACAACCACCCTCATCCGCGTCGGTGCTGCTCGACGAGGCGGCTCATCGTGGCGTCGATGGTGGCGTCGACCTGCTGGCGGGCGGGGTCGGCGTCGAACCAGTCGACGATCTCGCGGGCGCCTCGGTGGAAGGGCACGGATGCCGTCCAGCCCGGCACGAGGGCCTTGACCTTGCGGTTGTCGAAGACCATGGAGTGCGCCTTGTCGCCGAGCAGCGAGGCACCCCACTCGGGGTCGGCCTCGGCGATCGCGTCGGACGTCACGTGCACGAGCAGCGGTTGCACCCCGGCGGCCTCGGCCACGATCGCGTAGATCTGGTTCCAGCTGAGCCACTCGTCAGAGGTGATGTGGAAGGCCTCGCCGATCGCCGCCGGATGCCCGAGCAGCCCGACGAAGGCGCGCGCGAAGTCGGTGTGGTGGGTCAGGGTCCACAGTGACGTGCCGTCGCCGTGCACCACGATCGGAGACCTCCGGCGCAGTCGGTCGACGACCGTCCAGCCACCGTCGAACGGCGGCGACGTGTGGTCGTAGGTGTGCGATGGGCGCACGATGGTGACCGGCAGACCCTCGTCGCGGTACAGCCCGACGAGCAGCTCCTCGGCGGCGATCTTGCCCCGCGAGTAGGCCCAGTGCGGGTTGCGCAGCGGCGTCGACTCCACGACCGGCAACCGTGCTGGCGGTGTCTGGTAGGCCGAGGCCGAGCTGATGAAGACATACTGGCCCATCCGGCCCCGCAGCACGTCGAGCCGCCCCTGCACGTCGCCCGGCCCGAAGGCACGGAAGTCGGCGACGACGTCGAACTCGCGGTCACCCACGGCCGCAGCGAACGAGGCCGGGTCGTCGAGGTCACCGGTCAACAGCCGGGCCCCCTCGGGCGCCGGACGGGTCTTCGAGAGGCCGCGCCCGAGCACGAAGACGTCCAGGCCCTCCTCGAGGGCGCGGAACGTGCAGGCCGAGCTGATGATCCCGGTACCGCCGAGAAACAGGACGGAGGGTGCTGGCATGGGAACTCCTCATGGTGGTGGGGCGTCCATCGAGCCTGACACACGCCAGCCCCACGCCGGCAGACGCAGACCAGGTGTGGCAGACGGAGTCACGGGCCCGTCAACGGCCCCGTGTCAGGCTCGGCGTAGCCGGGCGGCCAGGGCCCGCACGATGGGCCCGTCAGCCGGCAGCCATCCGACGCTCTCCAGCTCGTCGAGCGGCAGCCAGCGCAGCTGGTCATGGTCCTCGATCGGGGCGGGAACCCCCGCCGTGACCTCGGCGATCCAGACGATCATCTCGAAGCGCTCGCTCAACCGCCAGGTGGCGCCGGGCAACGGGCCCGGCAGCAGGTCGCCCACGCCGATGGACACCCCGAGCTCCTCGGCCACCTCGCGGTGCAGCGCCGAGAGCGGGGACTCGCCCGGCTCGACCTTGCCGCCGGGAAGCTCCCAGCCGCCGGCGAGCGCCGGCGGTTCGGTGCGTCGGGCGGCGAGGAGCCGAGCCGGGCGGGCCAAGTTGTCGACGATGGCCGCGCCCACCACGAGGCGCACGGCCTCCAGCACCCGCTCTGAGACAGGCTCGGGTGCAGGCCCGGGGGCAGGCTCCAGCACCGGCTCTGAGGAAGGCTCGGGTCGTGGCTTCGCCGTAGCAGCGCTGTCGTGGGTCATCGGCAAGGAATGGTGTCATACCGGCCCGCCGTGCCTCTGACCGCAGGTGCCGGATGCCGGGGGTCGGGGCATGCTGGAGACATGACACGACTGCTGACCGAAGAGGAGATCGAGCGCCAGCTCGCCGACCTGCCCGACTGGAGGCGAGACCCGCAAGCGTCAGGCACCATCCGGGCCACCTTCACCGCCCCCGACTTCCCGGCCGGCATCCGCCTCGTGTCGGAGGTCGCCCAGGCGGCCGAACAGATGCAGCACCACCCCGACATCGACATCCGGTGGACCGCTGTCAGCTTCACCCTGTCGACCCACTCCGAGGGCGGTCTGACGCAGCTGGACATCGAGCTGGCCCATCAGATCACTCAGGAGGCACGACGCCTGCACGCCGAGCCAGGCCCGGCATCCGGGGGCTGAGCGAGCGCTGGCCGAACCGATGAGGGTATGGGGCGACTAGGGGTGGCGGTGAGTCTCCCCTAACATTGAGTCATGAGATCTGCCTGCCGTTCCGACTCCCCGGAGGGCCATAGTCCCGAGCCGGGCCGCCCTCGAGGCGCCCGGCTCCCCCAGCCTCGTCCCTGTCGCCGACCTCGTCGGCCTCGTCGGCCTCGTCGGGCTCCTCGGGCTCGTCGACGGCTCCCTGCGGTGGTGTCCGCGTGAGCATCGCCCTCGGGCTGCTGCTGATCCTGGCCCTGACGGCCGCCACCGGATACTTCGTGGCGATGGAGTTCGCCTACGTGGCGGTCGACCGCAACGCCCTGGGGCAGCTCGCGGCCGGTGGTGACGAACCGGCCCGGCGAGCCCTCAAGGTCACCTCCTCCCTGTCGTTCACCCTGTCGGCCGCCCAGTTCGGCATCACCGTCACGGCGCTGCTCGTCGGCTACATCTCCGAGCCCCTCGTCGGCGTGGGCCTGGCCGAGCTGCTCGACCCGTCGCTGTCGTACGCAGCTCGGCTCAGCATCTCGGTCACCCTCGTGCTGGTCTTCTCGACGGTCGTGCAGATGGTCTTCGGCGAGCTCGCTCCCAAGAACCTCGCGATCGCGCGTACCGTGCCGCTGGCCCGGGCCCTCAGCCGCTCGACCCTGCTGTACCTGACGCTGGCCGGACCGGTCGTGCGCCTGTTCGACGTGGCCTCCACGCGCCTGCTGCGCAGGGTCGGCATCGAACCCGTCGAAGAGCTCGAGCAGGGCGCGACCGCTGACGACCTGACCCGGATCATCGGCGAGTCCCACGGTCGGGGCCTGCTCGACGATGACCTTTCGGAGGCCCTCGAGGGCGGGCTGCGCTTTCGCGAGCTCGATGCCGGCGACGTCATGACCCCCCGCGTTCGAGTCACGACCGTGCGGGCCGACGAGCCGCTCAGCCGGATCGTCGAGCTGCTCGACACGGGGTGGTCGCGCTTTCCGGTCACCGGTGCCGACGGCGACGACATCGTCGGCGTAGCCGGGATCGCCGACGTGCTGAAGGTCGCTCCCGACGAGCGGGCGAGCACGGTCATCGGCTCGGTGATGCCGGAACCGACCGTCGTGCCGACGAGCGCTCCCCTGACGCGGGTGCTCGACCAGATCCGGGCCGACCACCGGCAGCTGGCCGTCGTCGTCGACGAGCACGGCGGGTTCGCCGGCATCGTCACGTTCGAGGACATCGCCGAGGAGGTCGTCGGCGACATCTTCGACGAGGACGACCACGACCTGCCCGCCGTCACGCCCCTCTCCGACGACGCCTGGCTCGTGCCCGGGCAGATGCGCATCGACGAGCTCGAGACGGCCACCGGAGTGCGGGTCACCGCCGACGACGAGTTCTCCACGGTCAGCGGGCTCATCCTCGAACTGCTCGGACGGGTCGTGCGGGCCGGCGACGTCGCGGCAACTTCCGGACACCGCCGGGTCGACGAAGCCCCAAGCACCATGGTGGGCGCCGCGTCAGACACGGCGTCGGATGCTGCCGCCGGCCGCCGGCCGCGCGGCGATCGTTCCGACCGTTCGAGCCACCCCGAGGAGCGGACCGGTCGTCCGACGTCGACGAGTGCTTCTGCGCGAGAGCCCGTTCGACGCACGCCGGTGTCGGTACGGCTCACCGTGGCCGAGGTCGACCGACACGTACCGTTGTCGGTACGGCTCGAGGTGCTGGGGTCCCCGGCCGAAGCGGGCGAGCCAAGCACGTCGGGGCGTACCAGCCGGCCCGCCGGCACCGACGAGCAGGTGAGCCGATGATCGTCGCACTGACCCTCTCCGTCGTGCTGCTCGTGCTCAACGCCTTCTTCGTGGCCGCCGAGTTCGCCCTCATCGCCAGCAAGCGACACCGCCTCGAAGTCCTCGCCGAGGGCGGCAGCCGGGCCGCCACCGCTGCCGTCAACGGCAGTCGAGAGCTCTCCCTCATGCTCGCCGGCGCCCAGCTCGGCATTACCTTGTGCACGCTCGGACTCGGTTCGGTGGCCAAGCCCGCCGTGGCCGACCTGTTGGCGCCCGTCTTCCTCTTTCTGCGACTCCCCGAGTCGGCTGCCTCCGTGGTGGCGATCGTGCTGGCCGTGGCCATCGTGGTGTTCCTGCACATGGTCGTCGGCGAGATGGCTCCGAAGTCGTGGGCCATCTCGCACCCCGAACGGTCGGCGGTGCTGCTCGCGCTACCCTTCCGAGGGTTCGCACGGGTGGCCCGCCCGGTGCTCAGCCTGCTCAACGCGATAGCCAACGGCTGCCTGCGCCTGGTCGGAATCGACCCTCAGAACGAGCTCGCGCAGGTTCACGGCCCCAAGGAGCTGGCGCTGCTCATCGGCAGCGCTCGTGACCACGGCATGCTCGCCGAGTCCGAGCACCGGGTGCTCGCGGGCGCGATCGACCTCGACACCCTGACCCTGCGCCAAGTCATGGTGCCCCTGACCCGGGCCGTCGGGCTGTCCGGCACCGCCACGTGCGGCGACGCCGAGGCCCTCTCACGGGACTCAGGACGTTCTCGACTCGTCGTCAGTGATTCCGGCCGCCCGGTCGGCATCGCCCACGTGCGCGACGTCGTGCGCACGTCCCCCTCGGTGCCGGTCGCCTCGGTCGCGACGCCGGCGCTTCGCCTTCACGTCGACCTGTCGCTGCTCGACGCCTTGAGCGTCATGCGGGCCGAACGGGCCCAGCTGGTGCTCGTGGTCGATGCCACCGGCGCGATCGGTCTGGTCTCGATGGAGGACCTGCTCGAGCGTGTGCTCGGCCAGTTCGACGACGAGACCGACCACCGTTGAACCACCGGATCGAGGGAGCATGCGAACGGGCATGTGTCATCCGACATACTCAGCTGGTCGTGAGGTTCGCGTTCGGAGCGTATGAAGCCCTACCTCCGAGTGCCACGACCCGGCCGGCCAGCGCCCCGACGAGCGACAGAGGAGGTAAAGCACAGCATGCTCCTTCAGCGCGTCCTGGCTGTGACGACAGCGACCGCTCTGGCTCTCGCGGCCTCGGGCTGCGTCGACTCGCAGCCATCACCCGGCCCGAGCAAGGGTGGGGCGGCGGTGCAGCCGACCACCCGGGCCGTCGACGCGGCGGTCGGGAACGTGCTGCGGCCCTCGAAGGACAAGGGCGGCACCCTCCGCTTCGGAATGGCCGGCGACTGGGACTCCGTCGACCCGGGCGACACCTACGACACCGCCTCGTGGAACTTCCTGCGCAACTACGCACGCACCCTCGTGGTGTTCAAGGCGAGTCCAGGACAGTCGCAACCAGCGCTCGTGCCCGACCTTGCCACCAGCCTCGGTACGCCGAGCGATGACAACCGGACCTGGACCTACACCCTGCGCGACGGCATCCGTTTCGAGGACGGGACGCCCATCACGAGCACGGACATCAAGTACGCGGTCGCGCGGTCGCTCGACAAGCTGACCCTGCCCAACGGTCCGGGGTACTGGAGCGAGTTCCTCGCCGATGTTCCCCCCGGATACTCGGTGTACAAGGACAAGAACCTTGATGACCTCACCTCGATCGACACGCCTGACGCCAAGACCATCGTCTTTCACCTGCAGACCGGCTTCGCTGGATTCGACTACCTCGCCCAGCTGCCCTCGACGGCGCCGGTGCCGATGGCCAAGGACACCGGCGCGACGTATCGCCAGAACATCGTCTCGAGCGGCCCGTACATGTTCACCAGCTATGACCAGGGCAAGCGCTACGAACTGGGCCGCAACCCCAACTACGACCCTCTGACCGACCCCGACTCCGGCCGCACCGCCCTGCCGAACAACATCACCGTCGAACTCGGGTTGACCGCCCCCGACGTTGACGCGCGCCTGCTGAGCGGCGACCTGGACGTCGACATCGCGGGTGAGGGTGTCCAAGCCGACACCAGGACCACCCTGCTGGGCAGCTCGACGCTCAAAGCGCAGACCGACGCGGTGCCGGCGCCCAGCACGAAGATGACTGCCATCAACAGCAACGTCGCCCCGCTCGAGAACCTCGACTGCCGCAAGGCGGTGCTGCTCGCCTACGACAAGTCCAGCTACCTCAGCGCAGCGGGCGGGGCCACGGAAGGTGACATCGCCAGTTCGCTGCTGTCATCGACCCCGCCCGGACCCGTCAGCGGTGGCCGCTACCACGCCGCGGACCAGCCCCAGGGCGACCTCGCCGGTGCCCGGGCCGCCCTCAAGCGCTGCGGCCAGCCGAACGGCTTCACGATGAACATTGCCTACCGGGCTGAGCAACCTTCTGAGAAGGCGGTGGCGGAGTCGTTGCAGCAGTCGCTGAGCCGGGTCGGCATCGCCCTGACCGTGAAGGCTTATCCCTCCTCGGACGTCAACCGCCAGTACGCCGGCAACACCGCGAGCGCCCGGGCCAACCGGCTCGGTCTCGTCGTCAACGGGTGGCGGCCCAACTGGCCGGACGGGGTGGGTTTTCTCGGTCAGATCATCGACAGCCAGACCATGAGCCCCAAGAGCACCACCAACCTCGGGGTCAAGAGGCCCACCGCAGCCGCCCTGATCGAGGCGGCGCTCAGCGGAACCAACACCACCGCGCCGAACGCGATCTGGTCGGAGGCCGACGAACGGGTCATGGCCAACGCGGGCGTCCTTCCCGGGGTGTGGGGCCACCCGTTGTTCTACCGACCGAGCAACCTCACCAACCTTTTCGTCAACCCGGCGTTCGCCCAGTACGACTACGTTGCCATGGGAACCTCACGTCGGTAGCCGTCAGCGACGAACGGTGCGACGGGACTGAGACGGGATCGCCGCTCCGCTCACCCTGAGCCTGCTGCCAGAAGTCGCGGCGGGGGCGCCTGACTACCTTGGCCGCCGACGCCGCACTGCTTCAGCGAGCTGTGGCCTCCCGCACCGGATCGACGGGTCGTCACCCGACCGACGTCGACGCCGCGAGGGCCTCCAGCGCGCGCCCTGCACCGGGTCGGTCACGCAACGACGCGGCGAGAGCATCGAGCCGCTGCCGCGCGTTGCCCGCGAGGGTGATCAGCCGCCCGGCCGCGGCACGGATCTCGCTCGACGTGGCCGCGTTCGGGTCGAGGGCCTCGCCGAAGCCGGCCTGCTCGAGGGCTGCGGCGCCGGCGAACTGGTCGGTCGACAGGGGCAGCAGCACGAGCGGCACGCCGGCGGTCAGGGCCTCCGTGACACTGTTGTTGCCGCCGTGCGACACCGCGAGAACGGACCGCTGGAGGAGCCGCACCTGCGGCAGCTCGGGCCGCACCAGCCAGCCGGTCGGCACGCGGCCCAGCTCGCTGCGCGGGGTCGATCCGCTGGCCAGGGCCACCCGCACCTCGAGCGGGCGCAGCGCATCGACGACGTGGGACAGCACGTCGGAGCGTACCGACAGGAAGCTGCCCAGACTGACGTACACGACCGGGCGGTCGTCGGCGGCGAGCCACCGCTCGACCTGCTCGTCGGGCGCTTCCGCGCGCACCGCAGAGCCGAGGAAGGCGTGGGCCGGCAGGAGCGCCGTGCGGGCGGCCGGATGCAGCTCGGCCGGGTAGTTGAGCAGCAGCACGTCTCCGGTCTCTGCGAAGGCGTCGTCACTGGGCGGCGCCGTCGGGTCGAGTGTGCGCAGCGCGTCGTTCCACTCGGTCGTGAAGGTGTCACGCACCTCGTTGCAGAGTCGCCGCAGCGACGCCAGCGGGGCGGCATCCGGCCTGATCGCGCCCGGAAAGGCGGGTGGGTAGCCGTACACCTCATCGCCGACGGTGAGGGCCGACGGGTGGCCGAGCACGACGTCGGCGTGCCGCGTGCCCGTCGCCGTGAGCGCGAGCCGCGCGCCGAAGGCCAGGTGGTCGACGATGATCTCGTCGGGGCGAACCTCATCGATCACGTCCTGAACGGCACGAGCGACGCCCACGGGGTTCCACAGCAGGTCGGCGCCACGAGCCCGCGCCTGAAACTCGAGGGTGGCCACCGCGCCGCGGCGCGTGGCTGCGAAGAAGCCGCGCAGGGCGTCGTCCTCACCCTCGGGCTGGGCATCGGCCCGGATCACGCCGGGGTTCGAACCGCGCCCGAGCTGCAGCCCCACTCGTTCGAACCCGAAGGCGCTCACGATGGAGTCAGTGGCCGGGCCGGTCGCAACGACGACCCGCTCACCCGCAGCACGCCACGCCGTCGCCAGGGTGGCGAGCGGGTAGAGGTGCGAGGCGTAGTCGGGGCTGATGACCAGCAGGGTCACGACGCGGCCACCACCGATTCTCGTTGGCTGGCCCCGCTCATCGCCACCTGGTGGTAGACCTCGGCCAGGGCCGTGGCCATCGTCTCGATACCGAACCGCTCACGCACCATGTTCTCTGCCTCAGCGGCGCGCTCGGCGGCGCCGGGAGCCACGGCCAGCTCCAGAGCGGCCGCGACCGCCCCGCCCAGCCGGTCACGCGAGCCGGTGTCGGCGAGGATGCCGGTCACCCCGTCGGTCACGTACGTGGCCGGGCCACCGCTGCCCGGTGCCACGACGACGAGGCCGGTGGCCATGGCCTCGAGGATGGCGATGCCGAACTCCTCCTTGAGGCTGGCCGACACGTACACCCCCCCGGGTGCGGCGCCGCCGGGACGGCCGTCACGAACGGCGCGCAGCCAGGTCGCGACCGTCGCGTTGGGCCGGTGCCCGGGCAACAGCAGCCCTTGGGATGCCGCCGTGTCGAGGGGAAGCACTGCGTCGATGGCCGCGAGCTGGTGGCGCTCGTCGTCAGTGGGCTGTCTGACATCACCGCCCACGATGAGCAGGTTGCACCGCGCGTGAAGCTCACTTTCGTTGGCCCAGGCGTCGACCAGGGTGACCATCCCCTTGACCGCGGTCAGCCGGCCGACCGAGATGGCCA
>JBDTVJ010000110.1:0-9320 GCA_040007275.1 Terracoccus sp.
CTCGAGGTGCTGCACGGACGGCTCGACGCCGACACGAAGGAGGCGACGATGCAGGCGTTCGGGGCGGGCGAGATCGACGTGCTCGTGGCGACCACGGTCATCGAGGTCGGGGTCGACGTGCCGGGCGCCTCCGTGATGGTCGTCGTCGACGCCGACCGGTTCGGGATCAGCCAGCTGCACCAGCTGCGCGGGCGGGTCGGGCGCGGCACGGTGCCCGGTCTGTGTCTGCTCATGACGGATGGGGCCGGCGACCGCGCTCGAGAGCGGCTGGACGCGGTCGCGGCCACCACCGACGGCTTCGAGCTGGCCCGCGCCGACCTGATGCTGCGTCGCGAGGGTGACGTACTGGGAGCGCGCCAGAGCGGCCGCGGCAACTCCGTTCGCCACCTGCGGCTCGGGCGACGCGACGACGAGCAGATCATCGTCGATGCCCGCGAGGATGCCTTCGCGGTCGTGGACGAAGACCCAGAACTGCGTCACCACCCGGCGCTCGCGGCGGCCGTCGCCATGCGTCTTGACGAGGATCAGGCTGCCTACCTGGAGCGAGGCTGACCGTGACCCGCATCATCAGCGGCGCGGCCGGGGGTCGGCGCCTGCGCACACCGCCCGGCAGCTCGACCCGGCCGACCTCCGACCGGGTCCGAGAGGCGCTGTTCAGCCGCCTCGAGCACCGCGGTCTGCTCGACGGCACCCACGTGCTCGACCTCTACGCCGGGTCCGGCGCCCTCGGCCTCGAGGCGGCCAGCCGCGGGGCGTCGCTGGTCGTGCTCGTGGAGAGCCATCGACCCGCCGCCGCGGTCATCCGCGCCAACGTGGCCTCCCTGGGCATCACCGGCGTGCGGGTGGTCACCGACACCGTCCTGCACGCGTTGACGGTGGGCCCGACCGACGGCATCCGGATGGATCTCGTGCTGCTCGACCCGCCCTACGGTGTGGGGGAGGCCGACCTCGCAGCGGTGCTGACGGCCCTGGTCGACCGGAACTGGCTCGCCCCCGACGCGTTCGTCGTGGTCGAGCGCGGAGCCCGCGCGCCGCAGCCGTCGTGGCCGGCCGGCCTCGAGCTGTCGGGGGAGAAGCGCTACGGAGACACGACGGTCTGGTTCGCGGAGCCGCCCCCGCCGGAGGTCGTCGCCTGACGCTAGGTTGGGCGCGTGACGACTCCAGCGGTGCCGCGACGGTGCGTGTGCCCGGGTTCCTACGACCCGGTGACGAACGGGCACATCGACCTCGTCGAGCGGGCCAGCGGCCTGTTCGACGAGGTGGTGGTGGCGATTCTGCACAACCCCGCTAAGCACGGCGCCTTCACGATCGACGAACGCATCGAGCTCATCGAAGCCTCCGTCGGGCACTTGTCCAACGTCCGGGTGGCGGCCTGGGCCGACACCCTCGTCGTCGACGTCTGCACCGAAGTCGAGGCCAGCGCCCTCGTCAAGGGGCTGCGCGGTGGCACCGACTTCGCCTACGAGCTGCCGATGGCGCACATGAACCACCACCTCAGCGGCGTCGAGACGTTGTTCCTGGCGGCCGACCCCGCCCTGACCCACGTCTCGAGCTCGCTCATCAAGGAGGTCGTGCGCTATGGCGGTGACGTCACCGGCCTCGTGCCGGATGCCGTGGTGCGAGCGCTGCACGACAAGCTCGGCTGATTTGGGCACGCGCCGACGCTCCGGTAGCGTGTGACGTCGGCTCACGTCCGTCTGACGGGGACCGAACCATCGACTGTGTGCAGGAGCCATGGACCGTCCCGATCTTCGCTCTCCCTGGGTGTTCGACACCCGGGAGCTGGTGCGGCGACCCGGCATGATGCATGAGCTCTCGCGCACGTTCGCTCTCCCTGACGACATCGGCACCGTGGTCATCTCGATGAAGGCCGGTTCGCCGGTCGACCTCGAGGCGCGGCTGGAGTCGGTCGTCGAGGGGGTGCTGGTGACTGGTTCGGTCAGCGGCAGGGCGACCGGTGCCTGCGTGCGGTGCCTGGACCCCGTCGACCGCGCGGTCGGCGGCCGGTTCCAGGAGCTGTTCGCGTACGCCGATCGGATGGCCCACCGACATGAGGTGGGCGATGATGAACAGGACGACGAGCACGAGATCGTGGCCGACCTGATCGACCTCGAGAACGTGGTTCGTGACGCAGTCGTCCCGACTCTGCCGTTCAAACCGGTGTGCCGTAAGGACTGCCCGGGGCTGTGTTCCGAATGCGGAATTCACCTCGCGGACGACCCCGGTCACCAGCACGACTCACCAGACCCACGATGGTCGGAGCTCAGCAAGCTGCTGGAAGCCGACCCGCAAGAGAAGAGGAACTGACGTGGCTGTCCCGAAGCGGAAGACGTCTCGCTCCAACACCCGTTCGCGGCGGGCCAACTGGAAGGCGACGCCGACGACTCTCACCACGTGTCCGTCGTGTGGCGCCGCGGCCCAGCCGCACATCGCCTGCCCGTCGTGCGGCACGTACAAGGGTCGGCACTACGCAGTGGCCGAGCGCACCGAGCACCAGTCCTGATCAGCGTCGTGAGCACCCCTGACCTGCAGGGTGTTCCCGGGATGCTGAGCGTGCCGCAGCGGCCCGTCGACGCTCTGGTCCACCACCTCGACGAGGTGGTCGGGCAGAGCGTCGACGAGCCGCTGTTGTTGCGTGCCCTGACCCACCGGTCGTTCGCGTACGAGAACGGTGGTCTGCCGAACAACGAGCGGCTCGAGTTCCTCGGCGACTCGGTTCTCGGACTGGTCGTCACCGAGACGCTCTACCGGGTGCACCCCGACCTCGCCGAGGGCCACCTCGCCAAGCTGCGAGCAGCCGTCGTCAACATGCGGGCGCTCGCCGATGTGGCGCGCAGCTTCTCGCTCGGCGAGTACGTCATGCTCGGCAAGGGCGAAGAGGCCACCGGTGGTCGCGACAAGGCCTCGATCCTCGCCGACACGATGGAGGCGCTGATCGGTACCGTGTTCATCTCCTGCGGAGTCGAAGGAGCCGGTCGGTTCGTGCACCACCACTTCGACCCCTTGATCGAGGCCGCCTCCGGCCTTGGCGCCGGCCTCGACTGGAAGACCAGCCTGCAGGAGATGGCAGCGCTGGCCTCGCTCGGCTCGCCCGACTACCAGGTGGCAGAGCAGGGACCCGACCACGAGAAGGAGTTCCACGCCAAGGTCGTCTTCGGTGACGAGATTCTCGGCGAGGGGCACGGACGCAGCAAGAAGCAGGCCGAGCAGAAGGCCGCCCAGCAGGCGTGGGCCAGCCTGAATGAACGCCGGCCAGCGGGCACGCCGGTCGACTCCGTACAGCTGAGCCTCGACTGAGGCGTTCACGTGCCCGAGCTTCCTGAGGTGGAGGTCGTACGCCGCGGCCTGGCCGAGCACGTCGTCGGCCGCCACGTCGAACGCGCGAGGATCAGCGGCATCCGCGTGGCCCGTCGGCACGTGCCCGGCGCCGCCGATCTCGCCGGCCGACTGAACGGCGTCAGGGTGACCGCGGCCTCGCGTCGCGGCAAGTACCTCTGGCTCGCCCTCGATGGCGAGGACGCCCTCATCGTGCACCTCGGCATGAGTGGCCAGCTGCTCGTCGAGCCTGCCGAGGCGCCGCTCGAGAAGCACTGTCATGCCCGCTTCGACTTCACTGACGGGGGGCCGCAGCTGCGGTTCGTCGACCAGCGCACGTTCGGGGGCCTGGCGCTCTCGCCCCTGGGCGCCGACGGCATCCCCGAGAGCCTGGCCCACATCGCGTTCGACCCGTTCGACCCCCAGTTCGACCAGCCTGCTGTGGTGCGCCGGATGAAGCAGCGTGACAGTGCCGTCAAGCGGGCTCTGCTCGACCAGACCCTCGTGTCCGGCATCGGCAACATCTACGCCGACGAGGCGCTCTGGCGCGCCGGGGTGCACGGCGAACGCCTCTGTTCGGCCTTGACCAAGCCCACCCTCTCCCGGTTGCTCGACCACGCGCGCGAGGTGATGGGGCAGGCACTCGGGCAGGGTGGCACGAGCTTCGACGCGCTCTACGTCAACGTCAACGGTGCAAGCGGGTACTTCGACCGCTCGCTGCACGCATACGGCCGCGACGGCACACCCTGCGACCGCTGCGGGGTTCTCATGCGGCGCGAGCACTTCATGAACCGATCTTCGTTCTCGTGCCCCGTCTGCCAGCCGCGCCCGCGCCGGCCTCGCCTGTCCTGACCAGCCTGTCCTGACCCGCCTGTCCCGACCTGCCTCACCCGCCTGACCCTGTTGACCCTGTTGAGGTTCTGACGACCATGAGGTCAGGTCGGGGAGGGCGCCAGCAGGCAGCCGGTGATGGTGGCCCGGGCTCGACGGTCGTTCAGTACGGTGATGTGCCCCCGGCGGCGGACCACCCGCAGCTGAGCCCCCGGGAGGAGCCGGGCGGTCTCCTCGAAGAGGGCCCCCGGAGCCGACGCTGGCTCACGGCATCCGACCCGCTATGCGCCCGTTCGATGTTCACGCCCCTCGACATGAAACCCTGACCCGGCGGCGGGCCAGGCGTGTTGGGGTGATCCCGCTGTCAGGTGTCCCGAGGGGCCCGGCAGGCTAGCCCTTCGGCCCGGTGCGGGTCTCTTCATCGGCCGCCGGTTCGACGTGCGCCGGAACGATGGTCGGCTTGAGGCGGGCCCAGGTGACAAAGATCGCGCTGACAACCAGGAGAGTGAGCCCGGTGTAGAGGTTGGCGTTCCAGCCGCCGGTCTTGGCCAGCTCCTGGTCGCCGAAGAAACCCATCAGGGTCAGGATGATGCCGTAGAGGCCGAGCAGGCCCCCGATGAAGTTGCGGATGTCGAAGGCGCCCGCCGTGTGCCGGCCACCGTCCGATGCCCCGTCGGTGTCGGCGGCGTCATCTGTGGGCTGCTGGTTGTCGGTCATGTCCGGCTCCCTGTCAGAACGCGAAGTTGAGGGCGATGACGAGCACCAGGGCGATGCTCGCGAGCGGGATGGTGCGCCGGAACCATGGCGCCTGGGCCTCTTCCGGGTCGACGAGGTCCTCCTTCGGCGTCTCCGAGTAGAC
Organism: Terracoccus sp.; assembly: GCA_040007275.1. GTDB lineage: Bacteria > Actinomycetota > Actinomycetes > Actinomycetales > Dermatophilaceae > DSM-29435. The sequence continues at coordinate 5,006 of JBDTVJ010000110.1, forward strand.
CAGACCGCGCAGCTCAGCCACGGGTTTCGGTTCCGTTCTCAGCGAGACGAGAACGCTGAGCACGATGTCGACGACGAACGCCGTGGAGGCCGCCATGAACGCCGCCCCCTGCCCCCCGATCGGAATGATGCCAAGGCTGGCCGAGCCGAAGGAGTCCTTGCTGAGGAAGGCGAAGATCACCGCTGAGATCGTGCCCGCCGACAGACCGACCCAACCGGCCGTCGGCGTCATCTTCTTCCAGAACATGCCGAGGATGAACGTGGCGAACAGCGGCGCGTTGAAGAAGCCGAACAGGGTCTGGAGGTAGTTCATGATGTTCGAGAACGAGCTCGCGATGATCGCGGTGAAGATCGCGACGAAGGTCGCCGCCACCGTCGCGAGCCGACCCACCTTGAGGTAATAGCTGTCTTCGCGTTCCTTGACGATGTAGCGCTGCCACAGGTCGTAGCTGAGCACGGTGTTGAAGGCCGAGATGTTGGCCGCCATGCCCGCCATGAAGGCGGCGAGCAGGCCGGCAATGGCCAGCCCGAGCAGGCCGTTCGGCAGCACGTCGCGCATGAGCAGGATCAGCGCGTCGTTGTACTGGACCTTGCCCGACGCCCCACCGCTCGGGGTGCCGCCTCCCTTGAGCTGGGCGATCTCTGTGACGAGAACCCCCGCGATCATGCCGGGGATGATGACGATGAACGGGATGAACATCTTCGGGAAGGCGCCGATGATCGGGGTCTTGCGGGCCGCCGAGATCGAGTTGCTGGCCATGGCGCGCTGCACCTCGACGAAGTTGGTCGTCCAGTACCCGAACGAGAGCACGAAGCCGAGCCCGAACACGATGCCGATGACAGACAGCGTCGGACTGGCGAAGCCGGTGAGCGCCTGCCCTGGCCACGACTGAAGCTGGTCAGGGCCGGACGGAACCTTGGCCGCGACGGCGGCCGGGGTCGACGCGAAATCGGTGATCTTGTCTTTCAGGCCCTGGTAGCCACCGACCCGGTTGAGGCCGATGAGTGTCAGCGGCAGCAGGGCGGCGACGATGACGAAGAACTGGAGCACCTCGTTGTAGATCGCCGCCGAGAGGCCGCCCAACGTGATGTACGAGAGCACGATGGCGGCGGCCACGATGAGGGCCACCCAGAGCGGCCAGCCGAGCAGCGCCTGCACGATCGAGCCGAGCAGGAACAGGTTGACCCCGGCGATGAGCAGCTGGGCGACGGCGAAGCTGATCGCGTTGACCAGGTGGGCCCCGGTGCCGAAGCGCCGGAACATGAACTCGGGCACCGAGCGCACCTTGGAGCCGTAGTAGAACGGCATCATCACGACACCGAGGAAGAGCATCGCCGGGATGGCACCGACCCAGAAGTAGTGCACGGCCGAGATGCCGAACTGGGCTCCGTTGGCCGACATGCCCATGATCTCGACCGCGCCGAGGTTGGCAGAGATGAAGGCCAGGCCGGTCACCCACGCAGGCAGCGATCGCCCCGAGAGGAAGAAGTCGAGCGAGTCGGAGATGGCGCGGCGGGCCATGACGCCGATGCCCATCACGAAGACGAAGTAGAGCGCGATGATGACGTAGTCGACCAGGTTGGCGCTGATCAGGGTGTCCGCGGTGCGCAGACCCGCCAGTACAGGCATTAGGGCCGTCCCTTCGTTGGGCGAAACTTCACGCTAGCGCAGGGGGATCCTTGGCAGAGAGGAAGACACGGGGTATTTCGGCAGGTATAAACCTTTGTTCAGGCGGGTACCAGCAGGCGCTTCAGCGGCACGCCCGGGTCGGCAGCGGCACCCGGGTCGACCGTCATGCCCTTCTCCAGCCCGCGCTTGGCGGCCACGTAGTCAGGGGAGGCCCCGACGCACTCTGCGGCGATGAGCAGTCCGTCGCGGAAGCTGAGCACCGAGAACGTCTCGGATGCCGGGTCGCCGCGCAGCACGCTGAGGTCGGCGCCCATCGGCAGACCGGCGATCTGCAACCGCAGCTCGCCCTGGTCTGACCAGAACCACGGCACCGCGTCGTAGCCTGCCGCGTGCCCGAGAAGGGTGGCGGCGGCGGTGCGGGACTGGTCGTCGGCGTGGGCCACGCTCTCGAGACGGGTCAAGCCGACGAGGCCGCGCGAGAAGGGGTTCGGTCCGACGGCGCAGTCTCCGGCTGCCACCGTCACACGATCGGAGGTGAGCGCTTGACGGTCGACCACGATCCCTCTCGGGTCGATGTCGAGCCCGAGCCGCCTGGCCAGAAGAGTGCGAGGCGCTGCCCCGACACCGACGACGACGACGTCGGCGGGCACGAGGGTGTCGTCGGTGAGAAGGGCTGCGGTGACGGCGCCGTCGCGGCCGATGAATCGGGAGACGCCGGTCCGGAGAGCCACGGTGGTGCCACGACGTTCGTGCGCAGCGCGGAAGAAGCGCGACAGCTCGGGGGTGACGGCCCGACCCAGCAGGTGTTCGGTGAGCTCGACCACGGTGACCCGGCAACCGAGGGCTCGGGCACTGGCGGCGACCTCGAGCCCGATGAACCCGCCGCCGACGACCACCACGTCTCGGGCCGCCCGGAGCCGCCGGGCGAGGTCGTCGGACTCGGTCAGGGTTCGCAGGGGGAGCACCCCTTCGAGGTCGGCGCCCTCGATCGCAAGCGGGCGGGGGACCGCGCCGGTCGCCAGGGCAAGGCGCGCAAACGGGATCGAGCGACCGGATGCCGTTCGCGCGGTACCGCCGGAGGCGTCCCTGTCGATCTCGACGACCTCGTCACCTCTGACGAGGTCGATCTGTTGGTCTTGGAACCATCCGGGTTCACGCAGAAACATCGAGGCCCGGTCGTGTTCGCCCCGGAGGTAGGTCTTCGACAGGAGCGGTCGCTCGTAGGGCGGTTCGGGCTCGTCACCGACGAGGGTGATGCCTTGGTCGTCGCCCAGCTCACGCAACCTCGTCACGAGGGAGAGCCCGGCCTGGCCTGCGCCGATGACGAGTGTGCCGGCCGATGCCCTTGCCATGGCCCAACTGTATGCCGCTGCACCCGGTCGCCAGGGTGGCAGGCTAGGTTCGCCAAAGGAGCACCGCCGACCTGGAGGAATGATGACCTACCTGCCCGAGCACGCCGAGACCGTCTTCACCTACGGCTCGCCACAGCTGAAGTTCGGCCCGGGCGCCTCGGCCGAGATCGGGCACGACCTGCGACAGCTCGGGGCGCGTCGCGTGCTCGTCGTCACCGACCCCGGGGTGGCGGCCACGGGTTCTCCCGGGCGCGTGGCAGAGCAGCTCGCCTCCTTCGGGATCGCCGCCGTGGTGCACGACTCCGCTCGGGTCGAGCCGACCGATGCCAGCCTGCTGCTTGCGATCGACCGGGCCCGGGCCGACGGACCCTTCGACGCGTTCGTCGCGGTCGGCGGTGGCTCGTCGATCGACACGGCCAAGGCCGTCAACCTCATGCTCACCAACCCTGGCGAGCTGCTCGACTACGTCAACGCACCGGTGGGCGGCGGGCAGGCCCCGCCCAACGCCCTGGCGCCGCTTGTGGCCGTGCCGACCACGACGGGTACCGGCGCCGAGAGCACCACGATCTGTGTGCTCGACGTGCTCGACCAGCACGTCAAGACCGGCATCAGCCACCCCCGGCTGCGCCCGGTGCTGGCCGTGGTCGACCCGCTGCTGACCCTGACCCAGCCCGCCGGGGTCACCGCCAGCGCCGGGATGGACATCCTGTGTCACGCCCTCGAGAGCTGGACCGCTCGCCCGTACACCTCCTACGAGCAGAAGACGGCCGATCAGCGAGTGCCGTACTGCGGCGCCAACCCGATCTCCGACCTCTGGTCCGAGAAGGCGATGCGGCTGTTGTCGACGGCCTTTCGCCCCGCCGTGCACGAAGGTGACAGTGCCTCTCGCAGCGACATGTCGATGGCCGCCACCTTCGCTGGGCTCGGCTTCGGCAACGCGGGCGTCCACGTGCCGCACGCCAACGCGTACCCGATCGCCGGCCGGGTCACCGACTTCCACCCTGCCGACTACCCCGCGGACGAGTCGATGGTGCCCCACGGCATGGCCGTCTCGTTGACCGCCCCCGAGGCCTTCCGCTGGACGTTCGAGAGCAACCCCGAGCGGCACCTGTCGGCAGCCGGCTTCCTCGACCCGCGGGCCGAGGCCGGTGACGACCCCGCCGGGCTGCTCCCCAGGGTGCTGTGCGACCTGATGCGTGACATCGGGCTGCCGAACGGCACCGATGCCGTCGGCTTCGGCCCCGGTGACACCGACGCCCTTGTCGAGGGTGCCCTCAAGCAGCAGCGCCTGCTCGCCACGAGCCCGAGACCGGTCGAGGCCGAAGACCTGGCCG
>JBDTVJ010000111.1:0-9262 GCA_040007275.1 Terracoccus sp.
CCTAACGCGATACTTCGCCACCACCGACCGGTTCTGGCCCAACCTGCAGACCCGTTACGACCTTGAGATCGAGAAGGACAACCTCGGCGGCGTACTCGAGCAGATCCAGCCGCTACAGAGCGCCTGAGTCGCCCGTCCCAAGAGCGGCGAAACCACTGGGGACTGCCCGCAGAAATGATTCATCGGGGTCGCACGACCCGTTACCTTGACGATCTCGCGCGAACGGTCTGATCTGAACGTGCTTGACACGGCACGTTCTTCAGTCGGGATCGGACCGGCCCTCATCCCGCAGATCCTGCTTTGGCCGAACCTTCACACCAAGCCGGCTTCGTGTACCGTGATCGCGATCTGCACTCGGTTGTCGGCGTTCATCTTCTCGAGCACCTTGGTGACATGGGCCTTCACGGTCGCGACGGACAGGTACATCTCCTGCGCTATCTGGGCATTCGTCTGACCCTTGGCTACTGAGATCGCAACCGCCTTTTCACGGGTGCTGAGTGTGCCGACGAGAATCTGCGCGCTGGTCTGACGGTCATCTGGGCGCGTCGACGCGACGGCGTCAATAAGGCTCTGCGCCGCGGTCGGGCTCAGGGCCGGTTCGCCACGCATGACGCGCTCAATAGCGTCAACGATGCGCTCGGGCGCGGTGTCCTTGAACAAGAAGCCAGATGCGCCGGCTTGCATGGCCTTGACGACCGCCCCCCCAGCGTCGAAAGTCGTCAGGACGATGACGGCCGGGGCATCAGGGAAAGAGGCGAGGGCCGAGGTCGCGCTCAGACCGTCCTGCACCGGCATCCGAATGTCCATCAGTACGACGTCGGGCGCGTGCGTGCGCACAGCATCAAGGGCTTCGGTGCCGTCCTTTGCCTCGGCTACCACCTCGATCCTGGCGGAGCCGCCGAGCACAAGGCGCAGGCCAGACCGAACAAGCGCGTCGTCGTCGGCGATGACGACGCGGATGACCTCGTCCGCGCTCACGAGTGCATCGTCGTACTGCTGGCGAAAAAGGTGCGCTGCGTCCATGGGATCCAGGCACGCACCGCGTACCCGCCCGCCGGAGTGGGCCCGTGCTCTACTGATCCTCCGAGTGACTCGGCGCGTTCGATGAGTCCGATGAGGCCTCGTCCCGAGGTCGGCAGAGGTTGGCGTGTTGCGGAGTTGCTCGCTGCATCGTTCATCACGCTGACCGTGAGCTGCCCCTCGGGCTGCCCGTTGAGCTCGATGACGATCTTCGCTCCAGGTGCGTGCTTCTGGGCGTTGGTGATCGACTCCTGGACGATGCGGTACGCCTGTCGACCGAGCCAGTCCGGCGGGGACTCGACGACGTGGTCGATGAGAGTGATAGGGGCGCCCATGGCTTTCGCTTCCGATACGAGGTCTGGCAGGTCGGTGAGGTTGGGTTGCGGCTTGAGGCCAGTGGCTTCAGAGCCTTTTGAGCTCAGGTACCCGAGCACGCCGCTCAACTCGGCAAGCGCTTGCTGCGCAGACTCATGGATGAGGCCAACTCCCTCGCGCAGCTGCTCGACGGTGAGATCTTGACGGTATCCGATGGCGCCAGAGTGCAGCGCGATCAACGAGATGCGGTGGGCAAGCGCATCGTGCATCTCGCGAGCGATACGTGTTCGTTCGACGTCACGGGCCCGAAGGAGCAGCATGGTCTGCTCGTGTTCTTGCGCCCGAGCCCGCAGGGCTCGGGCACGTTCGGCTTCCCGGTTCGCTCCAAGGTAGAGGCCCCAGCAGATGATCAACCCAACGACACAGGCGCCGAAGATGACGTTGACCAGCGCCGTCTCCGTACGGTCCGAGATGATGGACTCAGACACCACTGTTGAGGTGACAGCCATCACCCCGAGGGGCACGATCTGCCGGGGTCTGCGGTTACTCGCTATTCCGAGCAGGGTGATGACTGCGGCACCGGCAGCCAGCGAAGAGATGGTCGCGAGTATGTTCACGAGCCAAGCCAGCATCAGCTGTTGGTCGCGCCTCACCAGCAGCATGAGCCCCAGAGCAAGGAGACCGGCAGCGATATCGATGATCATCGACGCCACCGCAATGCCGGCTGCGTTTCGATCGTAGAAAGAACCCCATAGCGTCGCGAACAGCACGAGGCCGACACAGCCAGCCAGAACCGTCTGCCGCACCCGCTGCGTCGGGTCGGCTGGAGACGTCCACCATCGCTCCAAGCCCCCTGCAGCCATGGCTCATGTTAACCCGGTTGCGACTCTTCCCGGGCGGAAGCCGCCTGTCGGACATGACGCACTTGAGGACGTGCTTGACGCCACCGGAGCAAAGCCCAGGAACCAGCCGATGGCGCCGATCGGTCTGGTGCACTGACAGGGACCTCTGGCCAGTGAGGACTGGCCGAAAGGTCAAGGACTGATAGACCAACGACGGCTGTGCGCGCCCGCCTGCCCCCGGCAGGCTCCAACCGTGACGACCATCGGAGATCCTGACCGCCCCACCGTTGCTGGGCCGGCCCCGAACCGCTCCCGGGCCGGGGCCTGGGTCGGTGACACCACGAATCTGACTGCTGACGCTTCCGTGGCGATCACAGCGGCCCGGCTGCGGTTATGCCGGCTAGGCGTCAGGGGGGGTGACCGGGTGCTGGTCCGCGACTCGAACAGCCCCGAACTGGTCGTCATCATGGCCGCCTTGGCTCTTGAAGATGTCTCGATCGTGTTGCTGGATGAACGTTGCGAACGTGACCTGCTCGTGCGCGCCGCGGCCGAGGCCTGCGTGTCGTGGGTCATCGGGTCGCGCGGCATCCTTGACATCGAGCCCGTGACTCAGCCGGCCTCCCCCTGCTTCCGAGACTTGGGACCGGCCAGAGAGCTGGTCGACCTCAGCTCGCTGAGTGATGGGCATGAGGAGGCTGTGGAATGGCGCTTCGACCCGGCGCCCTGGGAACGGAGAGAGGACGCATTGATCATGTGGACCTCTGGTACGACTGGTGCACCGAAGGGTCTGGTTCGCTCGGGTACGGCCGTCATGACGAACTTGCGGGCTACCGCTGAGGCCATGCGTTACACCTCCGACGATGTGCTGCTCCCCTTGCTGCCGCTGACCCACCAGTACGGGATGTCAATGGTGCTGTTGTGGGCTATGACCGGATGCGGCATGGTGATCGGCTCGCCGGCACGACCCGAGCAGACTCTCGCAGCCGCTATCGAGCGAGGTGCAACCGTCGTCGACGCCCCACCTTCGACCTATGCCGACCTGCTCGCCCGTCCCCGGGGTCGTGGTGTCGTCTCTGGTAGCAGTGAGGTTCGAATGTGGTGCGTCGGAGGCGCGCCCCTGTTGACGCGGCTGGCGGACGACTTTCGCCGGCTGACCGGACAGCCACTGCTTGACGGGTATGGCCAGACCGAGGTCGGCAACGTGGCTCTTGCTACCGCGGACGACCCGACCGCCCTGGGGCGAGCGTTGTCTGGAGTGCAGCTGCAGATCCGTGGATCGCGTGGCCCGATCGACACTCCCGAGGTCACCGGGGCGATCTGGGTCCGTAGCCCGGGCCTCTACTCTTACGACCTCGCGCGACAGGAGCCGGTCACCGACGATGGCTGGTTTGCGACCGGTGACATCGGATCCCTTGACCATCACGGACGGCTGACAGTGCGCGGCCGCGACAACGCGGTGCATCGCGCCGGCTTCACCATCCACCCCTGCGCCCTGGAAGCACGTGCTGATCGTGATGGGTACGTCGTCAAGGTGGTAGCCGTCCCCGATGACCGGCTTGGTCATCACCTCACCGCGATCGTGCAGGACGAGCACGTCCGTTCGTCCCGGTTCTGGGCTGAGCGGCTGCGCACCCTTTGGGCCGAGTACGAATGGCCAAACCAGGTGCTGGTGCTGGGGAGGTTGCCACGAACCTCGACCGGCAAGGCAGACCACCGTGCCCTGACCACCCTGGCAGCTGGCCGACGTCGCCCGACCAAGGCGGCCGGCCCCTACTGACCTCGGTGATACCTGAGGGTCAGCGGTGCTGGCTGCTCGGGTCGCCGTCCGCATACTCCGCGCTGATGGCGTTTCACGTTCAGTGCGGCAGGCCGATGCAGCAGCCCGTGGGAGGCGCCAGCACCGACGGCACGGACCAACCGATAGCGCCGGCGCTGCGCGGGGAGCCGCTGGGTGGCCGCGGGCAGGGCAGGTGGACGGTGGTGGCGTGTGGTGCGGCCGCCCTTCAGGCGGCGATGCTCTCGAGCACGATACTGGCATTGTTGCCGCCGAACCCGAATGCATTGACCAGCGCAGTGCGGTGCCGACGCGTCAACGACAGCGGGTGACCATGGCCAGGCAGCAACAACCTCTCGGCGGCCATCGGGTTGTGCAGGTGGGTGGTGCCGGGCAGCTCTTGTCGGTCCATGGCGGTGATCGCCGCGATGACCGCCGGGAACGACGACGCCTGCATCAGGTGCCCGAGCGAACCCTTGTGTGAGGTGACCGGAAGATCGGCCCAGCTGCGCGCCGTAGCCAGACGTGACAACGCTTCAAGCTCGGCGGCGTCGCCCTGAACAGTTCCGGTGGCGTGCGCGTGCACGTGCCCCAGCTCGCGGATGCCGCTCGCGTCGATGGCCGTGTGCATGCAGTGCAACACAGTCTCGACACTGGAGGCGGTGGCCGATGCGCCTGCGACCTGTGTCGCGCTTGACAGCACGGCCGCTCGGGCCGGTCCACCTCTACGCGCTGCGTGCTCGGGCGTCTCAAGGAGAAGGGCGCCTGCGCCCTCGCCGACGGTGATGCCGTCTCGCGCGCGGTCGAACGGCCGCCCCCGCGCACCGCTGACCGCCTTGACGACCCTCATGCTCGCCAACACGTGGTCGTTGGCAGTGTTCGCTCCGGCCACGAGCACCGCCGGGGCTGCACCCATACGGAGCAGTGCGACAGCAAGATCCATCGCGAACAGGCCGGACGCGCAGGCGTGGGACACGATCGCATCGACCGACACGAGCGACCCACGAACGGCCAGCTGCGACGGTGTGAACATCTGCGATGCCGGGGAGCCGGGGGTGGCGACTGCTTGGCCTGCGAGCACCACCATTGGCAGCGCGGTATCGACCGGCCACCGCGCGTCTTCGAGCGCCGCGGCGACTGACTTCTCCAGCCACCGGCGAGGCGTCTGCGCATCGCGGGCGACCACGTCGGGCGTTGTCACTGTGCCGGCGCCGAGATGGGTGGGGGCCGCGTCGAGGAGACCGCGGTGTAGCGCCTCCGGGGAGGTGCCGAGGGTGGTGACACAGCCCAGGCCGGTGATGAGCGGTTTCATGAGGCGAACCCGATCTCGTCAAGACGGGAAGGCGCTGGCCGGTCAAGCCAGCTCTGGCCATCCATGCACAGTGGGGGCATCAACCGTTGTGGCAGGTGAGCCACCACGTCGGCCACGAGTCGACCGTTCGCATTGGTGCCCACGTGCAGGTCGAGCCCCACGTACTCGAAGCCGGGTGCGAACACCTCGAGCATCCCGGCTGGCTGACCGTGCACCAAGGTGAGCACCGGACCACCCCAGGTGATGTCGAGCGCAGCCAACGCAGCCCGCAGCACCTCACTCGGCTCGACATCGGTCGAGTCGCGCGGCAGCAGACGCAACCCGGGCGACCCATCGCCCTCGCTCTCTGAACGGATGACCTTCGATACAAAGCTTGCCAGGGTGCCGCTGGCATACCGCCCGGCGTAGACCACCAGCGGCAGGCCGGTCACGGGCGACCCCGTCGCCGCGGCGCCCATCGCGTCCAGCACGGCGACCGCACAGGAGGCTACGACTGGTCGGATGTCGGTGCGCGGCGCGACGACGGTGACGAGAGACGGCTGGACGCTCGGATGGTGTTCGATCACCAGCTGCAACGGTTCGCCACCGGCACGACAGGCCAGCACCAGCGCGGCAGCCGGAATGGTGGCTCGTACATCGGCAGGTCTGGCCGGCCTGGACCGCCGAGTCATGACGGATGAGGCCGCCAGCGCGCTGGCACAACCGGTCACCGCGGGGGCTGAGACGATCGACATGCGGGCTCCTGTAGGCAGAGTGGGTGCTGGTGAAGTCACCGCCGGAACAGCGCTGCGGCATCGTGCGCAGCTCCACCGATGGTTGGGGCTACCCCACCAGCCAGGACGGCCGACCCGGTACCCGCAGTTGGTCTACGGCCGTAGCGACCAACGTCAGACCGATCGCGGACCATCCGCCACAGTGGTCGGCCAGGAGTCCACACCTCCCCCCGACCTTCGGGTATAACCCCAGGTCAGAGCCACTTTGAAGGGTTTTCAGGGGTCTTGCCCAGGCGTTGGGAACGCGCCTAGGTTCACTGACAAGTCCTCCAGCGACATCGGCTCGAATGGCCGGTAGTCCCTGACCTGGGGGTCGACACCCCCGACGCCGAGGAGCCAGCGCGATGTCCCTGCAGAGCAGATGGAGCACCCTGCTCATCGACGACGCATCGATCAAGCAGCTCGGGGTGATCCCCACCGACCACTACCTCAACCACGCCGATCTCCTGGCGGCACGACGACTACGTCCTCGTGATCTGTACCGCCGCTGGGAAGAGCAGCAGTGGAACGCGCTCGAGATCGATCTGAGCCAGGATGCCGTCGACTTCGCCAAACGCCTCCCCCGCCGCGCCAAGCGGGAGCTGAGCTGGCACATCGCCTCGTTCATCATCGGCGAGTACACCGGCCTCGACCTCCTTTCGCCGATCCTGACCGGGAGCCACTCAGAGGAGGATTCCTTGTTCCTCGCCACCCAGCTCGCAGACGAGGCTCGTCATTCTCGAATGATGTTCCGGGTCGGCGAAGAGGTGCTCGGACTCAACCCCGACCCCGAGATCATGCTGCGTCAGTCGTGGGACCTCATGATCACAGAGCAGCAGGAGATGGCCGTCGAGGAGACCGCCCTCGTGCAGGCTGTCGTCGCCGCCCCCACCGACTACGTGGCGTGGCTGCGCGCCGTCACCTACTTCCACATGATCAACGAGGGCATGCTCGCCCTCGTTGGTCAGCGGGTCATCGTGGGCGACCTCGGACGGATGGGCCTCATGCCAGGTATCCGCGCCGCCTTCGCGGGCATGTGCCGCGACGAGTCGCGCCACGTCGGTTTCGGTCTGTACGCGTTGCGCATCGGTATGCACGAGGGACACGCCGAAGCGATCTACGACGTGCTCGAGAGCGTGGTCCCCCGCGCAGCCGCCCTCACCGACGGCCCGGATGGTTCAACCTCACCCCAGCCGGCCCGCGACCTGTTCGAGCAGGCCTTGCGCCGGGCGACGGGTGCTATCGGCGCGGACACCACGTTCACCGAGCACCTTGTCGACCAGGTGCGCACAGCCCGCAGCCTCTCGCCCGAGCAGGTCGCCTCTGATCCGCAGCACGTCCAACCACCCCACCCCAGAGAGAGAGTCCCGGCATGAACACACCAAACCCCGCCCTCGGCATCCGTCCGGCCACCGAGAATGGCCTCACCCGCGATACCCAGCCCAAACTGGTGGCTCTGCTCTCCTCGGTCACGGAACGGGCAGAAGACACCATCCTCCTGGAAACCCGTCTCGTTGAGGACCTCGACCTCGACTCCCTCGCCATGCTCGAGATCATCGTCTTCCTCGAGGAGGAGTTCGGTATCGAGGTCGAGGACGAGCTGCGCGAAGCGGTACGCGACAGCGAGGGTGAACTCTCGACGGTCGGGGCGCTCATCAGCTTCGTCAACCACCGCCGAGCCGACGCCGTGAACGGCTGAGGGATGCCCACCGCGACCGCACCCGACATTGGCCGCCGGCTCATCCGGCAGCTGATGACACCAGGGTCTGACCAGCTCGACAGCGCAGACCTGGCCCAGGTGCGTGCGCGCGGAGACTTCTTCCAGCTCACCCGCGATCTTCATGTTTCGGCCACCTATGAGGGGTGCAAGGCGGTCTTGCGACACCCAGCCATGCTCGTCGAGGGGGCCGACCAGCTCGACGAGCTGGGGGTCTCGTGGCGCGAGAGCCCGGCCGGTCGACAGATCGTCAATGAGCTGGTGCTCCTTGAAGGTGAGGCACACCGCGTCATCCGAGAGCTGGTTCTCAGACCGTTCCAGGCCCCTCGGAAAGTGGCAACCAGGTCCATCGTCACCGAGGTCGCCGCCCAGCAGGTGCGCTGCGTGGGCCAGGCCCTGGCACGCGGAGAGAGCTGCGACGCCCTGGAACATTTCGTGCGTGCTGTGCCGCTACGCGTCATCTGCCGCCTGCTTGGCCTCTCGGCTGAGGTCGGTGCTCAACTCGCCACACACATGGCACCGCTCAGTGTCTTCCTCTCGGCCTCGTTCGAGACCGGCCGCACTCGCGACGAGGCCGACGCGGCGGTCGAAGCACTGGCCGAGATCATGACGCCGGCACTCAGGGCGCGAGCCAGCGAGCCCGCCGACGACCTCCTGGGCGACCTCGTCACGCTGCGCCACGAACGCCCCGACCTCGTCGACGACACCCGGCTGCTCGCGAACGCGCTGCTCCTGCATGCGGCCGGCTACGAGACTACGGTCAGCCATCTCGCAGCCTGCCTGGTGCGACTGGGCAGCGACCGCACCACGCTCGCGACCTTGCGAGCCGACCCCTCCAGGGTGGTGCCGTTCCTGCGGGAGATGGAGCGACTCGCGCCTCCCATCCAACAGACCGTGCGCGTCGCCGCGGAGGACGTGCAGATCCGCGGCACGCTTCTTCCGGCCGGATGCCGTGTGGTCGTGCTCATCGACGGAGCCAACCGCGACCCCGCACTGCGCCCCGGGTCCGACCCCGAACAGCTCGACCTGCAGGCCCCGCCGGTACCCTCCCTGGCGTTCGGGGCCGGCCGCCACCTCTGCGCCGGGATCTCCCTTGCCCGCTGGGAGTCTGAAGCGGCCATCCGAGGTCTGGTCGAGCACTGGCCTGACTTCGTGTCGCACGCCGACGGCAGCAGATTCGAGCTCTCGAACCCCCACGCACACCTCACCGTGCGCCCGGCTCGCGACGGCGCACCCCCACCCTTCGGCAATCCCATCGCCGAGGTCCACCTATCCGCTGAGACCGAGAGGGGGGGTGACCGACATGAGTTTCGTTCTTGACCTCCAGAAGTTCGCGACCACGACCGACGAGACCGCGGTGCTGAGCAGCGTGTCCAACAACTGCTTCAACGAGGAGGCCTGAGCTCTCAAGGCCCCCGGCCACGCGACCAGTACCGAGCCCGAGACCGAGAGGGGAGGTGACCAAGATGAGTTTCGTTCTTGACCTTCAGAAGCTGGCGACCACGACCGATGAGACGGCGTTGGTGAGCA
>JBDTVJ010000112.1:0-9155 GCA_040007275.1 Terracoccus sp.
AGCAGGTCGACACCCCCGAGCAGCTCTACGACCACCCGGTCAACACGTTCGTGGCCTCCTTCATCGGTTCGCCCTCGATCACGCTCGTGGAGTCGAAGGTCGAGCAGGGGGTTGCCTCGGTGCACGGTCTGGCGGTGCCGCTACCGCGCGACGTGGCCGCCCGCGCTGCCGGCTCCGTGGTCGTCGGGTTCCGGCCCGAGTCGTGGCGCATCGTCGGGGCCGGAGATGGCGCCGACAACGAGGCCGGCGTCGAGTCGTTGGCCATCTCCGTCGACCTCGTCGAGTCGCTCGGCTCCGAGTCGTTCGTCTACGGTCGTCCGGTCGATGTCAAGGAGGCCAACCGGGTGACCGTGCGCCTCGAGAAGCGCACCCACCTGCGCGTTGGCGATGTGGTGAACGTCGTTCCGAACCAGGCCGAGGTGCACGTCTTCGATGCGAGCACGGGCGACCGCCTCAGTGACTGAGGCGACGACGGCACACACGTCCTTCACCCCCACGCCTCGTCCGGGCCCGTGGGCCGGCGGGCGGATGGACATCGAGGGACACCGGGGGGCTCGTGGTCTCGTGGTGGAGAACACGCTCCCCAGCATGACCGCTGCCCTGGACGCCGGGGTCACCGGTATCGAGCTCGACGTGCGCATGAGCGCCGACGGTCAGCTCGTCGTGTGGCATGACCCCATCCTCCTGCCGGAGAAGTGCCGGACCACCCGGGGCGACCTCATCGGCGCCCGTATCGACGAGCTGACGCTCGACCAGCTGCGCACCGTCGACGTCGGCAGTCAAACCCTGCCCGAGTTCGCGACCCAGCGACCGGCGCCCGGGGCTCAGATCCCGACGCTGGCCGAGGTCTTCACCCTGGGTGAGCATCGCTCGTCGACGATGTGGTGGACCGTCGAGGTCAAGCTCGATCCGACCGACGAGCGACAGGTGGCCCGTCGCGAGCGGCTGGTGGAGGCGACGCTGGCAGCCGTCCACGAGGCGGGGGTGGCGCGTCGGTGCTTCGTGCACTCCTTCGACTGGGCTGTGCTCGACCTCTCCGGTGCGCTCGACCCCGGGGTGCTCCGCTCGGCGTTGACGCAGGCTCGGCACTTCTCGGCGGGCAGTCCCTGGACCGGCAGCATCGACCCCGCCGAGCACGGCGAAGACCTCATCTCCGGGGTGGCGGCCGTCGGTGCGCGCGTCGTCGCTCCCGATTTCGCGCTCGTCGACGCCGATCTGGTGCGACGGGCCCACGCCCTCGACATCAGCGTGTTGACCTGGACCGTCAACGAGCCCGCTGACTTGACCCGCATGCTGGACCTCGGTGTCGACGGGATCGTGACCGACTATCCCGACCGGGCTCTGGAGCTGGTCTCACGAAGCCGTGCGCACCGAGCGTCGGGCCTGGACGCTCCTGACGACGAGGGTCGGGCCGCAGCCCGACCCTCGCGTTGACCTCCGAAGTCCAGACGCCGGAGCGCTCAGAGACGGGTGCCACACTGGCGGATGGAGCCCCTGACTCTCCACCCATTTCGATTGAACGTCGTTCCAGCGAACTCATGGTCCAGTGAAAGGAGGGTTGATGTCAACCGGCCGCGTCTACGACAACTCTTCTCGGGTCGAAGCGGCTCGGCTGACGCGGCGACGGATCATCGAGGCTGCCCGCGAGATGTTGTTGGCTCAGGGATACCACGCCACGTCGGTGAGTGAGCTGGCGGCCGCTGCCGGGGTGAGTGCCCAGACGGTCTACAACGCCGTCGGTGGCAAGGCGCACGTGGTCAAGGCGGTGTACGACGTCCTGCTCGTCGGTGACGACGACCCTGTTGCGATGCCCGACCGGCCCGAGTTCCGGGCCATGTCGCTGGCGCCTGACCGACAGTCCTTCCTGCAGGCCTACGCCGCACTGTGCGCCACGATCTACCGGCGTACCGGCCCCCTGCTCGGGGTACTGCTCGCGCAGGGCGCCGGCGGTGACCAGGGCCTGTGCGACTTCGTCGCGACCATCGACGGTGAACGGCGCGCCGGCAACACCAACGTGCTCCTGGCCTTGGAGCAGGCTTACGGTCTCGAAGGACGGATCGACCGGGAGGCACTGACCGACATCCTGTGGACGATCACCGCACCCGAGATCTACGACCGGTTCGTCCGCCGCTGCGGCTGGAGCCACGAGCAGTACACGGCGTGGTTGGGGGAGGCGTTCATCGCGACCTTCGAGCGGGCGGCGCAGTTCGAGCCTGCCGCCCAGGGCGGTGACCCATCACCGGGAGACGCTGGAGCCGGCTGAGGGTCAGGGCCCTGAAGGGGTGGCACAATCGGGCGCATGCCCCGTGCCATCGCCACCACCACCGACGTCGACCGTGACGACATGCTGGCCTTCGTTCGACCTCGACACCACATGGTGCTCGTCACCAGCCGTCGTGACGGCCGCCCTCAGGTGTCACCGGTCACCGGCGGGGTCGACGACCAGGGCCGCATCGTGATCTCGACCTACCCCGAGCGGGCCAAGACGAACAATGCCCGGCGACGACCCGAGGTCAGTGTGATGGTGCTCTCCGACGACTTCGGCGACGCCTGGTTGCAGGTCGACGGCGAATGCGAGGTGCTCGACCTGCCCGACTCCGTCGAACCGCTCGTCGACTACTTCCGCGCGATCTCGGGTGAGCACCCCGACTGGGACGAGTACCGGCAGGCGATGCGAGAGCAGGGCAAGTCGCTGCTGCGCGTCACACCTACGCGGTGGGGCCCGATCGCCACCGGTGGCTTCCCACCCCGCCTGGCCGAGAGCTGAGCCGTGCTGAGGGTGGGGGTGACCGGTGGTATCGGGTCGGGAAAGACCACGGTCTCGCGTCGGCTCGCCGACCACGGGGCGATCGTCATCGACGCCGACCAGGTGGCCCGCGAGGTGGTCGAGCCGGGGGAGCGAGCGCTCGACGGCATCCGGAACCGGTTCGGCAAGAAGGTGATTCGAGGCGATGGAACTCTCGACCGGGGGGGTTTGGCCGCCATCGTCTTCGGCGACCCCGCCGCGCTGGCCGCCCTCGACGCCATCACGGGGCCGCCCATCGCCGCACGGGTCGCGCAGCTGCGCGACAGCGTCGCTACGGATGCCGTGTCGGTCTACGACATGCCGCTGCTCGTCGAACGAGGACTGTGGGTGCACGAGCACGTCACGGTCGTCGTCGAGGTCGACGCCGAGACCCGCGTGCGACGCCTCGTCGAACAGCGGGGCCTGGGCGCAGCCGACGCTCGCCGCCGGGTTGCAGCCCAGGCGAGCGACGAGCAACGCCGCACCGTTGCCGACGTCGTGCTCGACAACAGCACCACCCCAGGCGCGTTGGCGTCGGCGGTCGATGACCTCTGGCACACCCGGCTCGCGCCATGGAACGACAACCTCCGCGCCGGCCGTCGCTCGCGACGGCCGGATCACAACGCGGTCGTCGAGCCCCGGCTGGACTGGGAGGGCAGGGGCGAGCGGGTCGTCGCCAAGCTGGCCGCTGCCCTCGGGGTCAACACCGGCGTCACGGAGGTCTCGCACATCGGCTCCACCTCGGTGCCAGGCCTCATCGCCAAGGACGTCATCGACGTGCAGGTCGGCGTGCGCTCCCTCGGCGACGCCGACTCGCCGGCCTTCCGCGCGGCCCTGCATGACGCCGGCTACCTGCTGACACCCGACAACACCACCGACCGGCCGAAGCCGGGCACCGACCCCAACTGCTGGCGCAAGCGTTTCTACGGCGGCTGCGACCCGGCCCAGGTCGTGCACGTGCACGTGCGTGAACGTGGCGCTCCTGGTTGGCGGTTCGCCATTCTCTTTCGTGACTGGCTGCGCTCGGTGCCGGCCGAACGCGCGGCGTACACGACCGAGAAGCATCGTCTACTGACGATCCACGGCACGACGGAGGAGTACGCCGAGGCCAAGGAGCCGTGGTTCGACGAGGCCCACCGACGGGCCGACGCGTGGGCGACGGAGACCGGCTGGGTGCCGCGCTGACCGCTACCGGCCGCGCCGGCCGCTGCTCGACGGCATCCACCGGTCCGGGGGGGCGTACCGATGGCACGTGTGATGTGGTGGGAGCATGCGCGGTGAGTACAAGGTCGTCGGTGGCAAGCTCGTAGCGGTCGAACTGGAGGTGGCAGCCGGACGGCTGGCCAACGTCAGCGTGTCGGGCGACTTCTTCCTCGAACCCGACGAGGCCCTCGATGACGTCAACGCCGCCCTGACCGGGATGCCAGCCGACGCGGGGGTGGACCAGCTCGCGGCAGCGGTCACCGGCGCCGTTGACGACGGCGTGGCCTTCATCGGCTTCTCGCCCGAGGCCATCGGCATCGCGGTGCGCCGTGCCCTCGGCAAGGCGACCGGGTGGCACGACCACGAGTTCGACGTCATCCCGGCCCAGGTGCTCGACCCGGCCATGCACGTGGCCCTCGACGAGGTGATCGCCCGCGAGGTGGCTGCCGGCGACCGCCCGCCGACGCTGAGGTTCTGGGACTGGGACAGCCCGTTGGTGGTCATCGGGTCGTTCCAGTCGCTGAAGAACGAGGTCGACCCCGAGGGGGCGGCGCGTCACCACATCGACGTCGTGCGCCGGATCTCCGGCGGCGGCGCCATGTTCATGGAACCGGGCAACTGCATCACCTACTCGCTCGTGGTGCCCACCTCCCTCGTCGAGGGGCTGAGCTTCGAACGGTCCTACTCCTTCCTCGACGAGTGGGTCATCGAGGCCCTGGCCGACGTCGGGGTCAAGGCGCACTTCGTGCCGCTCAACGACATCGCCTCCGAGAAGGGCAAGATCGGGGGCGCGGCCCAGAAGCGCTTCGCCGCAGGCGCGGTGCTGCACCACGTGACCATGAGCTACGACATCGACGCCGACAAGATGCTCGAGGTGCTGCGCATCGGGCGAGAGAAGATGAGCGACAAAGGCACGAAGTCGGCCAATAAGCGGGTCGACCCGATGCGCTCGCAGACCGGGATGACCCGAGCGGCGATCCTCGAGAGCTTCGCGACCTCGTTCGCGCGCCGCTACCGCTCGAGGCCGGCCGAGTACACGCGCGAGGAGATCGAGGCGGCCACGGTGTTGGTCGAGACCAAGTTCTCCACCCCGGAGTGGACCCACCGCGTGCCCTGAGCCGACCGGTCGCCGACCCCTGTCACGACGCGAGTCCGGACACGCCGGTGACCATCGCCTCGTCATGGCACACGCAGGACTGCCCTACCGTGAGCTCATGGCGTTGACGCGCAGAGTGGCCGCCCTGGTGCTGGCCGCCGTCGTATCGACCGACGTGCTCATCGCGGCGTGTGCGCAACCGGGCGCGCGGATGCCGTCAGCGGCGAACGCACCGACAGCACCGACAGCACCGACGACACCGACGACACCGACGACACCGACGACACCGACGGTCACGCCCTCGACGCGACCCTCCACCCTGGTCTCGGGTGGCGACCCGACGGCGTCGGCCGCCGGGCGGGCCGACCAGATCACCCTGGCCTTCGCGGGTGACGTGCATTTCGAGCGGGGACTGAACCGGCTGGTCACGGCCCCCCAACCGCTGGCCGCCGCCGTGAAGGACACGCTGGGCCGAGCCGACTTCGCCATGGTCAACCTCGAGACCGCCCTGGGTGAGGGTGGTGCGCCCCTGCCGGGAAAGAAGTACACCTTCCGCGCCCCCGTCGGCAGCCTGGCCGCTCTGGCCGCGGTCGGCGTCGACGCCGTGAGCATGGCCAACAACCACGCGGCCGACTTCGGTGACGCTGTGTTCGCCCAGACGCTCGACGCCCGGGGGCGAGCACCGATCCCGGTCGTGGGTATCGGTCGTGACGAGGCCGAGGCCTTCGCGCCGTTGCGGCTCGACGTCCGGGGCGTCAAGGTCGCGGTGCTCTCATCGTCACAGATCCGCGACGAGACGTCGTCACAGCACTCGGCGGGGCCGACCTCGCCGGGCATCGCGACCAACCTCGACGCAGGCCGGCTGCGGCGTGCGGTGCGGCAGGCGGCAGCCACCAGTGATCTGGTCGTCGTGATGTTGCACTGGGGGACGCAGTACACCGGCTGTGCCGACGAACCTCAGCGGGAGACGGCCCGGCTGCTCGCGGCCGACGGTGCCGATGTCATCGTGGGTGGTCATGCGCACCGGCCACAGGGTGGTGGCTGGTTCGGGGCGCAGCACGCGGCCTACGTCGCCTACGGACTCGGCAACTTCGTCTGGTACAACAACGATGGTGCGTCGGCAGAGACCGGCGTGCTGACCCTCACCGTCGACCCGACCGCCGCCCGGGCGACTGCAGGTGCACAGGGCCCTCGCGCGCGGTCGGTGGTCGTGGGCGAGCAGTGGTCGCCGATGCTGATCGGCGACGACGGGGTGCCACGCCCCCCGACCTCTGGTGCGACCCAGGCCCGGCTGGCCGGGGCGTGGGACGCGGCCACGACGTGTGCGGGCCTCGACGACCAACGGCACTGAGCGGCATCCACCGGAGCCGAGGGTGCTCACCGCTCACTCGGAATGGGCTCTGTCGGTGCTCGGACGTACCGTTGTCCCATGCGTCCGACAACCGACCTTCAGCGCACGGTGGCACCGTTCGAGGTCATCTCCGAGTACACCCCCAGCGGCGACCAGCCGACGGCCATCACCGAGCTCGCCAAGCGGGTCAAGGCGGGCGAGACCGACACGGTGCTGCTCGGGGCGACCGGCACGGGCAAGTCGGCCACCACCGCCTGGCTCATCGAGCAGGTGCAGCGCCCGACGCTCGTCATGGCTCCGAACAAGACCCTGGCGGCGCAGCTGGCCAACGAGTTCCGCGAGCTGCTGCCCAACAACGCCGTCGAGTACTTCGTCAGCTACTACGACTACTACCAGCCCGAGGCGTACATCCCGCAGACCGACACCTACATCGAGAAGGACAGCTCGGTCAACGACGAGGTGGAGCGGCTGCGTCACTCGGCCACGAACTCGCTGCTCACCCGTCGTGACGTCATCGTGGTGGCCTCGGTGTCGTGCATCTACGGCCTCGGCACGCCGCAGGAGTACGTCGACCGGATGGCCCGGCTCAAGGTCGGTCAGCAGATCGTTCGCGACGACCTGCTGCGCCGCTTCGTCGAGATGCAGTACACCCGCAACGACCTGGCCTTCACCCGTGGCACCTTCCGGGTGCGTGGTGACACGGTTGAGATCATCCCCGTCTACGAGGAGCTCGCGATCCGCATCGAGTTCTTCGGTGACGAGATCGAACGCATCTACACGCTGCACCCGGTGACGGGCGAGGTCGTCAACGAGGAGACGGAGATGTACGTCTTCCCGGCCTCCCACTACGTGGCCGGCCCCGAGCGCATGGAGCGAGCGATTCGCGGCATCGAGCTCGAGCTGGCAGATCAGCTCGCTCTGTTCGAGAAGCAGGGAAAGCTGCTCGAGGCCCAGCGGCTGCGCATGCGCACCACCTACGACCTCGAGATGATGCGTCAGGTCGGCTTCTGCAACGGCATCGAGAACTACAGCCGCCACATCGACGGCCGCACCCAGGGCTCGGCCCCGAACTGCCTCATCGACTACTTCCCGGAAGACTTCCTCCTCGTGCTCGACGAGTCGCACCAGACCGTCCCGCAGATCGGCGCGATGTACGAAGGTGACATGTCGCGCAAGCGGATGCTGGTCGACCACGGGTTCCGGCTGCCCAGCGCCATGGACAACCGGCCGCTGCGGTGGGAGGAGTTCCTCGATCGCACCGACCAGACCGTCTACCTGTCGGCGACACCGGGGGCCTACGAGCTGGCCAAGTCGGGCCCGCCGGTCGAGCAGATCATCCGGCCCACCGGGCTGGTCGACCCCGAGATCGTGCTCAAGCCGACCAAGGGCCAGATCGACGATCTCATGCACGAGATTCAGGAGCGCACCAAGCGCAACGAGCGCGTGCTGGTCACGACCCTGACCAAGAAGATGGCCGAAGACCTCACCGACTACCTCCTCGACAAGGGCATCCGGGTTCGCTACCTCCACAGCGACATCGACACCCTGCGCCGGGTCGAGCTGCTGCGCGAGCTGCGGCAGGGCGTCTTCGACGTGCTCGTCGGCATCAACCTGCTACGCGAGGGACTTGACCTGCCCGAGGTCTCGCTCGTCTCGATCCTCGACGCCGACAAGGAGGGCTTCCTGCGGTCGGCGCGGAGCCTGATCCAGACGATCGGCCGCGCGGCCCGAAACGTGTCGGGCCAGGTGCACATGTACGCCGACAAGGTCACACCGTCCATGCAAGAGGCTCTCGACGAGACGAACCGACGCCGAGAGAAGCAGGTTGCCTACAACCTCGAGAAGGGCGTCGACCCGCAGCCACTGCGCAAGAAGATCGCCGACATCACCGACCTGCTCGACCGCGAGGACGCCGACACCCAGGAGCTGCTCGGTTCCGGTCGCATGCAGTCGCGCGGCAAGAGTGGTGGAGGTCGCGGGGCGATGGCCGCCGACCTCGGTGTCTCGGGTGGCGGTCGGTCTGGCCGCCCCGCCGACATGGCGGCAGCCGACCTCGCCGGTCTGATCCAGGAGCTGACGACCCAGATGCACCAGGCCGCGACCGAGCTGCACTTCGAGCTCGCGGCCCGGTTGCGCGACGAGATCGGCGATCTGAAGAAGGAGCTGCGTCAGATGACGGCCGCGACGCGCTGAGAGCAACGCTCGAGTTGAGGGTGCGCGGTGAGGGTGCAACACTGAGGCGTTCACGGAGGGGAGTATCCCCAAGCGGCGTGCTCGTCATCACGGAACGGATTGCCGAATCTGCTCCCGGGCCGTCGGTCTGCGTCTGTACAGGGCGTCGGCGGGAGAGACCTCCGGTTACTGTCGCGGTGACCGGAAGGTTGTGCCCATGAATGTTCCAGCTTGGGGCTGGTTTCTCACCATCGGTGTGATGGCTGTGTTCCTGATCGTGGACGTGTTCGTCATCGCCCGGCGACCGCACGTGCCCTCGACCTCTGAGGCCACGAGACACCTGGCCTTCTTCATCGGCGCCGCGGTGGCGTTCGGGCTCTTCATCTGGTTCGAGTGGGGCGGACGGTACGCCGGCGAGTTCTACGCCGGGTGGCTCACGGAGTACTCGCTCTCGGTCGACAACCTCTTCGTGTTCCTGCTCATCATGAGTAGCTTCAAGGTGCCCCTGAAGCTGCAGCAGTCGGCGCTGATGACGGGCATCGTCATCG
>JBDTVJ010000113.1:0-9149 GCA_040007275.1 Terracoccus sp.
TGGTCTCGAGCTCCTCGAGGGTGGCCGGCTTCGCGACCCGCTTCACGCGCGCCGAACCTGCGCCGCGCACCTTCGGCGGCGCCCGGTCCACCAGTTCCTCCTCCTCGGCCGCCTGAAGGATCGCCCGCAGCAGTCGGTACGCGGCCGCGTTGGTCGCCTCCGTCGACGGGTCGAGTGACGCGCGCCAGGTCTTGATGTCGGACAGCGTCACCTCGCTCAGGGGCATCTCACCGAAAAACGGGAGGATCCTGGTGGCAAGCAGCGTCCGATAGCCCTTGACCGTGGTCGGTCGGAGGCCACGCTCGGTCAGGTAGCGCTCGGAGAACCCCATCACCGTGTTGAACGCAGCTGCTGCCTCGCGTCTCGCCTGGGCCGCCTGCCGGGCCTTCGGTGGAGACCATGCCTCCCGGTCGACCAAGGCCCGCTCGGCGGCCAGCCAGGCCTCGGCGTCGAGCTTGGTGCCGAGGGTGCGCGAGTAACGGGTGCCGTCGGGCATCGCGTAGCGGGCTCGGTAGGTCACCGTGCCGGCGGCGCTCCTGCGTCGCTCGACCTCGCCGAAACCACGTCGTCTGGCCATCGCCGAGACCGCCTTTCCGGACCGATTTCTATCCCCCTGCTGGATTGGCAGTGGGAGTGGCTGTGGGGGACTGGTGGGGGAAAGGATGGCCTCTGTGGGGGAATCTTGTCCACTCGTGACCACGTTTCCTCAGGTCAGAACGATATCGCTCCTCGCTCGGGCCTGCTTTGCAAGCAGGGGGTTAGGGGTTCGAGTCCCCTTGGCTCCACCACAGGTCAGAAGCCTTGCCCGTATTCGTAAGGGCCCGCTTCCGCGTCTGTTGCCCGGGAAAGGACTGCGATCCTCCGCGCGCTTTCGGAGGGCACAAGCTCATCCAGCCTATGGCGCAGTCCTTCCGAGGATCGCGCCACAGGAACTAGAGCACGACGCTCGCCACAGCGAAGTCGGCTACGGGCATGGGGGTCCGCAGGTGCCAGGTGACTGCAATCGGCCGCTCCCCGCGGTGCTCGACGTAGTCCGCCTCTCCGAGGAACAGATACGGCGCACCAGTACCAAAGGTGGAGACCCTCTGCGGCCGAGTGAACAGCAGGACGTGGCTGCCGTTGGCGCGGTGGTTGAGATAGCGCTGGCCGGTCTTGGAGGCGACCGTGGTCACAGATTGCGATTCCCAATGGAACAGCTCGGGGCTGATCGCGTAGTCCTGATACATCGTCGTCGGTGAGTAGTCCGCCTGTGATTTATGGAGCGTCACGAGGAAGGTGTCTGCGTTCGCGGCCGCTGAGAAGAAGACTCCCGCTTGCAGGCTGCTCGGCTTGCGTCCATCGACCGAGGCGTAGTCCATGGCCACAGCGATCTCCTCCCGCGTGTACCTGGCGTGCACCCGCAGGGGTCGCATGCCGAGCTCGCCCGGGAGCCGGGTAGCCACTCGCTGGGCCTCTTGCAGTCCGAGACCAACCACTGCCCGCAGATCCTCAAGCAGCGCGGGTTCATCTCGAAGCGTGCCTAGACCGGACCCGTACGAAGCGAAATCGCCGCCGTCCGGCCACAGCGAGAAGAACAGCATCCGTCCGTAGGCCTGCAGCACGGGGTCGACATTGTCGAAATCTGGTGCGTCGTCGGCGAGCCACGTCAGGTACGCGTCCGCGCGGTCATGGTCATCGACGTGACACAGCGCGCGGACTCGCTTCAGCAGGGAAGCCTCCCGTGGCCCTGCCTCAGCCACCTGGAGACCAGCTTCGCGGCGCAGGCGAGCCCATGAGCGATCGCCGCGCACCACGTCGGCCAACTCCACCCCAGACTCGCCGAGAAACGTGCCCAGATCGCTGGTTGGATGGGCTCGCAGCTCCGACGTGATGTTGGGCCAGCGCTTGGTGACCTGACTTTTGATGTTGTCGAGAACGAGTTTCTGACTCTGACGGTCGAGCATGATCTGCGTTCCGGCGGGAAGGAACGGGAAGCCTTGCTCGATGTCGCGCTGGAGGCCGGCGCGAGTACTTCCCGTCATTGCGCGGAACTGTCGATCGAAGCGGAACTCCCTCCGATGGTGGCCGACGAAGTCGAGCGCGGTGAGCACTGCCTTGTCCTTCGCTCGACGCAGCCCTCGTCCTAGTTGCTGCAAGAAGACTGTGGAGCTTTCGGTGGGCCGGAGGAAGAGCACGGTGTTGATGGCTGGTACATCGACTCCTTCGTTGAACACATCGACGGTGAACACGACCTGCACGGCGCCATCTCGAAGGTCCCGCACCGCGGCGTCACGGTCGCCCGACGCGGTGTCTCCGAGCACGGTTACCGATCGGATCCCCGCGTCGTTGAAGACCTGAGTCATGTAGCGCGCATGATCTCGTGAGACACAAAAAGCCAGCGCCTTCATCGCGGTCAGGTCGGAGATCTTGTCACGTACCGCCTTGAGGACGATTAGGGCTCGTGCATCGTTGCCGGTGAAGAGATTGGACAACCCGGCTGTGTCGTAGGCGCCTGCCTTCCAGTCCACCCGGGTCATGTCCATCCCGTCGGCGACACCGAAGTAGTGGAACGGTGTCAACAGGTCTGCCTTGAGGGCATCCCACAGACGGAGCTCGGCCGCAGTGCGGCCGCCGAAGAAGGCACGCACGTCAACGCCGTCGCCACGTTCGGGGGTGGCCGTCAGACCGAGCAGTTCCCGCGGGGTCAGATGGTCCAGGATCCGTCGGTAGGTCGTGGCCTCTGCGTGATGGAACTCGTCGATGACAACGACTCGGTAGGCCCCCGCGGGGATGTTCGTGATGCCGTAAGCGGACAGCGACTGCACCGAGGCGAAGACATGCTCCCAGCGCTCGGGCCGGCGACCGTCGACGTAGAGCTCGCCGAAGTTCGCATCGGCAAGCACCTCGCGGTAGGTCCGCAGCGACTGCTGGAGGATCTCGCGTCGGTGCGCAATGAAGAGGAGCCCCGGAAGCGTTGAAGCTTCGGCGGCGAGGCGCCGATAGTCGAATGCAGCAATGACGGTCTTGCCGGTACCGGTCGCCGCGACCAGCAGGTTGCGATGGCGGTCGTGAACGATGCGCTCGACCTCAAGTTGGTCGAGCATCTCCTGCTGGTAGGGGTACGGGCGGACCTCGAGTCCCGAGAGCGTCAGGGTCACTCGGTCGTGGATTCGTTGACCGGCTGCTTCGGCCAGCGCGTCGTCCAGCCTGTCGCGATCTGCGTCAGGGTCGTACTCCTCAAAGGTGGCGTCGTTCCAGTAGCTGTCGAACGTCGCCAGGAACTTGTGCAACAAGGGCGGCGTCGAGACGGCGGACAGCCGGACGTTCCACTCAACACCGTCGAGCATCGCCGCACGGGAGAGGTTGCTGGAGCCGACGTACGCCGTGTCGAAGCCGGTGTTGCGCCGGAAGAGCCACGCTTTTGCGTGGAGCCGAGTTCGCTGGGCGTCGTACTGGACTTTGACCTGGGCCCCGAAGTCCCTCACAAGCCGATCAAGGGCGGCCCGCTCTGTGGCCCCCATGTAGGTCGTGGTGATCATGCGGAGCGGAACGCCGCGCTCTCGCAGCGCGATCATCCGCTCTTCAAAGAGGCGAAGCCCGTACCACTTGACGAACGCCATGATGACATCAACACGGTCGGCACTAGCCAACTCAGCGCGGATCTCGTGGCCGATCCCTGGCTCACCCGGAGCATTGGTGAGCAGAGCGGCATCCGAGAGTGGCGTAGACGGACGCTCAGTGAGTGCCCGGATGACGGCGCCGGGAGCGGAGGGCGTCGCCACAGCGAGAAGTTGCCATGCGGTTGAGAGGGAATCTCCAGAAGCCCCGAGCGTCACTACAAGCTGATTGACCAGAGCCAGCCGTCGCTCCGCGTTCCTCTCCTGGCGCAGGACCCGCAGAGTGACGTCATGGATGTGCCTAGCGAGGACCTCCGGCTCGTCGGCTTCGTCGATTGCTCCGCGGCGGACATCGAGGGCCGAAAGCCGAGATAGGCGCTGTTCCAGCGCGCGGGTGATGAGACTTTCGTACAGGCCCTCAAGCAGGCTGCCGTCACCGTCGGTCACCTGAGGCAGCTTGCCAGGACCAAGCGACCGAACTGCTCGGAACACGTCCTCAGTGCGAATTTCCTGAGAAGTGGTGCAGGACCTGACTCACCATCCACGCGCCGCAATCATATAAGGGCCCCGTTGCTGCGCCCTTATGAGAGCCGTTACGGCGCGGAGCCGGTAGAGATGCGCTCTGGGGATCGATGAGGGAGGCCACGTTGGGTACCTCCTGCTTCAGCAAGGCGTTGATATTCCGGTTCACGGTGGAGCCGCCGGCCAGGACTTCAGAGTCCGGCTGGGTGTTCGACGTTGGCGACGATCTCGACGGCGTTACGACGTCCACTACCGGTTCTGCCTGGGCGACGGCCCTCGCACTGGCTGTGACACCGTCGATGCGCGATGGTGGCGCCGCTTCCGCGAGCAGCGGAATGGCTCCCTACGGCGGGCGGGCCACCCACCCCTTGCTGACCTGCACCATTCCGCCGCTGCGTCACGAGCATTTGTGCATACTTGTCCCGCGAGCCCACGGCGGGCTGCCGATGGACAGGGGATTTTGTGAAGATGCTGCGCTCTGCGCTGGCCGTGGCCGTGGTGACCTCGCTGGCGGGAGCAGCTTCCGCCACTGCAGCTGCCGACACGCAACGGGATGCCGTCGTCGTCTCCGGCCAGTCGGCCAGCGTGGAAGACGTCAAGCCTCTGGCCCACACCAGCCGCGGGATGATCTTTGCGGGCGAGTACGGCTACCACCTCGTCTCGGCTGCCGGCGTCGACTCCCGGTTCTACGCGGCGCCGGGTCTGAACTTCCAGAGCTGCTCGTCCGACGTCACGACAGCCGGCTTGGGCGCAGACCCGGTGATCGCGTGGCGCAATGTGGCGACCGGCGCCTCGGGCACCCGGATGCTCACCGCCGGCCGGCGCTACCTCGGCCCCAGCGCGAAGGGCTGGCTCGAGCTCGCCGTCACGAAGACCCCCACGGGCTCGGCCGTGTCAGAGCTGCACGACGTCGACGCCCAGACCGGCGACGACGCCACCCTGTTGGCGGTCTCTGACCCCGAGAAACCCGACGTGCCGCCGATCGTGGCCGCCACCGTGTGCAGCGCCGACCACTACGGCATCGTCGTGATCGACTCGACGCACCGCTCTGTGGTGCACGGGTCGTTCGCGGGCGGTTCGACCGTGGTGATGACGGAGTCGCCGAGCACGGTGCGTTCACTGAACCTCGTTGCGGTCTCGAAGCAGGCCGTGCTCTACGGTCACACCAACGACAGCAGCCAGGTCGACCTCACCCGTCAAGAGGTAGGCGGGGCGCCGGAGACCTGGACCACCGGGTTCGACCGCGTTCGAGGTCGCGGCGTCATGACCGAGTCGGGGAACAGCCTCTACCCGACCGCTTACACCTCGCTCCCGATGTCGGTTGTCGTTCGGCCCGCGGGTGGCTCACAGATCGAACTGCCGGGGGTGACGACGGCGGTACCGGGGGTGGACGGGGATACGTTGTTGGCGGGAGTTCCCGGCGCCGAGTCGGGAGGTCTGTTCAGCGTCAGCCTGAACGGCAGCCGTACCCGCTTGTGGGGGCCTGACCGTCCAGCCGCCCGCGTATCCAACCTGTCGTCGTCGCCCGGGCGCGTGGTGTGGAGTGACGACCGTGCCGCGACCACCACGGTCTTCCAGCGGCGGGTGGATCCGGGCGACTCGACGGCGATGGGCGTCGAGGATCGGATCGTCGACGGCCTCGCTGACGACACCTGGAGTCGGGGTCTCGACGACCGCGGAGCGCGCGTCGGCGCGAACGGTCGGCGGGTCGCGTGGGTCGATGGTGACGGGCTCGTCGTCGACGACGGCGTCGGGCGAACGCGACTGCCCGACTATCGGCCGCTCATCACATCGCTGTCGGGTCACCGGTGGCTCGAGGACTCCGGCGACAACACGGCAAGCATGGTCACCGACCTGGTGACCGGGCAGAGCAAGCACTTTGATCGGGCTCAGGCGATGTCGGGTCAGACCGGCCTCTACGTGGCGGGTACCCGCGCCATCAACCTCGTCGACGTCGGAACCGGAGCGACCCGAACCCAGGCTGTCATCCCGGGGTTGTCGCCGACCGCCGCGATCGAGGGCGTCGCGATCAGCCCCGAGATCTACGCCTGGCGCTGGACCGAGATCGTCGATCGCCAGCCAGTCGCCCACGTCGGCTGGCGAAACCGCTCAACTCGCACCGAGGGCGAGCTGACGGCCGTCGCCGGGTCGCGGGCGACCAGCCTCAGTCTGCAGGGGCAGGTTGTGGCGGTCGGCTACCACGGCGTTGGGGGCGACAGCGCGGCCGTGGTCGACACGAGATCCAGGGTGATGGTCGAGCTTCCCCGCGCCACGGCGGTGCGCGTCGGTGCCTCCGGTGTCGTCTGGGTCGACGGCTTCTCGGGACAGGCCCACATCGCACCGCTCCCGGGCAGCGCACGGCGCCCGTTCCACGAGGGCAACGCGAAGGTGCGCGCCAGCTTCACGGCGCTCGCTCCGACGCCGTGGACCGGTGAATGGGCCCTCTCGGAGAGCCTCACCTCGTGCACAGTGAGCATCACGGATGCCGCTGACGTGACGGTCAGGGTGCTGCCCTGCGATGCGCACGTCCTGGCCTACGGCGAGGCCGTGGCGTTTTGGGATGGAAGGGACTCTGCGGGTCGCTACGCGACGTCGGGAACGTACCGGTGGACGCTGAGGGCGGCCGGCGCCGGCGGTGAGGCGGTGGATGTCGACGGCTCCACCGCGCCGGTCACGGGCTCGATCGCCGTCACCGACGACCGGTATGCGCCGCTCGACCCGGCCCGCGTACTCGACACCCGTTCCGGTCTCGGTGCCCCGAAGAAGCCGGTGCCAGGCGGCGGCGAGGTTGTCGTCCAGCTCGCTGGTCGAGGCGGTGTGCCTTTGACCAACGTGGCGACGGTCGTGCTGAACCTGACGGTCGTGAGCCCCGCTCTGCCGGGGTATGCCACGGTATATCCCGACCGGGGTGCGCGGCCTGGCGTGTCGAGCCTCAACTACGCCAAGGGACAGACCTCCACCAACCAGGTGGTCGCGCCGGTCGGACCGGGAGGGCGGGTCACGGTGTTCACCTCTGCCTCGGCCGAAATGCTTGTCGACGTGGCCGGGTACTACCCCAACAACACGAACTTCGTGCCGGTGGTAGCGGCGCGGCTGCTCGACACCCGTCAACGGGTGCGCGTGCCCCCGGGAGGGTTGATCACGGTTCCGGTCGTCGGTCGAGCGGCGGTGCCCGGGTCAGGCGTGGCGGCCGTGGCACTCAACGTGACGGCGGCCGGGCCTGACTCCAACGGGTACCTCACCGTCTACCCCGCCGGCTCGAAGCGACCGCTGGCCTCGAACGTCAACTTCGACAAGGGCAGCACGGTCGCCGGCCTCAGTCTCACGAAGGTGGGCCAAGGAGGTGCCGTGAGCATCTACAGCTCGGTCGGAACCGACGTCCTCGTTGACGTCTCCGGCTGGTACCCCACGGCATCCGACCTTCGGGCCCTGGACCCGGCGCGGGTGCTCGACACACGCAACGGCCTCGGTGTCCCGGGTGGCCGCAGTGGATCGGTCAACGCGGGTGGGGCGGTCTCGGTGCAGGTCACCGGGCGAGGCGGTGTTCCCAACGCCGGGGTCAAGGCTGTGCTGCTCAACGTGACTGCCGTCGGGCCATCGAGGGCCGGCTACCTGTCGGTGTATCCCGCCGGGCAGGGGCGTCCGAGCTCGTCCGTGGTGAACCATCGGGCCGGCCAGACGGTGGCCAACTCGGTCATCGCCAAGGTGGGCCGCGACGGCAAGGTCGACGTGTATTCCTCGGGCGGCGCCAACGTCATCGTCGACGTGCAGGGCTACGTGCTGAACTGACGGGGGCCGACAGTGGGGGTCGATGCTGGCGCTCCCCGACCGCGAAGAGGGGTCTCTTCCAGGCTATGTCGTGGGTCGTCATCGCCCGGGCGCACGTTGGTCTCTCAGTCGAACACGCGCAGTCTTCGTTGCCCAGTGCGGGTGGGGCCGGTGCGAGTGAGCCAAGTGGGACAGCGCATCCGCCCTTGACGGCTTCGGAAGCGACAGGGCAGGGTTTTGCCGAAGTCGTACTAAACCCAACCTTCGCGGCATTTCCGAACTGCCGGTGCTCCTGTGACATGCCGACCGTTTGCACATTTCGACAGAATCGCCGTCGAAGTGAGGGCGAATTACGTAGTTGGTGAGGGTTTAGGAGGTCCGTGGCCGAGTTTTTCGCGTGTGTCTGCGCCCCGGGCATCGCGCTGCGTCCCCAAAAGGCGTATAGTTGAAGAAGCGAAGGGTTGGGCCCGCACGAACCGCGCCCAGCCCTTCTGCATGTGCTGGCTCGTCCTGCTCCCCTGTCGGGGCGAGCCAGTTCACGCGCTGAGAGGGCCCGGATGCCAGCGGCATCCGGGCCCTCTCAGGTTGTCGACGCGAACCGCCGCGTCAGCGGTGCTCAGTTGGGCTGCTGCTCGCCGAACTCGCCGCCGACCCGCTTGGGGGCGGCGTCGCCGTCTCCAGCATCGGTCCCCAGCGTGCCGTCGACCTCGGTCAGCTCGCCGTCGGATGCCCCTTCGCCGGCTTCGTCCTTGGCGTCTTCGGCCTTCGCCTTCGCGTCGGCGATCAGGTCGCCGGTCTTGTTCGTCGCGTCGTCCATCTGATCTCCTGATCGGTCCTTGGCGTCGGCCAGGGCCGACTGACCCTTGGCTGCGAGTCCGTCTGCCCTGTCCTTGGCCTTGTCGGTGGCATCGCCGATGGCCTCCTTGGCGTGGTCGACCTGCTCGCTTGCCTTGTCCTTGAGCGACGAGGAGGTGCTGGTGCCACCGGCCCGGTTCGCCGTTCCGTCGTTGAGCGGTGTGGCCCACGGGTCGTCGGCACTCTGCTGCCTGCGCCAGGCCGCGACCGCGGCAACCGCGGCGGCGGTCAACCCGATGCCGATGAGCCACTTGGTCCGGCCGCCGCCCTTGGGCTTGGCCACGGCCTCACCCTTGAGCACGCTGTAGGCGTCCTTGGCGCGATCGCCACCGCGGTGGGCGACCTTCTGGGCGTGCTCGACCCGAGGGCCGGCCGACTCCTTGGCCTGCTCGGCACCCGCTGCGAACG
>JBDTVJ010000114.1:0-9049 GCA_040007275.1 Terracoccus sp.
TGCCTCGAAAGGGGATTAGAGAAACCCGAGGTAGCGATCGTCGCAGCTCCTCGCTATAGGCACCCATGCAAAACCATGCATGAGCGCCCCGTTCCCGGGCTTCCTCATCTGCCGCGATGGGGTGGATCTTGCGGTGCGGCGGTCCGGCGCCAACTTGTGAGGCTGAGGGCGACGCCGACCTGAGCGTGCCGCTGCTGAGTCCATGAAGGCGGTTTGAGATCCACGTTCAGGAGCGCGTTGAGGCCGGACAAGAGCGATGGTGGGACTGCTTCCAGCGCGGGGCGCCTCATTGACGGGGCCGTCGCGAGCCGGCGCGGGCCGCACCCGTCGTGGGGGCGCCGCTCGAGCGACGCCACGCGGTGAAGCTTGTGACCGGGCCGGAACCGGGGCGCACTAGCCACGGCCACGGATGCCGCTCGACCTCGAGTCGGGTGGCGAGCTGGCGCCACCCCGGCACCGGAGCGGCGGTGGCGGCCAGCCGGCGACCGGCGAGCACCGTAGCCGGGTCGCCGAGGTGCACCTCGACCTCTCGGCGGGTGGCGAGGTCGGCTAGGGTCTCGGCGACAAAGACGAGACGCTTGCCCGAGAGTCGCCGGACCTTCAGGAGCCGCTCTTCGAAAACGAGCACGGCTGGCAGGTCGGGATGGGCCTGAAGTGCCGGATCGCCATCGCCGAGCGACTCCCACGTCACCCACGCCACCTCGGGGGTGTGATCACTGTCGAGCTTCTCGACCGATACCGGCCCGGCGGTGACGTCGGCGCTGGGGTCTACGCGCAGTCGGGGGTCCTGGTCAGGCACCGTGGGCCCGCTATGGGCGTCGGGCCAGCCGTCGATGGGGCAGTGGTCGTTGAGCGGGCAGGTCTCGCAGAGGCCAGGAGCGCGCTTGCGCACCTGCCAGCGGCTGAAGCCGTACGGCTTTCCGGTGCCGGTGCCGACGGTCCACTGCCAACCCAGCAGGTTGGCAGCCGCTGACCCGTCGAGCAGATGGCGCTCGAAGTGTTCGGCCCCGTCCCGCCAGTCGAACCCGGCCCGCACGGACCACTGCGAGGCGAGCCACATCCGGGTCTGGTTGACCAGCCAGCCGTTGGTCTCGAGCTCTCCCACGGCGAGGTCGACGCACGCCATCTCGCGGTTCCAGCCCCACTGCCCGACGCGGTCGCGGCGGGGAGGCTCATAGCGCAGCGGCTGACGCATGGCGTCGCCGAGCCTGGCGTGCAGGTGGCGGGCGTACTCCTGCCAGAGCAGCTCGTCACGGTACTTGTCACGGTCGCCCACAGGCCCGGCGGCGACGTGCGCCCACAGCGTGGGCAGGTCGATGAGACCGTGGCGGATGTAGGGGCTCAAGCGGCTGGCGCCGCGCGTGCGCTCGGGCCAGACCTCGTTTCGAGCCCGTGCATACCCCGTCACGTCGAAGGTCGCCAGAGCGATATCGGCCGCGCTCTGCCCGCCACGAAACTCGGGGCTGGCCCTCACCTCGGGCTCGAGCGCGAGGTGGCCGAGGTGACGCTGCACCCAAGCGACCTCCTCGCCCACGGACGGGGTGGGCAGCATGGTGCCCGGTCGCGCTGCCCCGGCGGTGGCACTCATCGTGGTCTGCGCACGCGGATCGGACCCCTGAACCTGCTGGGATCGATGACCTGTCCGCCCTGGGTGACCTCGGCGCGCCCAGTGGCCACCAGGCGTCGAGCGGCCATCCGCGCCGGCTCTATCAACTCGGACCAGTCGTCTGCGCCGACAGCACGCGCCGCCTCCGACGGACACACCGAGGCACTGGCTGACCGCCCGTCCAGCAGCAACTCCAAGGAGGCCTCGAACTGCCGGTCGACATCGCCAAGGCCGTGCTTGTGGCAGTTGTCCGAGCACCGGCGCACCGAGTCCCGATCGCAAGCCCAGACCTTGCTCCAGGTGATCGTTCGACCGCATCGGGCACAGGGTTTGGACGGCACGGGAGGACGGGCCATGACTCCAGTCTGCCCCAGGAGACGACATACGGGGCAGCAGAGGCTTCGCCCTCTACACACCAAAAGGCCCTGCTCTGCCCGAACCGTTCCTCGGCGCCAAACTGGCAAAGCAACCCCTGCGACCCTCATCGATCGAAGGTCGCTAACGAACGTCCGGTCCTGCCGCGATCCGCGCGATCGTGCCGAATAGCGGACGTTCAAGGGCAGGGGCTGGTGATGACGCAGATGTACAACTCAGCGTTCCCAGCAGGTATCGTAGGCGCCATGAGTGAGATCACCGTCAGTGATGCCCGAGCACGGTTGGCCGATGTCGTGGATGCTGCGCGCGTAGGTCACGACCCGGTCTATCTGACCCGTCGGGGACAGCGGGTGGCCGCGGTGATCGACGCCGACGACCTCGGCCGTCTGATCGCCTCCGCCGAGGACCTGGCCGACATCGAAGCCGCCAAGGCCGCCAGGGCCGAGATCGCCGACGGTGATGCCACGATTCCGTGGGAACAGGTCAAGGCGGACCTCGGGCTGGCATGACGCACCGGGTCGAGGTCGCGCCGGCGGCAGTACGTCAGCTGCGCAAGCTCGACCCTCCCGCCAGACGGCGGGTCCAAGCGGCCATCGAGCTTCTCGCCGATCAGCCGCGGCCCAGCGGGGCCAAGAAGCTGGTCGGGGGTGAGGGCGAGTGGCGGGTCCGGACCGGCGACTACCGAATCGTCTACGAGGTCCACGATGACGTGCTGGTCGTCCTCGTGGTCGCCGTCGACCACCGACGCGACATCTACGAACGTCGCTGATGAACGCCCGGTCCTGCCGCTCTTGGGATGGGCGACTTCAGGCGCTCTGTAGCGGCTTGATCTGCTCCAAGGCGCCGCCGAGGTGGTCCTTTTCGAGCTCGAGGTCGTACCGGGTCTGCAGGTTGAGCCAAAACCGGTCGGTGGTGCCGAAGTACCGGGCCAGGCGCAGGGCGGTGTCCGCGGTTACGCGGCGCTTACCGTGCACGATCTCGTTGATCCGCCGTGGGGGTACGCCGAGGGAGACGGCCAGGTGGTGCTGGGTGACCCCGAGTGGCTCGAGAAACTCCTCGAGGAGGACTTCCCCGGGGTGGATGGGAGCGATGCTGGTCATGGGATTGCTCCTCCTCTCAGTGGTAGTCGACGATCTCGACGTCCTCGGGCCCGGCGGCCGTCCAGACGAAACAGATGCACCACTGCTGGTTGATCCGGATGCTGTGCTGCCCGGAGCTCTCCGCCTTGAGGGCTTCGAGGCGGTTGCCTGGCGGAACCGTGAAGTCCTCGAGCGTCTCGGCGGCGTCGAGCATGACGAGCTTGCGCAGCGCGGTTCGTTCGATGCGTGGGTCGAGCTTTCTTATGCGTTGTCGTGACCAGAGCCGTTCGGTTGTCGCGTTCTGGAACGACCTGATCACCCACCCAGCATAACGCGTCGCGTTATGCCGGTCCAGCGGCCACGTACGCATCTCGGCGTCGTGCGGAGTTCACTCATCTGCTGCTGTCCGCGCTCGGGCTGTTGACGACGACACCGGCTACAAGCCCAAGTCTCAGACGAGGTCCGCATAGCGACCTTGTGATCGATCCGCGCCGGCTGACGGGTCCCCGACGCGTCGGCTCGGTGGAACCTCATGCCGGAGTTGAGCCGTCCTCGAACGACCACGCTGTGGCGAGGGGAACCAGATCGGTAATAGCGATGCTGTGCACCCCTTCCGGCGTGGGCAAGATGACTCGGATGCTGGGGTAGTAGTCGAGCAGGATCTGTCGGTCGCGGCCGCACGGGCCCACCGGTCCTCTGCCGTGGTTGCCTACGGCGACGATGTGCGTCACCCTGGTGGCCCCTCCCGCCCTGGCTGCGCCCAGCGCCACTAGCTCGGCGCATGGGCCACCGGTGAAGTGGTAGAGGTTCACCCCAGTGAAGGTGCTCCCGTCGGCAGTCCTAACCGCGGCGCCCATGGTGTGCACCCCATGCTCACCGGGACCCGCGTCGGTTGCGGAGTCGATGGTGCGCGCGGCCAGGTCGACGAGATCTTCCTCTTCCCGCGTCAGCGGGCGGGCGGTTGCCGGGAGAGCAGCGGTCACGATCGCAACCTAGCCGCTCACGACTAGCCACAGTCTCCCCGTAACGCAACGTCCTGATCTCCCGCTCAGCTTGCGTTGACGAAGAGGGCCGAGGGTGTGTCCCGCCCCCGTCCCTGTCGTCCAGGTCGGGTTGACACGGTCACCCGTCTCATTTGGTCGCAGATCCGTCTCATTTCTCACGCCGAAACACCCGTTTGTCTCACGCTTCTCAATTTCGACGTCGAAGTCTCATTTTGGCTCGGACTGGACACCCGTCCGAACGGACTCCGCGAGCCGCACACCCCGGCTGCCGTCGAGACGTAGGCAACCATCCCTCCCCGCAACACCTTCGCGCCCCAGCTGAAGCCGGGCTGGTGCGCGTATCACGAGCCGTCGCCGATCTCGCGCGCGAAGACGGGCCACCCACGACGAGCTGGTCGGTGGCCCGCGACCTGCCGACGCAGAGCACCTCGCGGCTGACTCGATGGCGGTGGAGTCGACCAGAGCACGACTGCCCACCTCTCTAGGCGCTTGTACGCACGCCCAGGACCGCAGAGGCCCGTCGTCGTTCTCCCAAGACGGCCGCCCTCAGCCGCGTTGGCGCGAGTGGTCCGAGGGCGCCGGCGCCCTCACGAGGTTGTGCAGGCTGAGGTCGGGCCCAAGCAGCACCCGCGGCTGGCCCAATGCGCGAAGATCCGACGGTTCTCGACGCCGTACATGTAGGGGGCCCCAGGGCTCAGGCTCAGTCCTCCATGCGGAAGCCGAGCTTGACGGTGACCTGCCAGTGGGCCACTTCGCCGTCGATCAGCTGGCCGCGCACGTTCTCCACCTCGAACCAGTCGAGGTTGCGAAGTGTCGCGCTGGCCTTGGAGACCGCGTTCTCGACCGCCTCCTCGATTCCGTCAGGTGACGTGCCGACAACCTCGGAAATGGCGTAGACGTGGTTGGCCATGGTTCCTCGCTTCGAACGAAGGCACCCGGCCGGTCCGAGTCGCCGGTTTCACGCTAGACCTGATGGTCCAGCGCGTCGAGGTCACGTTCGGCGAACAGTCGGTGGTGCCATTCCTCGTTGAGCACGATCAGGAGGCACTCGCGCACCGGGTAGCTGCGAGATTCCGGCCAGCCAGGCTCGCCGACCGGCTCGGTGTGCGCCGCGAGCGACTCGTCGGTCAACCCGTCGAGGAACGTCTGCACCCCGGCCACGCGGTCATGACGAACCGCGAGCACCTCCTCGAGGGACGGCCGCGCCACCCGATCGCGTGGGATGCCGGGGGTGTCGGGCATCTGGTCCCAGGGGAGGTCGAGCGGATGCCACGGTGCCGGGTCGCCCTGGATGCCGCGCCGGACCCACGCATCCGTCGCGAAGGACAGGTGCCGCAGCGTCTCGGTGAACGACCACTCGCCGTTCACCGACTCGTGCAACCGGTCTGGGTCGAGGCCGCGAGCCCGCTCGAGGGTCGACGCCCAGAGGTCGTCGAGGATCAGCCACGCCTCGCGGAAACCGGCCGGGTCGGTGGGTCGCATCTTCACGCGCAGCGGCTCGCGCCGGTCGAGCTCGGCTTCGACCAGAGGACCCACGTCGACCCCGTTGATCGTGAGGTTCTCGATCTCGCCCTCGATGATCACGTCGAGCAGCTCGACGCCACGCATGACGACGCGGTGCAGGTCGGTGCTGCTGATGAAGGTGTCGCTGAAGGAACAGGACACGAAGCGGGATCCGCTGAGGTCGACCGCGTCGAAGCGAGACTGCGTGAGGTCCTCGTCGGTGAAAGTCGTCATGTCGTCACGCTAGCCGTGGATGGGGACGAAACGGCTCCTCATCCGGGTGCCTCAGTCGGACGAGGCTGCGGCCCGTGCGGCGGCCGGCAGGGCGGCCAGCACGTGCTCGACGGCTGCGTCGTCGTGGGAGGCGGAGACGAACCACGACTCGAAAGCACTGGGCGGCAGGTGCACACCCTGGCTCAGCATCGAGTTGAAGAAGCGGCGGAAGGCGGCGGCATCCTGGTCGCGGGCGTCGACGTAGTTCGACACCGGCTGGTCGCGGAAGAACACCGAGAACATCGACCCGGCCCATTGCACGGTGTGCGGCACGGAGACGGCCGACAATGCCTCGGACGCGCCGTCGGCGATGGCCCGCGAGACGACGCTCAGACGGTCGTAGACCTCCGGGGTGCACCCGCGCAGTGTGGCGAGACCTGCCGCCGACGCCACCGGGTTCCCCGACAGAGTGCCGGCCTGGTAGACCGGGCCCTGCGGGGCCAACATAGCCATCACGTCGGCCCGACCCCCGAAGGCGGCGGTCGGAAACCCCCCGCCCATCACCTTGCCGAAGGTGAACAGGTCAGGCGCCCCCCCGGCTGGCGGCCCTTCAAGGCCGTACCAGCCCGACGACGAGCAGCGGAAGCCGGTCATGACCTCATCGGAGATCAGCAGCGCCCCGTGTGCGGCGGTGACGCGGCGCAAGGCGTCGGTGAACCCCGGAGCCGGCGGCACCACGCCCATGTTGCCCGCGGCGGCCTCGGTGATGAGGGCCGCGATCTCGTCTCCGCGTTCGGCGAAGGCGGCCTCGAGGGCGGCGACGTCGTTGTACGGCAACACGATCGTCTCGCTCGCGCTCGACTTCGGAACACCGGCCGAGTCGGGCAGCGCGAACGTCGCCACCCCGGAACCCGCCGAGGCGAGCAGGGCGTCGACGTGGCCGTGGTAGCAGCCGGCGAACTTGACCACCACGTCGCGCCCGGTGAAGCCACGGGCCAGCCGCAGCGCCGACATCGTCGCCTCCGTGCCACTGTTGACGAGGCGCACCTGCTCGAGAGGATCGACACGAGAGACGATCTCCTCGGCGAGCAGCACCTCGTTCTCAGACGGGGTGCCGAACGAGAAACCCTGAGACGCAGCATGATTCACTGCAGCAAGCACGTCAGGGTGCGCATGGCCGAGGATCATCGGGCCCCAAGAGCAGATCAGGTCGACGTAGCGGTTGCCGTCGGCGTCGGTCAGCCAGGGGCCCTTTCCGCTCGCCATGAACCGGGGCGTGCCGCCCACGGCGCGGAAGGCGCGCACGGGCGAGTTCACGCCTCCGGGGATCACCGCACTGGCCCTCGCGAGCAAGGCGGCGGAAGCCTGGGTGTGGGCGTCAGGAAGGTCGGTCTGTGGGCTGGAGCTCATCTCCCCATCATCCCAGTCTGGGGGTGCGGGGTCTTCGGCTGGGGCCCCGGTCCGATCGGCGCCGGCGACCCGAGCCCCAACCCCGCCCCGGCCTGGTCCGCGCCGCCAGGTGGATGACGCAGGGTCAGCGACCGCTCGTTTCCTCGGGGTCGAGGTGGTTGCGCACCAGGGCCATGGCGTCGCCCAGCGCCTGAAACTGTTCGGCCGTCATGATGTCGAGGATGTTCTCGTGCACGCTCTGGACGTGGATGCGTGACATCTCCACGATCTCGCGCAGCCCGTCGGGGGTGAGCACCAGCTCGACGCCGCGCCGGTCGTCGAGACAGGCCTCACGCGTGACCCAGCCCCGCTGCTCGAGACGCTTGGCGGTGTGGGTCAGCCGGCTGCGGGACTGCACGACCATCGCGGCAAGGTCAGACATCCGCAGCCGGTTCGAGTCCGACTCGGAGAGCATCGAGAGAATCTCGTACTCGCTCAGCTGGATGCCGTGGGCATCCAGCGCCCGGTCGAGCGAGCGTTCCAACAGACGGGTACCCCGAAGAACAGCACGCCACGATGCCTGCTCGGCGTCGCTGAGCCAGGCCGCGTCACGGTGTGACAACGACATCGACCCGGACGAATCGTTCGACATGCCTACCTCCTCTGACAAAACGATCTTAGTGCTCGCCGGCGAGCCAGTCGGCACAGTCGAGCGCGAAGTAGGTCAGCACGATCTGGGCTCCAGCCCGGCGAATGGCGTGCAACGACTCGAGAGCCGCCGCGCGGCCGTCGATCCAACCGTGCGCTGCGGCCGCCTGGATCATCGAGTACTCCCCCGACACCTGGTAGGCGGCCACGGGAACCGAGGCGCGCGCGGCAGCGGCCGCGACGACGTCGAGATAGGCCATCGCCGGCTTGACCATGATGATGTCCGCGCCCTGCTCGATGTCGAGGTCGATCTCGCGCACCGACTCGATGATGTTGGCCGGATTCTGCTGATAGGTGCGGCGGTCGCCCTGCAGGCTCGACTGCACGGCCTCGCGGAACGGGCCGTAGAACGCCGAGGCGTACTTCGCGGCGTAGGCGAGCACGACCGTCTCATGGAAGCCCTCGTCGTCGAGGGCCGCGCGAATCACGCCGACCTGCCCGTCCATCATTCCCGACGGCGCCACGACGTGCGCACCGGCGCGAGCCTGGGCCACGGCCATGGTGGCGTACACCTCGATCGTGGCGTCGTTGTCGACTCGGCCGCGCGTATCCAGCAGCCCGCAGTGGCCGTGGTCGGTGAACTCGTCGAGGCACGTGTCGGCCATGACGACCAGCTCGTCGCCGACCGTCTCGCGCACGACCCCGAGGGCATGGTTGAGGATGCCGTCAGGATCCAATGCTCCGCTGCCGGTGGCGTCCTTGTGCTCGGGCACGCCGAACAGCATCAGTCCGCCCAGCCCTGCCGACACGGCCCGGCGAGACAGCTGTGTCAGCGAGTCAAGCGAATGCTGCACCACCCCAGGCATGCTCGTGATCGGCCGTGGCTCGTCGAGACCTTCGGCAACGAACACCGGAAGCACCAGCTCCCGCGGGTGCAGGCGGGTCTCGGCGACGAGCGCCCGCATCGCAGCTGACTGACGCAGGCGTCGGGGACGCTCGATCACCGGATGCCGCTCAGCGGGCGCGACGGCGCGAGGCCGGACGTTTGTCGCTCGGGCGTTGCACGGGTTGGCCGGCTTCGACGGCCGCCACGGCGAGACCGACGCCGTGACCGGCCAGGGCGTCGACCAGGCTGAGGGCCGAGGCCTCAGCCGCCAGCACGTCGACCCGGAGCCCATGCTCCTGGGCGGTCTTGGCGGTGGCCGGGCCGATGCACGCGACGACGGTCGCCG
>JBDTVJ010000115.1:0-8783 GCA_040007275.1 Terracoccus sp.
GTTCCCTCAGCATCTTCACCCAACGAGGGTAGGCGAGTCGAAGCCCGGTGACCTCTTGCCCCGCGGGGCTGGGGTGAGGACGATCGGCAGATGAGGAACTTCTCGGTAGAGGTGCGCTGGGATGGCCAGGCCATCGGAGGGGTCAGCGTCGTCACCCCGTTAGGCAGCTCGACGGACGTCATCACCATCTACGACGGGGGCACCGGGGCCACCTTCCACGCTCCGGGGCGTGCCGACACCGACTCGGTCACCGTTTCCCGCGGTGTCAGCGACGACCTCGCCTTCGACCTCTGGGCCCGAGGCCCGGTGTTGCGCAAGGACGTCGAGCTGACCCTCGTCGACACCTCCGACGGGCTCACGGTGACCTACCGGCTGCCCGGCTGCTGGGTGGCCGGCTACACGGTCGCATCCGACATCGATACCGGCACCGTCGTCGAGTCGCTCACCCTCAGCACCGGCCGCTGGCAGCGGGTCACCCCGCCGGTCGCCGAGCTGGCCGAGCGTCTCGCCCGTGAGCGGGCGGCCCCCGTTCGCCGGATCGATGTCGCGGCTCTGCTCTCGAAGTTCCAGAGCGAGACGACGGCGAGGCTTGAGGCCGAGCTGGTGCAGGCCGAGGACTCGGGAGCCGTGCTGCTGCTCGACGAGGCCGATGCCCTGTTCACCCGTCGCACCACCGTGCAGGATTCGCACGACCGCTACGCCAACATCGACGTCGACGCTCTGCTCGAGCGGCTCTCCGTCTATCCAGGCCCGATCCTGGTGGAGTCACCCGGTCATGACGGGCACAGCACGAATGGAACCGACGACAGTGACCCCACCCGGCCACCGGGCTGAGCGGCGAACCAACCGCGCCGACCTCCGTCGTAGGGTGGGGCTGTGCGCATCGCGAGGTACACGACCGGGGAAGACCCGGCATACGGCATCGTCCAGGGCGACCCCGGCAGCGAGGTGATCACCCCACTCGCCGGCGACCCGCTCTACATCGGTTTCAAGCCGTCGGGGGAGGGCCCGGTCATGCTCGCGGACGCGCGGCTGCTCGCCCCTGTGATCCCGCGGTCGAAGGTCGTGGCGATCGGCAAGAACTACGCCGACCACGCGAAAGAGATGGGCGGCGAGGCGCCGAAGGAACCGATGATGTTCTTCAAGCCGAACACCTCGGTGGTCGGCCCCTTCGACCCGGTGGTCTGGCCGGCCGGCAGCGACGAGATCTCGTACGAGGGTGAGCTCGCGGTCGTCATCAGGACGATCACCAAGGGGGTGAAGGCCGAGAACGCCGCCGAGTGCATCTACGGCTACACCATCGCGAACGACGTCACGGCCCGTGACTGGCAGCGCAGCGACGGCCAGTGGGCCCGGGCCAAGGGTTTCGACACCAGTTGCCCCCTCGGCCCGTGGATCGAGACCGAGCTCGACCCGAGCGACCTGTCGATCCGCACCACCCTCGACGGCGAGGTGAAGCAGAACGGCACGACCGCCGACATGGTCCACGGCATCGCCAAGATCATCGAGTACGCGTCGGCCGCCTTCACCCTGTTGCCCGGCGATGTCATCCTGACCGGCACGCCCGCCGGTGTCGGCCTCGTCGAGGCGGGCCAGCAGGTCACGGTCGAGATCGAGGGCATCGGTTCGCTCACCAACACCTTCGTGCGTCGCTGAGGCCACGCGGTCGCCGGCCCGGCCGATAGGCTGGCGCCACCATGAGTGAGACGAACGACGACGCCCGGATGCCGCCCACCACCGTTCGCGACGATAGCGGCAGGAGCGAGGTCGAGGTGCGCCCGGCTGCCACGCCGCGCCTGTCGACCTCTGACGGCAGGGGAGCCGTGCGCCTTCGCGTCGCCCCCTCGCCGACCGGTGACCCTCACGTGGGCACGGCCTACATGTCGTTGTTCAACCTCGCCTTCACGCGGCAGCAGGCCGGGCAGTTCGTGCTTCGCGTCGAGGACACCGACCGGACGCGGTTCCGTGAGGACAGCGAGGCGCAGCTCTACGACACGCTCGGCTGGCTCGGGCTGTACTGGGACGAAGGGCCCGACATCGGCGGGCCGTTCGCGCCGTACCGTCAGTCGGAGCGGCTCGACACCTATCACCCCTACGTCGAGAAGCTGCTCGCCGAAGGGTTCGCCTACCACTGCTGGTGCTCGACCGAGCGGCTCGCGCAGATGCGTGAGGTGCAGCAGAAGACGAAGCAGCCCACCGGCTACGACCGGCTGTGCGTCGGCAAGACCCGCGACGAGCGGGCGGTTCTTCCCGGGTTCAACGAGACCCCCGTGGTGCGCATGCTGATCCCCGACGACCCACCCCTCGTGTTCGACGACGTCATCCGGGGGAAGGTGTCGGCGCCTCGCCCCGACGACCAGGTGATCCTCAAGGGCGATGGCTTCCCGACCTACCACCTCGCCGTGGTCGTCGACGACCACGAGATGGGGATCACGCATGTCGTGCGCGGCGAGGAGTGGATCAGCTCGACCCCCAAGCACCTCCTGCTCTACCGCTGGCTCGGGCTCGAGCCGCCGAAGTTTGCCCACATGCCCCTGTTGCGCAACGCTGACAAGTCGAAGATCTCCAAACGCAAGAATCCGGCGGCCCGGCTGACCTGGTTCCGCGAGCAGGGCTACCTTCCCGAGGCCCTCGTGAACTTTCTTGCGCTGCTGGCCTATCCGCCGCAGCAGGACGCGGAGGGCAACGATGTCGAAGTGTTCTCGTTCGACGATTTCAGCCACACCTTCGACTGGTCGAAGGTCAACCCGATCGGGCCGATCTTCGACCTCAAGAAGCTCGAGTGGCTGAACGGCGTGTACATCCGGTCGCTGCCCGTCGGCGAGCTCGCCTCGCGGCTGCTGCCCTACCTCGAGGCCGACGGCGTGCTTCCGGGCCATCCGTCGCTCGGCGAGCTCGGTCGCCTCGAGGCGGTCACCGCCCTCATCCAGACCCGGATGGCGCTGCTCACCGAGGCGCCCGCCCTCATCCGCCCGTTCTTCGTCGCCGACGACCAGCTCGCCATCGACGACGACGCCCGGGACGCGCTCAAAGACGACTCGGGGGCCGTCATCGACGCCGCCCTGCACGTACTCGGAGACCTCGACGACCACGGCACCGGTCTGCTCGGCACGGGGAGTGGGTGGAACGCCACCGCCATCGAGGCGGCGCTGCGGGCGGCTGTGGTCGAGGGCCTGGGCATCAAGCCGCGCTTCGCGTTCGGGCCGCTACGGACGGCAGTCTCCGGGGCCCGTATCTCGCCGCCCCTCTTCGAGTCGATGGAGATTCTCGGCAAGACCTCCACCCTGGGCCGCCTCCGGGCCCTTCGCGACACACTCTGACAGCCGCCGGCGTGGAGCATCTCTGGCCGTTGCACGGCATCCGTCTTCACACGCCTGACCTCGCCCTGACTGTGATGGCCGAGTCCGACCTGGCCGTCGTGCTCGCGGTTCTGCCCGCCAGCCTCGACCTCAACCCGCATGCCACCACGTACGCCGGCCTGAGCCTCGAGGCGAACCGGCGAGCGGTCGTCATGCAGGGCTACTGGCGGGCGTTGGGCCTCTGGTCACCCAGCGACTGGATGCTGCCCTTCGTCGTGCGCCGTGACGGGGAGGTCATCGGGGTGCAGTGGCTCGAGGGGCCCGACTACCTGACCGACCGCACGGTCGACTCCTCGTCGTGGCTGGTGCCGGGCGAGCGAGGCCGCGGGTTCGGTCGCCAGATGCGGGCCGCCGTGCTTGACCTCGCGTTCGGCCCGTTGCAGGCCGAGGCCGCCATCAGCTCGGCCGTGACGGGCAACGTCGCCTCGCTCGGGGTGTCGCGGTCGCTCGG
Source organism: Terracoccus sp. (assembly GCA_040007275.1). Lineage (GTDB taxonomy): Bacteria > Actinomycetota > Actinomycetes > Actinomycetales > Dermatophilaceae > DSM-29435. The sequence goes on from JBDTVJ010000115.1 coordinate 3,811, forward strand.
CTACCGCACGACCCACACGTCGGTATTGCCGCACAGCGGCGAGGTGCTTCAGCACGTTCGTCTGGAGCGTGACGAGTGGGGCGTCGGGGGCGCGGCCGGCACGACCACCGTTGAGAGCGTCGACGCGGCGCTGCCGTGCTTCGGGCTGGGGGAGCGGCGATGAGCCGCGCGCGTCTCATCGCCGAGCTGGCCGGCATCCGCGCGCTGCTGCTCGACGTCGACGACACGATCGTCGACACCCGCGCCGCGATGGTGACAGCCGGAAGCCTCGCGCTGGGTGCCCTGTGGCCCGACCGTCACGCCGACCATGCTGCGATGGCGGTGCACTACTACGAAGACCCTGAACGGTGGTTCCCGCGCTACGCCTCGGGGGAGGTGCAGTTCGACGACATGCGCGTCGGGCGCATCCAGGAGGTGGCTCGAGCGTTCGGCGTGGCGGTGCCGGCGGGCGCGCTGGCCCGCTACGTGAGGGCCTACGACCCTGCTTTCCGGGGGGCGCAGCGCCTGTTCGAGGACGTTCCCGACCTCCTCGACCTCGCACGGGTGATGGGTCTGCCGGTCGCGCTGATCACCAACTCCGCGGCCGCTCCGACGACCCTCAAGCTCGAGGCCCTTGACCTGTTGGACGCCTTCGACGCAGTGGTCACCACCGACACCCTGGGGTTCGGCAAGCCCGACCCTCGCATGTACCTGGAGGCCTGCCGGCGGGTCGACACACTCGCTGCGGCCTGCGTCTGCGTGGGCGACAGCCTCGCCTGGGACGTGCTCGGCGCCCGCGACGCCGGGCTCCGCGCGGTCTGGCTCGATCGAGCGGGCGTGGGCACCGACGAGGACGTGACCCGGGTCGCGAGCCTCGACGAGCTGACCTCGGCATTGCACGAGGCGCGAATCCGGTCGGTGGCCGACCGATTTGGGACCACGGGCGACGACCGGTAGTATTCCATCTCGGTTCACCCCGCAGCGGGCCCTCGGGTGCGGTCGGCGTGAAACCCCTTGGGGTATGGTGTAATTGGCAACACAACGGTTTCTGGTTCCGTCATTCTAGGTTCGAGTCCTGGTACCCCAGCTTCGGCCCGATGAGCACTGCAGAAGGTGACCATCGAGCCGATTCGGAGAATGCCTTTCCCTGCCGGTAAGGTTTTCTCCGGTGCCGGGTTCGCCCGGTGCCGCTAGGGCCCCGTTGTGTAGCGGCCTAGCACGCCGCCCTCTCAAGGCGGTAGCGCGGGTTCGAATCCCGTCGGGGCTACCAGACATCACCAGGCTCGGGTCGCAGAGGATCCGGGCCTGAGTCGTGCCGGCCTGGCACGACGATGATGGTCAGCACCAGAGTGGCCGAATCGGCGGCCACGGCCGCTGGCGCCAGACCCGGCACCCTATGCTTCGTGCACGCCAGTTCGGTCGCGGGTGAGGAGCAGTCATGTCGGTCACGGTTACATCTCCCGAGACGGCCGTGGATGCCGGCTCCGCGCCCCCGCCCGGCAGTGGTCACTCCTGGTGGCGCCCGACCCTGGGTCAGCCTCGCGGGGTCTTTCAGCTCTCGTTCTCCGGCGTCGGGGTCACGGTGGCCGGCTTCTTTCTCAGCCTCTCGCTGCTGCCCTCGCTGTTGCCTCGCGGCGCGGTCATCCAGGGGGTGGCCTCCGGGGTGACGGTGCTGATCGGCTACGGCGTGGGAGCCGGGGCTCAGGCCCTGTGGGAGTACCTCGGCATCCCGGTCATCACCGGGCGGGCGCGTCGCATCCTCGTCTTCGTGCTCGTCGCACTCGTCATCGTGTCAGCAGCGCTGGCGGTCTGGCGCCTCGTGGGCTGGCAGAACGAGATCCGCAGCCTCTACGGCATGGAGCCGACCTCGCCGACGATCTGGCCCATCATCGTCGTGGTCACCATCGTGGTCGCCGCCCTCATCCTCGTCGTCTCGCGCAGTCTGCGGTTGCTTTTTCGCACCGTCTTCCGTGGGCTGGGTCGCCGCCTTCCACGACGGGTGGCCGCCGTCACGGGTACCGCGGTGCTGCTCGTCATCATCTGGTCGCTGCTCACCGGCGTGCTTGTCAACGGGTTCTTTGCCGCCGCCAACGCCACTTTCGCCCCGAATGACACGAGGGTCACCGAGGACATGACGCGGCCCCAGGTGCCCGAGCGTTCGGGCAGCCCGCAGTCACTCTCGTCATGGGACTCCCTGGGCCGGCAGGGGCGGTATTTCGTCGGTGGCGGCCCGACGGTCGCTGAGCTCGACCGGGCCAACGGCGGCGGCGCAAAGGAGCCCGTGCGCGTCTACGTCGGGCTCCAGGGGGCCGATTCCGTGCAGGGCAGGGCTGACCTGCTGTTGGAAGAGCTGAAACGGTCACGGGCCTTCGAGCGCAAGGTGCTCGTCGTGGCCACGACGACGGGCACCGGCTTTCTCGACAGCAACGGCGTCGACCCGCTCGAGTTCGCTTGGAACGGGGATACCGCGATCGCAGGCGTGCAGTACTCGTATCTGCCCAGCTGGATCTCTCTGCTCGCCGACCAGGCGGCGGTGAAGGAGACCTCGCAGGTGGTCTTCGCAACGGTGCACCAGTACTGGGCCACCCTTCCGGAGACGAACCGACCCAAGCTCTACCTCTACGGCTTGTCGCTGGGGTCGTTCGGCGTCGAGAGCATCTTGCAGTCGGTCAACATTCTCAACGAGCCGATCGACGGGGCGCTGATGGTGGGGCCACCGTTCGTCAACCCGCTTCACCAGCGACTGTCGGCCGAGCGCGACTCGGGCAGCCCGGCATCCCTGCCGATCTACGAGCAGGGTCGTACCGTGCGGTTCGCCAACGAGCAGGGCGGGTTGGGCCGAACGACGGGCCGGTGGGGCCCCACCCGCCTGGTCTACCTCCAGCACGCGAGCGACCCTGTGGTGTTCTTCTCGACGAGCATGGCCTTCTCAAAGCCGGAGTGGCTCGACAACGGACAGCGTGGCCCTGACGTGTCGGAGCGGATGGGCTGGTTCCCGGTCGTGACGATGTGGCAGACCCTGCTTGATCTGACCGGGGCCGGCGACGTGCCGATGGGCAAGGGGCACCTGTACTCCGCCACCGCCAATCTCAGCTCGTGGGTGGCGGTCACCCAACCGCCCGGTTGGACTCCGGAGCGGACGAAGCAGCTGTCGACGATTCTCGAGGCCCGGCCCTACGTCAACACCTGAGTGGCGGCGCTCAAGCGCTCGGCACTGATGCGCTCCTGGGCCACCCGGCGCAGGGCGATGAGGATGGGGTCGGTGAGCACGTTGCCGACGATGACGTACTTGAGCGCCTCGGCCGGTGAGACCTCGGCGAGGTCGGCCACGACATCGATTTGGGCGACCGTTCGCATCGCCTCAGCCCAGGCTGTCAGCGTCTCGGCCGTGATCGGCCACCCGGATGACTCGGCGACCGTGATGGCCTGGTCGAGCGTGAGCGTGGCGGGGGAGCGGCCCTCGCTTGGAGAGTCGGGGTCGGAGGTCAGGCACGCGGGCACGAGGTGGTCGACGAGCTTTCGGGCCGATACCGAAACCGGACGGCGGTCGCGGTCACGCAGCACCTCGTGCGCGGTGCCGAGCAGCTCGTGGCGGCTCGCCGGGGGATTGTCGAGCGCCGCCACGACCTCACTGATCCGCTCGATCGACAGGCCACCGACGTCGACGAGGGTCCGCACCAGACGCACGCGCTCGACATGCGACTCGTCGTACTCGGCGCGGGTGGCGCTCTGCGCGACGCCGGGGTGGAGCAGGCCGATGCGGATGTAGTACTTCACCGACGCAATGGTCACTCCGGTTCGGTCGGCCAGTTCAGAGACTCTCACGGCCACCTCCTTGACTTTGGATAGTAACAGTGTCCACCATTGGATAGTTCCAGACCTCAAGGAGACCGGCATGTCTGACCACGAGACCCACACCCACGACCACGACGGAGACCTCGCTGTCTTTCTCATCGGGCTTCGCGTAGGGCGCCCGTGGCGTCCCGATCTCTGGATGCCCACATTCGCGGCCATGCGACCGATGCTCACCGAGCTGTACACCGCCAAGGCGACCGCCGAGAGAGGTGAGGCCAAGCACCTGGGTTTCCTTTCGCACCGCACCCTGTTCGGCCTCGGTGGGCCGACGCTGGTGCAGTACTGGCGCAGCGTCGAGGATATCTACGCCTACGCGCACGACCCGGGTCAGGCGCACCGCCCGGCCTGGCTCGAGTTCTATCGCCGGGGACGGGGTAGCGCCGGCGCGGTCGGCATCTGGCACGAGACCTATGCCGTACCAGCCGGGTCCGCCGAAAGCCTCTACGTCGACATGCCGCCGACGGGGCTCTCCGCCGCGTTCGGACCGCGTAAGAGCTCCGGTCGTCGGCACGCTCGGACCGCGCGAGCCGCCTGAGGGACGGGCCGGCTAGGAGTCGGCGCCACGGCCGGTCGTCGTCTGCAGTCGGTCGATGTGCTCAGACGCCTGGGCCTTGGTGAGGTCAGCCGACAAGGTCTCACCCGCCTCCCGGGCCAGGGTCTCGAGGTAGCTGCGCTGGGCGCCCGTCATCGGCTCGTCACCGGTCACCCAGTCGTCAGGGTCCTTGATGGCGCCGTCGCCGCTCGTGCCGCCAATGACGTCGCCGGTGGGGATCTTCTCGTTCGAAGGTGTGTTCGACTCATTCATGACCGGGTCGTACCCAGATTCGCGGCTCCGCCCACACGCCCGCCCCGCAGCCGTTCGGGCGTATCTGCGGCGACGAACCCGGTCGTGGTCAGCGCAGCTCGCGCAGACCCGGGAGCACGTCGGTCGAGAACTGATCGAGGAAGCGGGCCTGGTCGTGCCCCGGGGCATGGATGACGAGGTGGTTGAAACCCCAGTCGAGGTAGGGCCTGATCTGCTCGAGCACGTCGGCCGGATCGCTCGCCACGATCCAGCGGGAGGCGATCTGCTCGTCGCTCAGTGCGTCGGCGAGCCGCTCCATCTCGACGGGGTCGTGCACACCGTGCTTCTGCTCGGC
>JBDTVJ010000116.1:0-8673 GCA_040007275.1 Terracoccus sp.
ACCCGATGACCGAGGGCTGGCTCATCAAGGACCGGCTCGACCACGAGATCGACGCCGTCATCGACTCCGGCGAATGCGGGCTCGAGCCCACGACGGTGGTCGACTGGTCCGAAGGTGCCCCGGTTGTCACCCGGGTCGGCGCCGGTGACCCGAGCCCCTTCGAGTGACCGGTCGGGGTGGTTGGCGCTCCGTGCACCATCAGTGCGGTTGGATCAGCACATGAACCCTGTCGCGGGGCCGACGAAGCCGTCGGTGCAGGCGCTGTTGAACGAGCTGAGCGATCACGATCGCGAGACGGTCGAGCTGCGCCTCGAGCGCTGGACGCCCGATCTCGTGGCGGCCCTGACGGCGCTCTATCCCGAGCTCGACATCGATGAGCTGGTCGAGCGGCTGGTCGAGCGAGCCGTCGAGGCCTTCCGCGAACGCGACCCCGAGCTCCGGCGTCTCGACCAACGGCGGCTGCTCACACCTGACTGGCTGCAGCAGCCAAGTAGGTTCGGGTATGCCTGCTACACCGAACGGTTCGGTGACAACCTGGCCCGGCTGCCCGAGCACCTCGACTACCTACGAGACCTCGGAGTCGACTACCTGCACCTGATGCCGTTGTTGCGACCCCGGCAGGGGGACAACGACGGCGGCTACGCCGTGCAGAGCTACCGAACCGTTCGCGAGGACCTCGGCGACATCGACGACCTGCGCACCCTGGCGCGCACCCTGCGTGGTGAGGGCATCTCGCTCGTGCTCGACCTCGTGTTGAACCACGTCGCTCGTGAGCACGAGTGGGCCGAGCGGGCCAGGGCCGGAGACGACCACTACCGCCGCTACTTTCACATCTATCCCGACCGCACCGCGCCTGACGCCTACGAACGCACCCTGCCCGATGTGTTTCCCGACTTCGCCCCCGGCAGCTTCACCCATGACGACGAGGTCGACGGCTGGGTCTGGACGACCTTCAACGAGTGGCAGTGGGACCTCAACTGGGCCAACCCCGATGTGCTCGTCGAGTACGCCGAGATCGTGCTCTTCCTCGCCAACCTCGGCGTCGAGGTGCTACGCCTTGACGCGATCGCCTTCACCTGGAAGCGCCTCGGCACCAGCTGCCAGAATCAGCCCGAGGTGCACGCCCTCACGCAGGCGCTCCGTACGGTCGCCCGGATCGCCTGCCCGGCAACCGTATTCAAGGCGGAGGCCATCGTCGGGCCACGCGACCTCGTACAGTACCTCGGTCAGGGCGAACGCGCCGGCCGGGTCAGCGATCTGGCCTACCACAACAGTCTCATGGTGCAGGTCTGGTCGATGCTCGCGACCGGAGACGTCGTGCTGACCCGACAGGCCCTCTCCGCACTTCCTACGACCCCGCCTTCGGGCACCTGGATCTGCTATCTGCGCTGCCACGATGACATCGGCTGGGCCATCGACGACGGTGATGCCCGGGCCGTCGGCCTGGAGGGTTACGCTCACCGGCGCTTCCTCTCCGAATGGTTCAGCGGTGAGTTTCCGGGCTCGTGGGCCGACGGGCTGGTCTTTCAGGCCAACCCCGTCTCCGGGGACAAGCGGATCAGTGGCACAGCGGCATCCCTTCTCGGTCTCTCCACCGCAGGAGACGCGGCGGGTGACGCCGCCGCCCTGGCCCGCCTGTTCGTCGCGACTGCCATCGTGTGCGGGTGGGGTGGCATCCCGGTGATCTGGAGCGGTGACGAGATCGGTATGACCAACGACCCGCACTGGGCCGACGAGCCCGGCCACGGCGACGACAACCGGTGGGCCCACCGGCCTCGCCTCGACTGGAAGCTGGCCGAGCGACGGCACGACCGTTCGACAAACACGAGCAAGGTGTTCCAGGGCGTGGCCCACCTGGCCCGCGTGCGTGCTGCCCTGCCGCAGCTGCACGCTGCGGCCGACAGTACGGTGCTGATGCACACCGACCACGGGGTGCTCGCCGCCGTGAGGGCGCACCCGAGCGGGCCGATGGTCTGTGTGTACAACGTGACCGACAGCTGGCGGCCCTTCGCGTACCGGCACTTCACGGAGGCCGGCATCCAGCACCCGCACGATGCCATCGAGAACCGCGATGTCCACGTCGGCGACGACGGCATGGTGGGGCTGCCCCCCTACGCGGCGTGGTGGGTGGTCGATGGCCACCCCGCCGCTGGCTGAACGAGGCGACAGCCCCGTTTCTCACCTCGCTGTGAGGTCGATCCACGAGCCGTGCGGATGACAGGTACCCAGCACCTGGGCTTCGGTTTCGGAGCCCTCACGCCAGCGCCGCACCGCCATGACCGTGGCGTCGCCGTCTGCGGCGGGCCGCTGCGGCAGTGTGATGCCGGGCATGCATCCCCACGGTTCAGCCGTGACCCAGCTGACCGGAGCCCCCGCCGAGGCCACCTGGTCGAGCAGCTCGCTCACATGTGGACGCCGCTCCCGCGCGACGTAGGTCAGCGCCCAGGAGCTGAACACGACGACGTGCGAGCCGGGGCCAGCGCCCTGCTGGGCCAGGGCGATGGGGGCGGCGAGGTCAGCGACCATTTCTCCTTGCACCAGGGTGGGCGGATGCCTTCGCGCCACGTCGACGGCGGCGCGAAAACGCTTTACCCGCCCGGGTACGTCAGGCCAGAGGCACGCCTCGAGCCACCGCAGCCCGGGCAGGTCGTCAACCGCGACGGGGTGCAGGTCGACCCCGACACGGCTCGCGATCAGGGGGAGGGGTGCCGAGAGCGAAGGAGGGTCGGAGCGGTCCTCGCCGGCACACACGACGAGAGAGCGGGCGTCGCCTGCAACGGCCGTACCCGCGGAGCCGCGCAGCTCGATGCGGTACCGGTCGAGACACAGCAACAGCCCGGCGCTGCATCCCATCTCCACGAGGGCAACTGGCACGTCAGGCACGTCGGCGCAGGCTCGGGCGAGCACCGCGGCCAAGTAGACGCTCCGGTTCACCTCGTTGGTCTGAGTCGAATGCGTCGCGATCGACGCCGTCAGCTCGTCGCGGTGGTCAAGCACCGTCTGGCGCACGTCGGCCCACGGGGCGCCCTGGGGAACGTGGTTGCGGCCGACGACACTGGGGTACCACCGTGCCGCCGCCACGTCGGGCCGTCGGAGCACCAGGTCGTGCAAGGCCGCCAGCCACAGCACCGGACGCTGCTGCCCTGGGGCGGCAGCGAGGAGCAGGGATGCTGCCTCGGCATCTGTCGCCACGCCTCGGCAGATCGCGGAGTAGAGAGTCAGGTCGGAGTGGCTGGTTGCGAACTCGGCGAACATCGCTCGCACTCTGGCCAGATCGGGGAGTTCCCTCGGGAGCTCGAGAACGCCGTCGTAGCTACCGTTCATCACACCGACGCTAGTCGTCCCTGACCGACCGGCGTCAGGGGACGACGTAGGCGCTGTCCCTCGCGTCGGTGATCAGCATGTGCCCGGGCGCATGGCTGATCGCGAAGGCTGGGCGTGAGGCCATCACCGCGGCCTGTGGGGTGACACCGCAGGCCCAGAAGAGTGGCACGTCGCCGGGCTCGATGACGGGTGGGTCGCCGAAGTCGGGGTGGTCGAGGTCGGTGATGCCCAGGCGTGCCGGGTCTCCGACGTGCACCGGTGCGCCGTGCATTGCGGGATAGCGGGAGGTGACTCGCACCGCGTCGACCACCTGGTCGGCCGGCATGGCACGCATCGAGACCACGAGTGGGCCGGCGAAGCGACCGGCCGTTCGGCAGGGCCTCGAGGTGATGTACATAGGTACGTTGCGGTCTGCGTCGATGTGCCGCACCGGGATACCGGCCTCGCGAAGTGGGTGCTCGAACGTGAAGCTGCAGCCGAGCAAGAAGGTGACGAGGTCGGCACGCCAGTGCGCACGGGCGTCTGGCACCTCGGCCACGAGCTCCCCGTGGCGGTAGACCCGGTAGAGGGGCACGTCGGTGCGGATGTCGCCGTCGAGGATGCCGCCGGCCACCTCCCCGGCGTCGATGACCTCCAGCACGGGGCAGGGCCGGGGGTTGCGCTGGGCGAAGAGCAGGAAGTCGAAGGCGTCCTCCTTCGGCACGGCGAGCACGTTGGCCTGGGTGTACCCGGGGCACCACCCCGAAGTGGGGGTCACCAGGCCCTGAGCGAACTGGGCCCTGGCCGCCCATGGTGTCGTCACGCTCGTCGCCGTCATCGGCCATTCCTGCTCTTGTGGATGTGGAACCTGACTGACTGGCCCGGGCGCGCCTGCGCGGCGCGGTCGAGATGGTCGTCGCGCACCACCGCGATCACCGGATAACCCCCGGTGACAGGGTGATCGGCCAGAAACACCATTGGGAGCCCGCTGCTCGGTACCTGCACGGCCCCGAGTACGACGCCCTCGCTGGGCAGCTCGCGGCCGGCGTAGGCCAGCGACCGGGTCAACGGTTCGCCCTCGAGCCGGATGCCGACCCGGTTGCTCCGCGATGACACCGTCCAGAGGCGACGGGCGAGGCTGAGCGGGTCGTCGAACCACTCGTGACGGGGCCCGAGATCGACTGCCAGTGAGAGCACCTCAGCAGGTGCCGACACCGGTGCGACGTCTACGTGCGGAAAGGCGATGCACCCCGGATCGCCCACCGGCACCCTGGATCCGTTGGTGAGCGGTTTTGGCCCGACACCGGACAGCACATCGGTGGAGCGCGAACCGAGCACTGGGTCGACGTCGATGCCTCCGCGGACCGAGAGGTAGGTGCGCAGGCCGTGCGGAGGGAGCCCGAGCACCAGCCGCTGCCCGTCTCGCGCGGTGAAGGGGGCTGCGAACGGCACGGGCTGGCCGTCGAGTGATGCCGCGGCGACAGCTCCGGTCAGGGCAAGCGTCTGGGCGGCCACGATGGTCACCTCAAGGCCGCCAAGGGTGATCTCGAGGCCGGCGCTCGTGGTGGGGTTGGCCAGCAACCGGTTGCCGAGGGCAAGGGCGCCGCGATCCGCGGCGCCCGACCCGCCCACCCCGATGGCGGCGAGACCGGGGCGACCACGGTCCTGCACGAGCACGGGGAACCCGGTTCGTGCCACGGTCAGGGTGCCGCTCACGGTGCGTCCGCGTCGACGAAACGCACCGACCAACCTGGTTGGAGCAGGGCAGGCGGGTCCCGGTCGACGTCCCACAGCGTGGCCTCGGTGGTGCCGATGAGCTGCCAGCCTCCAGGGGAGGGCCGTGGGTAGATGCCGCTGAACGACCCGGCGAGGCCGACCGCCCCCGCGGGGACCACGGTGCGGGGTTCAGATCGTCGGGATACCTCGAGACGGGCATCGCCCCCCGTGAGATAGGCGAAGCCGGGTGCGAACCCGCCGAAGCCGACCCGCCACGGAGAGGCCGTGTGCAAGGCTACGACCTCTGCCGGCCTGAGGCCACAGAGCCGCGCTACCTCGCCGAGGTCAGGGCCGTCGTAGCGCACGGGGATCCGCACCACCTGGTCACCCGGCACCAGGTTCTGCCCGACGTTGAGGCCGACCAGCAGCTCCGTGAGGGCACGACGCAGGGCGGGTAGCTGCCCTGTCGACCCGATCGTGACGAGGAGCGTCTGGGCGGCGGGCACAATGTCGACCACCTCGGCCCACGTCGTTCCGGGGCTCGTGCCGCCAACGGCGCGGCGCACCGCGGCGTCGGCGGCCAGTACGGCATCGAGGGTGCCGAGCTCGACCAGCAGGGCGCTCTGCCCGCACGGCAAGAGGGTTGGCTCGATGGCTGTTGGAGCAGTCGTGTTCACGCGAACGCCCGGATGCTGACACCCGCTGCCGAGAGCGCTGCCCGTACGGCTCGGGCAAGCCCCACAGCATCCGGGCTGTCGCCGTGGGTGCAGATGGAGTCGGCCCGCAGCAGCAGTTCACTGCCATCGATCGCGGTGAGCCGGCCCTCGGTGACCAGCCGGGTCATCCTCTCCGCCACCACCAGCGGGTCGTTCAGCACGGCGCCCGCCTCCCGGCGGGACACCAGCCGTCCCTCAGGGGTGTAGGCCCGGTCAGCGAACGCTTCTGCGATACAGGGCAGCCCAGCCTCCGCGGCCTGGCACAAGAGTTCCGAACCGGGTAGGCCGACGACCGGCAGCGACGGGTCGTACGCGACGACGGCTGCCACCACGGCGCCGGCCTGGGCGGCGTGGTGGACCACCGTGTTGTAAAGGGCCCCGTGGGGCTTGACGTAGGAGACGCGGGTACCGACCGAGCGGCACACCCCGTCGAGCGCACCGAGCTGGTAGAGCACATCGGCGCGCAGCTCGTCGGGGGTCTCGTCGACGAACCGGCGGCCGAACCCCGCGAGGTCGCGGTAGGACACCTGCGCACCGACCGCGACCCCCGCTGCGGCCGCCAGCTCGCAGGTGCGAACCAGCGTGAGAGGGTCACCGGCGTGGAAGCCACACGCGACGTTGGCACTGGTCACCACCTGGAGCATTGCCACGTCGTCACCGAGCGTCCACGCCCCGAACGACTCTCCGAGGTCGGCGTTGAGATCGATGTCAGTCATGTCGACACCCTCACGCCCACAGCGAAGACAGGCCGCTGAGCGACCGGTAGCCGAGATACAGGGTGAGCAGCCACGCGAGAACCCCGATGATCAGCAGCCACGCGGGGTAGGCGTAGCCGTGCAGCAGGTCGCGCCGTCGCCAGGCGACCCAGAGGATCAACGTGAAACCGATCGGCAGGATCAGGCCGTTGAAAGCTCCGGCGAAGATCAGGAGCGTCACCGGCGCCTTGCCGAGCACGAGGAAGAGCACGGCGCAGACCGAGATGAACCCGACGGTGAGCAGGTTTCGGGTGCGCTCGGTCGTGCGGCGGCTGGTGAGGAAGGAGACCGAGGTGTAGGCCGCACCGATGACCGAGCTGATGGCCGCGGCCCAGAGGATGACGCCGAAAGCTCGCAGGCCGAAGCCTCCGGCGGCCTGTTCGAAGGCGCTGGCCGTCGGGTTGTCGGCCGCCAGCGTTGCCCCGCCGGCGACGACGCCGAGAATGGCGAGGAAGAGCAAGACGCGCATCACCCCGGTGATGATGATGCCGATGACCGACGAGCGAGCGATCTGCCCCGCGTAGCGCGTACCGGTCATCCCCGAGTCGAGCAGCCGGTGGGCTCCGGCGTAGGTGATGTAGCCGCCCACGGTGCCACCGATGAGGGTGGTGATCACGAGTCCGTCGATCTGTTCTGGCAGGACCGCGTTGCGCAGAGCCAGCCCGACGGGGGGGCTCGCGGTGACGGCCACGTAGGCGGTGAGTGCGATCATCACGAGGCCGAGAACGACGACGATGCGGTCGACCGCGGCTCCGGCCCGCTTCACGAGGAAGATGACGATCGCGACCAGCGCCGAGAGGGTGCCACCGATGCGTGGGTCGAGGCCGATCATCGCGTCGGTGCCGAGACCGGTGCCAGAGATGTTGCCGATGTTGAAGACCACCCCTCCGATGACGACCAGCGCGGCGAGCGCGTAGCCGGATCCGGGCAGCACCCGGTTGGCGAGGTCATGAGCCCGTTCACCCGAGACGCCGACCACCCGCCACACGTTCAGCTGCACGGCCATGTCAACGAGGATCGAGACGAGGATCGCGAAGGCGAAGGCCGCACCGAGCTGCACGGTGAACTCGGTGGTCTGAGTGATGAAGCCGGGCCCGATGGCGCTGGTGGCCATCAGGAACATCGCCCCGAGAACGGCCGCACGGCGACTCCTGGCGGAAGCTTCGGTGGGGTTCTCGCTCACGTCTGCTGGTGCGTTCGTTCCTGACATGACACCTTAGCGTAGGGATTGTTGAACAATCCTGCAATAGGCTGGCCGCCGCAGGCATCTCCCGGGTTGGTACCGTCGCTGCGTGAGTCCCCGACCGTCAGACGCCGTTTCGTCGCTGCTGGGCCAGCGCATCCAGGCTCCGACCAGCGCTGTCGAGCGCGTCGCCGACGTGCTGCGCGAGCAGATCGTCGATGGCGCTTTGCGGCCGGGAACGCAGCTCACCGAGGAGTCCCTGAGCACGGCCATGCGGGTGTCTCGCAACACGGTTCGTGAGGCGTACTCGCTGCTCATCGGCGAACGCATCGCCGTCCGCATCCCCAACCGTGGCGTCTTCGTCGCGGCTCCCGATGTGGCCGCGATCACCGACCTTTACGCCGTTCGCGCCCTCCTCGAACCGGCCGCCCTTCGGTGGGGGCCGGGCCTCGATGAGATGGCGATGGCGGTCCTGCGCGCCGACGTCACCGAGGCGCAACGTTGCCGAGAGGCGCGCGACTGGGTGGGAGTGGCTTCCGAGAACCAGCACTTCCACCGGCACGTGGTCGCGGTGGGTGGCAGCGAGCGACTGTCGACCATTTTTGCGACTGTGCTGGCCGAGATGCGCTTGGTCTTCCACCAGGCGGGTGGACCCTTCCACGCACCCTTCGTCGACCAGAACGCCCACATCGTCGAGCTGCTCGAGCGGGGACGACGCGAGGATGCCGCTGAAGAGCTGACCCGCTACCTCAGCGACGCCTGCGCGGCGCTCATCTCCGCGGTGTCGAACCCACCCTCGCCTGGCTGAGCCCGTCGCGGGTCAGGAGCCGGTCGCGCCGTCGATACGTTCGCGCACGAGGTCGGCATGCCCGTTGTGCCGGGCGTACTCGCCGATGAGGTGCAGGTACACGTAGCGCAGCTCGGCGCCAATGGTTCTGACACCTGTCACGGTCGTCTCCTCACTGACCACTTTGGGTTACGAGGCAGAACATCTGTACTG
>JBDTVJ010000117.1:0-8567 GCA_040007275.1 Terracoccus sp.
AGCCAGCTCAGCGGCATCCGCATGTCAGGCTCCCATCCCGAACTGCTGCGAGAAGCGGATGTCGCCCTCGACCATCTCGTGCATGCCCTGCACCCCGTGACGCAGCATCAGGGCCCTCTCGATGCCGAGACCGAAGGCGAACCCGGAGTAGACGTCGGGGTCGATCCCGCACGTGCGCAGCACTTTGCGGTTGACCATGCCCGAGCCCCCGAGCTCGATCCAGCCCGAGCCACCGCAGGTGCGGCACTGCTCCGCAGTGCCCCACGTCTCGGCGCCGTGACAGGCGAAGCAGAGGAAGTCGGTCTCCATGCTCGGCTCGGTGAAGGGGAAGTAGTTCGCCCGCACCCGGGTGCGCGTGTCGGGGCCGAACATGATGCGCACGAAGGCGTCGAGGGCGCCGCGCAGGTGCGCCATCGTTAGACCCTTGTCGATGGCCAGGCACTCGATCTGGTGGAAGACGGGGGTGTGCGTCGCGTCGAGGTCGTCGGTGCGGAACACCTTGCCCGGGGCCACGACGTAGATCGGGGGCTCCTGCTCGAGCATGGTGCGGATCTGCACCGGGGAGGTCTGCGTGCGCAGCACGAGTCCCGAGTCGACCGGGTCGAGGAAGAAGGTGTCCTGCATCTGGCGGGCCGGGTGGTCGGGGCCGAGGTTGAGGGCGTCGAAGTTGAGCCACTCGCTCTCGAGCTCAGGGCCCTCGGCGACCTCCCAGCCCATGCCGACGAAGGCGTCGACGAGGCGCTGGGCCGTGAGCTCGATCGGATGCCGGGCACCGGGCTGACGACGCAGGGCCGGCACCGAGACGTCGACCTTCTCGTCGACGAGGATGCGTTCGTCGCGCTCGGTCTCGAGCACTCCCTGACGAGCAGCGAATGCCTGCCCTAGCCGTCCTCGCGCCTGTCCGACGCGCTTACCGGCCTCCGCCTTGGCGGTGGGGGGCAGGGCGCCGATCTCGCGGTTGGCCAGGGCCAGCGGGCTCTTGTCGCCCTGGTGGGCGATGCGCACGGTCTTGAGGTCGTCGAGGTCGGTGGCGCCCTCGACGGCCGCGAGGGCGTCGGCCAGCGCGGCGTCGACCTGGGCCGGGTCGAGGGCAGAGACCTCGACGGGGTCGTAGTTGCTGTTGGGTCCGGACATCGGGGTGCTGTCGCCGCTCTCGTTGCTCGGGTGGAGGTCTCGTCAAACGCCCGCCCCGGTGGACGGGACGGGCAGCCCGAGTCTACGGGCGGGGCCCCAGAGGGTTTCGCCCCGTGGCACCCCTACCCCGGAATGCCCGGTCTCCGCTGCGACGTGAGTGAAGGTGGTGGAGCGCCCCGGGCCGCGGCGGGACACCTCGACCGCGCAGCCTCAGGGGTCGATCACGTCGGGCAGGCCCGACGGCAGTCGCACGACGAACCGGGCTCCCCCGGCCTCGTTCGACAGAGCCACGACCGTGCCCCGGTGTGCCTCGACCAAGCCGCGCACGACGTAGAGCCCCAAGCCCGTGCTGGCGCTCGAGGAGCCGTGCCAGAACCGGCCGAAGACCTTCTCGCGGTCTGCGGCGGGAATCCCGTCGCCCTCGTCGTCGACGGTCACGACGATGGCGTCGTCGTCGTGGCTGGCGCGCCCGCTCGCCTGCCCGTCGGTGGGTTCGTGGCCGGCGCGGTCGAGCGTGACGGCGACGACGCCGTCACCGTGGAGCAGCCCGTTGTCGATGAGGTTGAAGAGCACCTGCTCGAGCCGGTCGGAGTCGGCCCAGAGCTCGGGCAGGCCCTCGGCCTCGGCGCGGGCACCGAGGCGTAGCCGCACCGCACCCGGGGTGCGCCCCATCTCGTGGCGCTCGACGTGGCGCGTCAAAAGCCCGTACAGGTCGACCGGGCCGAGACGCAGGTTGAGACTGTGCGAGTCGAGGCGCGAGATGTCGAGCAGCTCGGTGATCAACCGGGTCAGCCGGGTGGCGTCCGCCTCGATCGTCTCGATCATCAGCCGCTTCTGATCGTCGGTGAAACGGTCCCAGCGGCGCAGGAGGCTGCTGGTGAAGCCCGTGACGGAGGTGAGCGGAGCGCGCAGCTCGTGGGCCACCGTCGAGAGCACCGTGGCCTGGTCGCGCTCGGCCCGCTGGCGTGCCTCGGCGTCGCGCAGCCCGAGCAGGATGCGCATCACGGGGCCACCCCGCTCACTGCGCACGTACCGGGCCGTCACCAGCACGTCATGCCCGGCCGGCCCGACGAGCAGCTTCTCGCGGTGCCCGGTGCGCGTGCCGAGTCCGTCCCAGGGATCGGTGTGCGCCCACCAGTCGCGTCCGTACTTGTCGGTCAGCGGCAGGCCCTCGGTCAGAGGTCGGCCGACGACGTCGCTCATCGCGCAGTCGAGGATGCGCACAGCCTCCTGGTTGGCGAAGCGCACCACGCGGTCGGCTCCGATGACGACGAGGCCGTCAGGCAGGAGATCGCCCATCGAGGTGACGAACGCGAGCGCTTGTCCCGAGTCGGGCAGAACGCTCGTCTCGCCGTTGGCCATGAGCCAAACCCTAGCTGCGTCGGGCGACGTGGCAGCGTTGTAGCGTGGCGTCAGCGTGCGGCGCGGCGGGCCTCGGCCGACGTGTACAGGCAGATCGTGGCCGCCATGGCGAGGTTGAGGGACTCGGCACGGCCGTAGATCGGCACCTGCACCACCGCGTCGCACGCCTCTCGCACGTCGGCGGCCAGCCCCCATGCCTCGTTGCCCATCACCCACGCGTGCGACGGGCTCAGGTCGACGTCGGGCAGGAGCGTCGCTCCGGCTCCGTCGGCCGCCAGGAGTCGTATCCCGGCCGAGCGAAGGGCGGCCAGGATCGTCGACACCGGCTCGCCGACACAGATCGGCAGGTGCCAGAGAGAGCCGGCCGTCGCGCGTACGACCTTCGCGTTGTAGACATCGACACTCGAGTCGCTGACGATGACGAGGTCGGCCCCCGCGGCATCCGCTCCCCGGATCACGGTGCCCGCATTGCCGGGGTCACGCACGTTGGTCAGCACGCACACGAGCGCGGCGGGCCGAAGGTCGGACAGTGCCGCCAACGCCGCATCGAGGCCGACGTCGAGCGTGCGGCACACCGCAGCGATCCCCTGCGGCGCCTGCGAGTCGACCATGGCGGCAAGCACCTCAGGGCTCACCTCGTGCACCCGCACGTCATGCGCTAGGGCGTTCTGCACGATGGCCGGATGCCGCCCCGCCGCCTCCGCCGTCACGTATACGTCGTGAACGAGGTCGGGCCGGTGGGTCACGGCCTCGCGAACCGCCTGGGGTCCTTCGGCCACGAACTCACCGGTGCGCGAACGCACCGAGCGCCGGGACAATGCCCGCACCGCCTTCACCCGGTCTGACCGAGGATTCGTCTGAGTCCCCTGGGTTCTCCGAGTCCTCGACGGCCCGGCTGGGCGATGGTTCGGCACGGGAGTCCCGGCGCTCGTTCTGCGAGGGTGAACTGGCTCGATGGGCCGCTCAGGCCGCGTCACCGGCAGCAGCGCCACCGGCGTTGGTGGCGGGCACGTGGGCCCGCGAGAGCTCGACGAGCGCAGCGAAGGCCGGCGCGTCGTTGACGGCGAGATCGGCGAGGATCTTGCGGTCGACCTCGACCTCGGCCAGCTTCAGGCCCTGCATGAACCGGTTGTAGGTCATGCCGTTGGCCCGGGCCGCGGCGTTGATGCGCTGGATCCAGAGACGGCGGAAGTCTCCCTTGCGCGCGCGTCGGTCTCGGTAGGCGTAACCCAATGAGTGGGTGACCTGCTCCTTGGCCTTGCGGTAGAGCCGCGAGCGCTGTCCGCGGTAACCGCTGGCGCGCTCGAGAACGACTCGACGCTTCTTGTGGGCGTTGACCGCCCGCTTCACGCGTGCCACGTGAATACTCCTTCTCTGCTTGGTGCAGTGCTGGTACTGACGGCTGGTACTGACGCTGCTGCCGGTGAGACCGGCGTGACCGAGGTGTCCCGGCTGCTCAGCGAGATGCTGGGTAGGGGCTCGGTCTACTTGCCGAGGAGCTTCTTGGCCTTCTTCGCGTCGGGCTTGGACAGCTCGACGTCGTTCGCGAGGGAACGCATCTTCTTGCTCGACTTGTGCTCGAGCAGGTGGCGACCGCCGGCCTGCTCACGCATCACCTTTCCGGTGCCGGTGAGGCGGAAGCGCTTCTTCGCACCGCTGTGCGTCTTCATCTTCGGCATGAGCCGGTCTCCTTCTGTGCTGCTATCAGGGTCGTACTGGGCTGGGCGAGGCGCAGGATGGCGCCCGACTCTGGCGGGTTCTGTCTCTGGCGGGTGTTGTCTCTGGCGGGTGCTGTCTAGGACCCTGTGGCGAACGGGCTCGCCGGTGTAGCAGGGTGAGCCGTCACTCGGCCGCTGCGGTCGCCTCTGTCTGGGCAGCGTTGGCCTCGGTGGCGGCAGCCGCCTCCGGGTCGAGCGTTCCGGCCGCCCCGTCGGACAGCTCGGCGCGATGCTCGCGGGAGCGGCGCGCTTCGGCCTTGGCCTCGGCCTTCTTCTTCGTGGGGCCGATCACCATGATCATGTTGCGGCCGTCCTGCTTGGGGGCCGACTCGACGAAGCCGAGCTCGCCGATGTCATCGGCCAAGCGCTCGAGCAGACGTCGACCGAGCTCGGGACGGCTCTGCTCACGGCCTCGGAACATGATCGTCACCTTGACCTTGTCGCCCGCCTTGAGGAACCGCTCGACGTGGCCACGCTTCGTGCCGTAGTCGTGCGGGTCGATCTTCGGTCGGAGCTTGATCTCCTTGATGACCGTGTTGACCTGGTTCTTGCGTGCTTCTCGTGCCTTCAGGGCGGCTTCGTACTTGAACTTGCCGAAGTCCATGAGCTTGGCGACCGGCGGCTTGGCCATGGGGGCCACCTCGACGAGGTCGAGGTTCGCCTCCTCGGCCAGACGCAGCGCGTCTTCGACGCGCACGATGCCGACCTGCTCACCATTGGGTCCAACCAAACGCACTTCCGGGACCCGGATGCGCTCGTTGATGCGAGGCTCGCTGATGTGGTGCTCCTTAGTCTCAGGTGATGGGTTGTCGTGGCCAACAACGAAAAAGGCTCCTCGTGTGTGCACGAGGAGCCCAAGGTGTGGCGCACGACCCGCGGTCTCCCGAACGTCGCACGGTTCAACAGCTCGCCACGAGGGTGAACGTCGAACAGACCTGGAACCCGGCGACACTGGTGCCAACGCGGGTGGAAGCGAGCTTCTCTTTGCACGTTGCTGCTGCTCTGGCGAACGACAACAACTGGTCAGTGCCCAAGAATAGCAGCCGTGACGCCGGACCCCGAATCGGCCACGACGGGCGTCTCCTTCCGGCGCCGTCGCCGGGTCACCAGCACCCCGAGCACGGCCACGGCCAGGCCGGCCGCAGCCACGACGCCGAAGCCCCACTGCCAGCCTGCATGGTCGATGGCGAAGCCCGCCACCGGTGCTCCCACGGCCGACCCACCCGTCATGGCCGAGCCGTGCCAGCCCATCATCTCGCCCCGGAACCGCTCCGGCACCACCTTGCTCAGGTGCTCGACCGTGGCCGTGATCGTCGGGGCGCAGAAGGGTCCGGAGAGCACGAGCAGCACGGCGAAGCTCGGCACCCCGACGGCGAAGGCCACCGGGGCGGTGGTCAGCGAGAGGCCGCCGAGCAGCCAGTAGACCGGAAAGGAGCGGTGCCAGGCGCCGTAGAGGAGGCCACCGATGAGTGACCCGCCGCCCCAGAGCGCCAGGATCCAACCGATCGAGCCGGTCGCGTCGAAGCTGCGCAGCGCTGCGACGATCGAGACGTCGCTACCGCTGAGCACCAGCGTGGTGCAGAGTGCGGCGAGGTAGACGGCCGCGACGGGCGCGGTGATGAACCCGCGCCAGGCCCGGGGTGCCACCGGCTCGACCGACGGTGCCGGAGGCTCAACCGGACCGTCGATCAGAGGCTCGGCCGGCCCGTCGCTCACGGACTCGAGCACCAGACCGTCGGGAACGGCATCCGCCACAGGTCGGAGGGCGGCATCCGGGGCACCCTTGATGGCCGGGTTCGCCACCCACAGCACGCACCCGGCTGCGACGGCGGCCATCTCGCACGCGAACAGGGCCCACCCGGTGTTCCACGTCGTGGCCAGCCACACGCCGAGGGCCGGGCCGGCCATGAAGGCGACCTCGGTCGCGGCCGAGTCGAGCGACAGTGCACTGCGCCGGTGGTGCTCGGGCACCGAGCGGATGATGACCTGGCGCAGGATCGAGAACGTGGGCACCGCGAACAGGCCGGCCAGGGCAGCGAGCGCGGTGAGGGGCAGGTAGTCGACGAAGGGGGCGATCGACCAGCAGACGGCCTGCACCACGAGCGACGGAGCGACCGTGCGACGCAGACCGAGGCGGTCGAGCAGACGCCCGCGCCACGGGCCCGAGATAGCGATCGCGACGGTGGCGGCCGCGGCCACCAGCCCGGCCTGGCCGTAGCTGCGCCCGAGGGCGATCACGACGTGCAGGGTGAGCAGCACCGTGCCGGCGAACATGGGCACCCGGATCAGCAGGCCGAGCACCAGAGCGTTGCGGGTGTCGCGGATCGCCAGCGCGTACCGGTACGGCCGAACATCCATCCGTAGAGCCTGCCACCTTCTACCGGCATCACGCACCTCGCTTCGCGTCGCAGGGGACAGTCGCGTCGCAGGGGACAGTCGCGTCGGAGGAGACAGAGGTGGCACGGGGAAGAGCCGCATGGGCCCAAGTGGCGGTGAGCGCCCACCGACCCTTGTCTGGCGTGGTCGGAAGCGCAAGGGTGGGGTGATGGCCAAGACGCCCGGCAGATCAGAGCTTCCTGCGGCCCCGAACCCCGCCTCGCCGCAGCACATCCGCAACGTCGTGCTGGTCGGCCCGGGCGGAGCCGGTAAGAGCGCCCTGTTCGAGTCGCTCGTAGCCGCCAGGGTGCCCGGCCAGCGCACCTCGGCCCTTGAGCACGTGCGGACCACGAGCTTGACCGTCGCGTCGTTCGACACCGGGACGGTCACGCTCAACCTCTTCGACACCCCCGGCTACCCCGACTTCGTCGGCGACGTGCGTGCCGGACTGCGGGCCGCCGACGCGGCGGTGTTCGTCGTGTCGGGGGCCGACGACATCGACCGGCCTGTGTCATTGCTCTGGCGCGAGTGCGCCGCCGTGGGCATGCCCCGCGCCATCGCCGTCACTCACCTCGACCAGCCGCGGGCCGAGTTCGCGCAGACGATCGAGACCGCTCGGCGCACCTTCGGCGACGCGCGCGCCACTCACTGGCCGGTGATCGAGGGGACCACGGTAGCGGCGGTGGTCGGATTGCTGACCGGCGACCTCGAGCTCGTCGGCGACCCGATGCACGCCGAGGCCCGCAGCGCCCTCCTCGAGTCGATCATCGAGGAGTCCGAGGACGCTGGGCTGCTCGACCGCTACCTCGAGGGCGAGACGCTCGACACGGCGTCGCTGGTCGCCGACCTGCGCCTGGCCATCGCCCAGGGCACCTTCTTCCCGATCGTGCCCGTGTCGCCGCCGAGCGGCGCCGGCGTCGAGGAGCTGCTCGGCATGATCGAGCGCGCCTTTCCTGACCCCACGACCCATCCCCTGCCGGCGGTGACGAGCCCGGTCGGAGGCACCGTCAAAGGCGTCGTCTGCGACCCGTTCCAGCCGCTCGTGGCCGAGGTCGTTCGCACCACGACAGACCCTTACGTGGGGCGCCTCTCGCTCGTGCGGGTCTTCTCGGGCACCCTGCGGGTCGACGACACGGTTCACGTGTCGGGACATCTCGCAGACTTCGTCGGCCACGAGGTGGCCGGTCACCCGAGCCACGACGACGACGAACGGGTCGGCCCGCTGGCGTCGCCCTTCGCCGATGTGCACCGCCCGCGCGGCACCGTCATCGCCGGAGACATCGCGCTCGTGTCGAAGCTGACCCGGGCCGAGACCTCCGACACGCTCTCCTCCCCCGACCGGCCGGTCGTCGTGGCGCCGTGGCTACTGCCCGAGCCGCAGCTTCCGGTCGCGGTCCGGGCCGCCAGCACGGGCGACGAAGACAAGCTGGCCGGCGCCCTGGCCCGCCTCGTGGCCGAAGACGTCACGGTGCGGATGGAGCACGCTGTCGAGACCGACCAGATCGTGCTCTGGGCGATGGGCCAGGCCCACGTCGACGACCTGATCGCCAAGCTGTCCGAGCGCTACGGCGTGACGGTCGAGGTCGAGCCCTACCGAACCGCCCTACGCGAGACCTTTGTTCGCCGCTGCACCGCAGATGGGCGCCACGTGAAGCAGTCGGGCGGGCACGGGCAGTATGCCGTGTGCTCGCTCGAGATCGAGCCACTCCCCCGGGGCGCCGGTGTCGAGTTCGTCGACAAGGTCACCGGTGGTTCGGTGCCCCGTCAGTTCATCCCCTCCATCGAGAAGGGCGCCCGCCATCAGCTCGAGATGGGCGTGCTCACCGGCCACCCGGTGGTCGACGTGCGCGTCACCCTGCGGGGCGGCAAGGCGCACTCGGTCGACAGCTCTGACGTCGCGTTCCAGGCCGCTGCCGCTCAGGCGCTGAAGGAAGCCGCCAACGCCTCGACCGTCGCCCTGCTCGAGCCGATCGACAC
>JBDTVJ010000118.1:0-8450 GCA_040007275.1 Terracoccus sp.
TCGAGCTGGGCCACATGGACGAGTGGGTCAGCTTCTACAACCGCGTCATGGGCTTTGTGAACATGGCCGAGTTCATCGGCGACGACATCGCCACCGACTACTCCGCCCTGATGAGCAAGGTCGTCGCGAACGGCAACCACCGGGTGAAGTTCCCGCTCAACGAGCCGGCCATCGCGAAGAAGAAGAGCCAGATCGACGAGTACCTCGAGTTCTACCGCGGCGCCGGCGCCCAGCACCTCGCCGTGGCGACGGGCGACATCCTGGCCTCCGTCGACGCGCTGCGGGCCAACGGCGTCGAGTTCCTCGACACCCCCGACAGCTACTACGAAGATCCCGCGCTGCGCGAGCGTATCGGCAACGTGCGCGTGTCGATCGAGGAGCTGCAGAAGCGCAAGATCCTCGTCGACCGCGATGAGGACGGCTATCTGCTGCAGATCTTCACCAAGCCGCTCGGTGACCGCCCGACCGTGTTCTTCGAGCTCATCGAGCGGCACGGCTCCCTCGGCTTCGGCAAGGGCAACTTCAAGGCCCTCTTCGAGGCGATCGAGCGCGAGCAGGACAAGCGCGGCAACCTCTGACCCCTCGGCCAGCGACCGACCATCGCGACTCGCCCCGCACCTCGTGTGCGGGGCGAGCCCGCTTTCGTGGCACAGTTGGCGCATGAGCCAGCAGCCCGCCGGGTGGTACGACGACCCCAGCAACCCCGACATGCTCCGTTATTGGGACGGGGTCACGTGGAGCAGCCACACCGCGCCGCGCAAGTCACCCACCGCGTCGTCGTCGTCGGGTGGGCCCGACTACCAGGGCCAGCGACCCAGTGCCCCGTCGGCACCTCGGCCGCCGACCCAGGCGCCGCCGCCCCCCATGCCCCAGGGCAGCGGCTGGCAGGACCAACCGCAGCCGCCCCAGCAGGGCTGGCAGGGGCAGCAGCTACAGCCGGGGCAGCAGAGCCAGTTCGGTCAGGCGCCGCAGTACCCGGGTTCTCCTGGCGCTCCGGGCGCGGCGAACTGGATGCAGAGCATCAAGGTCACATCTGACGGCGTCCCGCTGGCGTCGTGGGGTCGCCGGCTCGGGGCCTGGCTCATCGACGGGGTCATCCTGGTGATCCTCACCTACATCGGGGCCAGAGTCTTCGTGCCCAGCTACATCGACACGGTGCAGCAGTTCTTCGACGCGGCCGGGGCCCAGGACCAGGCGGCCATGAACGCCCTGGTGAGCCAGGTCGCCAGTGAGTCGGCCAAGGCTGGTCTGCTCTCCTGGGTGATCACGGCCGTCTACTGCATCGCCTTCTGGACCACCACGGCGCAGACTCCCGGCAAGATGGCCGTCGGGATCAGCGTGCGCCGGGCCGACCGGCCGGGCCCGCTCGATCTGCTCACGTCCGTGCGACGTCGACTGATCTCGATCGTGCAGATCCTGCCGGTCGTGGGCGGGATCTACTTCCTGATCTTCCTGATCGACTACCTCTGGCCGCTGTGGGACGACAAGCGCCAGTCCCTGCACGACAAGGTCGCCCAGACCCAGGTCGTGATGGGCAAGCAGCCCAAGGCCGGCGCCGGCCTCCAGGGCTGACGCGCGTTCGCCTCTGCCGAACCCAGCGACCCCGAGCCTGCCCGGCGATGGGATGCCGGCGCGCCGACTGGAGCTCAACCAGGGCCGGGGCGAAGCCCCGACCGTTGCCGTTCGGTCGGGTTGACGACGACCTCACCCGTGCTGCCGTCGACGAGCACCAAGGCCCCATCGGTGAGCGTCTCGGCGTGATCTGCGCCGACGACCGCGGGGATACCGAGCCGGCGCGCCAGGATGGCGGTGTGCGAGCCCGGTGCGCCCTGCCAGGTCACGATCGCGAGGCAGATGTGGGGGTCGAGCAGAACGGTCTCGGTCGCGGCGAGGTCATGGGCCACCAGCACGTAGGGGGCGCGCTCCTCGGGAGGTCCCGGAGCGGCCCGTCCGCTGAGGCGGGCGATCACCCGGTCTCGCACGGCCTGGAGGTCGACGACCCGGGCCGCGAGCAGTGTGCCCGAGGAGGCGAACCGCGCCGAGATCTCGGCCACGGCCTGCCAGACGGCACGTTCCGCCGTCAGGCCCTGGTCGATGACCTTCGCTCGGATGGCGGAGAGCAGCTGTGGGTCGGTCGCCATCGATGCGATGGCGCCGACGATGTCACGGGCCTCCCGGTCTGCAGCCGAGGCGAGGTCGCGCAGGTCGGCAGCAACTGCTGACGCTGAGGCCGCGGCCCGGTCTGCCTCGGCCGGTCGATCTCCCTGCGGCAGGGCGCCGTGCTGGTCGGGTTCGACGGCGGGAGGAAGGAGCACGAGGGCTCGGCCGACGACTCGCCCCGGGCTGACTCCGACCCCCGTGCGTGCGCCCGGGGTCGGTGCTGACGTGGTGGCACCGGCATCCTCGCCGAAACCTCCTGCGAGCAGGTCTCGCACGGCTTCGACGGCGGCCCGCGCGTCTGGCCCGGTCGCCTCGATGCGGATCGCGTCGGATGATCGAGCGGCCAAGGAGGCCAGGCCGATCGGGGTGCGCGCCGACGTCGGCCCCTTCCCGGTGCGCAGGTTGGTCAGCGTCACGGTGGCCTCGAAGGGAGCGACCAGGGCGACCACCGCTGCCGCCGGACGCGCGTGCAGGCCGTCGCGGCCCGCCAGGGTCACCTCCGCGGTTGCGTCGGCAACCCCGGCAACCCCAGCAACGGGGGCGGCGGGGGAGGCTGGGACAGGAGCCAGGAGTGGAACGGGATGCGGCCCGGTGTCGCCGAACAGCTGAAACGTCTTGGCGTCGAGCGCCGTGGCGGCGCCGCGCTCCACCTCGTCCAGGGACGCTCCGGTAGCGGCCAGCACCACAGCCGCCAGCAGCCCTTCGACGAAGGGTGCGCCACTGAGACGAACCGGGGTCGAGGCGTCCTCGAGCAGCTCGAGGGCCAGCTCGGTGCTGAGCAGGGCCGACCCGAGGTCCATCAGCACGAGCACACCGTGGTCGGATGTCACCGTGGCGATGGCTTCGGCGATCCGCACGGCATCCGTTCCGATGACGTCCTCGCCCGCTCCCGCCGCGATGGCGATGGGTGGCTGGCGCCCGACCACCATCTCGAGGGCGAGCTCCACCGCGGCCTGCGCCAGGCGGGGGCTGTGCGAGACGACGACGATGCCGACCATGCCGGCCCTGCCGACCGTGCCGGTGCTCAGGTGAGGGCCTGCGCGAGCGCGGCGAAGAGCAAGCTCGTCGATACCGATCCTGGGTCGAGGTGCCCGGCGCTGCGCTCGCCGAGATAGCTGGCCCGGCCCCTACGCGCGACGAGCGGCTCCGTCGAGTCGCTACCGCTGCGGGCGGCGTCTCGGGCAGCGGTGGCGGCGTCGGCGACGGTGGCTCCGGTGCCGATCGCAGCGACCCAGGCAGCGACCGCCGGAGTGAGGGCATCGACCATCGTCTTGTCGCCCACGGTCGCCTTGCCGCGCGCGACAACGCCGTCGAGTGACCCGGTGAGAGCGGTGGCGACCGCGTGGCCGTCGAGCGCGGTGGCCTCACCGGCCGAGGCTGCGAACCGGAGGAAGAACGTGCCGTAGAGCGGGCCGCTTGCGCCACCGACCGTGCTGACCAGGGTCATCCCCACATTCTTGAGCAGCTCCCCGATCGTGGCAGCGGGTGCGCCGTCCTTGGCGGCCACCGCGTCCATCCCGCGGCTCAGGTTGATCCCGTGGTCGGCATCGCCGATGGCTGAGTCGAGCTCGGTCAGAAAGACCTTCTGCTCGGTGACCAGGGTGTGGAACGAGCTGATCCACTCTCGGACGTTCTCGAGGGTCAGCGTCGACGGCCGGGCGGACTGCTCCGTGGTCATGGAGCTACCTCCCCCAGCGCAGACCCGGAGTGTCGACGGGGGCGTCCCAGAGGGTGATCAGCTCGTCGTCGGCCTGCAGCAGGGTGACCGAACACCCGGCCATGTCGAGAGAGGTGATGTAGTTGCCGACCAGGCTGCGGGCCACACCGACGCCGGCCCGGTCGAGGATCCTCTTGACCTCCGCGTACATCACGTAGAGCTCGATCAGGGGCGAGCCACCCAGGCCGTTCAGCATGACGATGGTCCCGCTCCGGGTGAAGTCGAGGTCGGCGAGGATCGGCTCGAGCAGGCGCTCGGCGATCTCAGCCGCGCCGGCGACGGGGACGCGCTCGCGGCCGGGCTCCCCGTGGATGCCGACGCCGAGCTCCATCTGGTCGTCGGGCAGCTCGAAGGTCGGTCGGCCCACGGCCGGCACCGTGCAGCTGGTGAGGGCCACCCCCATCGAGGCGCCCGACTCGCTCACCCGCCGGGCCAGGGCCGCCACCGATCCCAGGTCTCGCCCCTGCTCCGCAGCCGCTCCGGCGATCTTCTCGACGAACACGGTGACCCCCACGCCGCGTCGGCCCGCCGTGTAGAGGGAGTCCCGCACGGCGACGTCGTCGTGCGTGACCACTGACTCCACCGGGATGCCGGTGCCCTCCTGCGCCAGCTCGGCGGCCATCTCGAAGTTCATGACGTCACCGGTGTAGTTCTTGATGATGTGCAGCACCCCGGCACCGCCGTGCACCTTCGTGGTGGCCTCGAGCATCTGGTCGGGAGTGGGGGAGGTGAACATCTCGCCGGCGCAGGCCGCGTCGAGCATGCCGAAGCCCACGAACCCACTGTGCAGCGGCTCGTGACCTGAGCCGCCTCCGGAGACCAGAGCGACCTGGTTCGGTCGGGGTGAGTCTCCGCGGTACACGATGCGGTGCTGGTGGTCGACCCGCAGCCGAGGATGGGCGGCCGCGATGCCGAGCAGGGCGTCAGCCACGACGCTGTCGGCCGCGTTGATCAGCTTCTTCATGGTTCCGCCTTTCATCGCCCTGAGTCTTTCCGAGCCGAAAGGGCGTCGCAAGGGCTTCCTCGCCGGGGTGCCGACCGGTCAGGGACTCGGTCGAACGGTGCCGGTCACCTCGCCCAGACCGACGGGGCTGCCGTCGGGGCCAGGTGCCCACGCGGTCATCGTCACGGTGTCACCGTCCTCGAGGAAGCCCCGACTGCTCCCATCCGCCAGCTCGAGCGGCTCGGTACCGTTCCATGTGAGCTCGAGCAGGCTGCCGCGCGAGCCCTTCGTCGGCCCGCTGATGGTTCCCGAACCGAACAGGTCGCCGGTGCGCACCGAGGCGCCGTTCACCGTCAGGTGGGCCAGCATCTGGGCGGGCGACCAGTACATGGCCGCGTGTTCGGGACGGGAGACCACCGTGCCGTTGAGGGACACCTCGACGTGCACGTCGAGGCCGAAGGCGTCGCCGCGCAGGTAGGGCAGGGGAACGGGGTCGGTCTGGCCAGGGAGGGCAACCCGGGCAGCGTCCAGTGCGAGCATTGGCGTCACCCAGGCCGAGATCGTGGTGGCGAACGACTTGCCCAAGAAGGGACCGAGCGGCACGTACTCCCAGGCCTGCAGGTCTCGGGCGCTCCAGTCGTTGAGGATGACGACGCCGAAGAGGTGGTCGGCGGCCTCGTCGACGCTCAGCCTCGTGCCGAGCTCGGTGCCACCGCCGACGACGTAGCCGAGCTCGGCCTCGATGTCGAGGCGGATGCTCGGCCCGAACACCGGCACGGGGTCGTTCGGGCCCTTGCGCTGACCGGATGGCCGCACCACATCGCTGCCCGAGACCACGACGGTGCCCGAGCGGCCGTGGTAGCCGATGGGCAGGTGCTTCCAGTTGGGGGGCAGGGCCGCGTTGTCGGGCCGGAAGACCTTGCCCACGTTGCTCGCGTGGTGCTCGCTCGCGTAGAAGTCGACGTAGTCGGCCACCTCGATCGGCAGGTGCAACGTGACCCCCTCGAACGGGTATACGTGCGGCAGCATGGCCTCACGGTGCACGTCGTTCGTGACGATCTCGGTCAGCCACTCGCGCGCGATCCGCCACGCCGCCGGGCCGAGGTCGATGAAGGGGTTGAGTGTCGGGTTCGACCACGCCGCAGCAAGGTTCGGCCCGTCTCCCGGATCTCCGCCGAGAGCGGCTACCGCTGCGACGTCGATGACGTGGTCGCCGACGCGCACCCCGACCCGCCTGCGGTCGTCGGGTGTGGGGCTGAAGACCCCGTAGGGCAGGGTCTGGGGGCCGAAGGGGTGGCCGGGTGGCACGTCGATCCAGGTGTTCACGATGTTCGTCCTTCGCGGTTGAGCAGGCCGAGCGCCTCGAGCTCGGTGAGGGGGTCGAGCACGTTGCAGCAGCCGAAACTGGTGAAGCTGCCGCGGGCCCGGGCGGCCTCGACGGCAGTGAGTCGAGCCACCCGTTCGGTCAGCAGCTCGGCGTCGCGTTGGCCGAGAACCGTGGCGAGCTCGTCGGCCTCGGCGCCGTCGAGCGCTTCGTGAGTGGCCAGGATGACGTTGAGCAGGCCGTGCATGGGGCCGCTCTCATGGTCATCGCGCACGGCGTGGTGCAGACCGCCGGTCAGCTTGAACGACAGCCCGCGCAGGATGGCGGCATCGAGGAACTCGGCCAGAGCGCTCTCATCGGGCCAGGGCCACTCGGGCGTTGCCCCGGTGCGGAACTTGGCCAGCACCGCGGCGTTCTCGTCTACGGCGGCGGCGATGTCGTCGAGGGCGCTGCCCTGCTCGGGGCCACGGCCGACCTCGACGACGACCGGCAGGTCGAGGGCGAGGGCCGAGCGCCATTCGGGCGACCAGCCGAGCTCCACGGCCACGACGTGTACTCGGGGCTCGTCGTGCAACGCCGCGGCGCCCTCGGTCAGCAGCGAGACGGGCGACCCCGGTCGAACGACGAGGCCGACCTGCAGGGGCCGCTCCTCGGTGCGGTCGTCGGCGGCCGCCAGGCGGGCCAGCTCGGCCGCGTCGGGGGCCCGCACGAGCAGCGGGCCGAGCTGAGCGGCATCCGATCCCTCGCGGCGCTCCAGGTGTTCGACGACGGCGGCGTCGAGGGCCGCATCACCCGGTGGAAAGACTGCGGCGTCGTCGACGAGATGGTCGAACAGCGGCGTCCTTGACATGCCGGTCAGCGTATCGCAGTGTTTCCCTCACGAGACACTGACGTCCGATGAACGGACGCAGACGGTCATGCAGGTGATCAAGGAGCGACATGGCGCACTACCAGGCGGTCGGCAGCATTCCCCCGAAGCGGCACACCCAGCACCGTCGACCGGCGCGGGGCACGAAGGTCGGGGAGCTCTACTACGAAGAGCTGATGGGCGAGGAGGGGTTCAGCTCTGACAGTTCGTTGCTCTACCACCGCAACATCCCCTCGACGATCAGCGAGTCGCGCATCTGGGAGCTGCCCGACCAGTCGACCAGCCCGAACCACCCGCTCCTTCCGCGGCACCTTTTGCTGCACGACCTGTTCGACGCCAAGGCGATTCGCGAGACCGACGTCGTCACCGGTCGGCGCCTCGTGCTCGGCAACGGCGACGTGCGCATCTCGTACGCCGTCGCGGCGCGGCCGAGCCCGTGGTACCGCAACGGCATCGGCGACGAGTGCGTCTACGTCGAGCGCGGCCGGGCGCGGGTCGAGACGGTGTTCGGTGCCTTCGATGTGGGGGAGGGCGACTACGTCATCATCCCGCGGGCCACGACCCACCGCTGGGTCCCGAAGCGGTCGACGAAGGACCCCCTGCGCGCCTACTGCATCGAGGCCAACAGCCACATCGCGCCACCCAAGCGTTACCTCAGCACTTACGGCCAGCTGCTCGAGCACTCGCCCTACTGTGAGCGAGACCTCAGACTTCCCGACGGACCATTGCTGGCCGAGGACGTGGGAGCCTCCGCCGACGACACGACCGAGGTGCTCATCAAGCATCGAGGCAACGGTCCCGGAGGGGTGGTCGGCACGATCCACACACTGCCGCACCACCCGCTCGACGTCGTCGGCTGGGACGGCTGCCTCTACCCCTACGTCTTCAACGTCAGCGACTTCGAGCCGATCACGGGCCGCATCCACCAGCCGCCGCCGGTGCACCAGGTCTTCGAGGGAGCGAACTTCGTGATCTGCAACTTCGTGCCGCGAAAGGTCGACTACCACCCCCTCGCCATCCCGGTTCCCTACTACCACTCGAACGTCGACAGCGACGAGATCATGTTCTACGTCGACGGTGACTACGAAGCCCGTAAGGGTTCGGGCATCGGCAAGGGCTCGATCTCGGTGCACCCCGGCGGTCATGCCCACGGTCCGCAACCGGGCGCCACCGAGGGCTCCATCGGGGTGCACAGCTTCGATGAGCTCGCCGTGATGGTCGACACCTTCCGCCCCCTCGAGCTCGGCGAGGGCGGGTCTGCGGTCGACGACGGCCAGTACGCGCTGTCATGGTCGCGCAGCGGTAGCGCGCGGGGGGCGGCCAGGCCCCAGGCCAGCGGTGCCCACAGCGAGGGGTGAGGTGGTAGACGGGGCGACCGCTCCCGGGGAGTCGTCGAAGACGCTGGATCGCGGCATTCGGCTGCTCGAGCTGCTGCTGA
>JBDTVJ010000119.1:0-8310 GCA_040007275.1 Terracoccus sp.
CCGGGGTCGTTCGCCGAGCTCGTCATGGTGCCGGCCGCCGACACCAACCTCGTGCGGTTGCCCGACTCCGTGTCGTTCACCGCAGCGGCCTCCTTGGGTTGCCGTTTCGCCACGGCCTTCCGGGCCCTGCACACCCACGCCAACCTGCGGGCCGGCCAGTGGCTGGTGGTCTTCGGCTGCGGTGGGGTGGGCCTGTCGGCGGTGATGATCGGGCGAGCGGTCGGAGCCCGCGTCATCGCGGTCGACGTCTCGGCACCTGCTCTCGGTCGCGCGAGAGAGCTCGGAGCCGAGCGCACCTTCGACGCCGCCGATTTGGCGGGCGCCGTGACCGGCATCCGGGAGGTCACGGGTGGGGGAGCGCACGTCGGCATCGACGCGATCGGCTCCCCGAGCGTCGCCGCTGCCTCGATCGAGTGCCTGCGCCCGCGCGGCAGACACGTGCAGGTCGGCCTGCTGCTGGGCTCGGAGTCGTCGCCGGCGCTGCCTATGGATCGCGTCATCGCCCGTGAGCTAACGGTGTTCGGCTCGCACGGGATGCCGGCCGTCGACTACCCGCCCATGCTCGAGCTGGTGACGGGCGGCCGGCTCGACCCGGCGGCCCTGGTGACCCGCAAGGTGAGTCTCGAGCAGGCCGGGGACGCCCTGGTCGCGATGGGAGGCCCCGGGCCGCCAGGTCTCACGGTGGTCGTGCTCGACCCGCTCGGCTGACAACCACATGGCCGAGACGATCAAGCGCCGGATCAGTCGGCATTGGCTGCAGCCAGGACAGCAGTATCCGCAGACTGATCCGCAGACTGATCTGCTTACGGATGCGTGACGTGGCCGTCCGGCTTGGGCCGGTATCCGGTGGATGCCGGCCCAGGCGCGACAGCCGTCGGGTCAGAAAGCCGACTCGGGCACGGCCATCAGCGCGTCGTCGACGGCTTCAGCCATGACCCGTTCGGCGGTCAGCTTCGGCAGCACGTTCTTGGCGTAGAACGACGCAGCCGCCACCTTGCCGGTGTAGAAGTCGCGGTCCTTACCGGCCGCGCCACCGTCGAGCGCGTGTTGGGCCACCTCGGCCTGGCGCAACAGCAACCAGCCGACGACCAGGTCACCGGCCGCGAGCAGCAGCCGGGTGGTGTTCTGACCGACGCGGTAGAGGTTGGACACCTCGCCGCCGAAGCGGGGGTCGCTCTTCATGGCGTCATCGACCATGTGACCGACGATGCCCTGGACGTCTTCGAGCGCCCGTCCGAGCAGCTCGCGCTCGGAGTCGAGGGAGCCACCGAGGTTCTTGGCGAACTCCTGCATCTGCGACGCCACGTGCTGCAGCGCCTGGCCCTTGTCGCGCACGATCTTGCGGAAGAAGAAGTCGAGGCCCTGGATCGCCGTAGTGCCCTCGTAGAGGGTGTCGATCTTCGCGTCGCGCACGTACTGCTCGACCGGGTAGTCGGCCAGAAAGCCAGACCCACCGAAGGTCTGCAGCGACTCGGTGCCGAGCAGTGTCCAGGCTCGCTCGCTGCCGAGGCCCTTGACGAGCGGCAGCATCAGGTCACTGACTCGGTGCGCCATCTCGGCATCGGATCCCTGGACCAGCGGCGCGGTCGGGTCGCCGCCCTGCGCCTGGTTGACGGTGTCCTGCTGGGATGCCGTGTAGAGCACGAGGGCGCGCAGCCCCTCGGCGTAGGCCTTCTGGAGCATGAGCGAGCGGCGCACGTCGGGGTGGTGGGTGATCGTCACCCGAGGCGCGGCCTTGTCGGCCATCTGCGTCAGGTCGGCGCCCTGCACCCGTTCCTTGGCGTAGGCCAGCGCGTTGAGGTAGCCGGTCGACAGGGTGGCGATGGCCTTGGTGCCCACGAACATCCGCGCGTTCTCGATCACCTTGAACATCTGGGCGATGCCGTCGTGCACGTCACCGAGCAGGGTTCCGATCGCCGGCTCGTGCTCGCCGAAGGTGACCTCGCACGTGGTGCTCACCTTGAGGCCCATCTTGTGCTCCACGTTCGTGACGTAGGCGCCGTTGCGCTCGCCGAGCTCGCCGGTCTCGAGGTCGACGTGGAACTTCGGCACGACAAAGAGGCTGAGGCCCTTGGTGCCGGGGCCGGCGCCTTCGGGGCGGGCGAGCACGAAGTGGACGACGTTGTCGACCATGTCGCTCTCGGCGGAGGAGATGAACCGCTTGACGCCGGTGATGTGCCAGGTGCCGTCGGGCTGCGGCACCGCCCTGGTTCGCCCGGCGCCCACGTCGCTGCCGGCATCCGGCTCGGTGAGCACCATGGTGGCGTGCCAGGCGTGGTCGACGATGTGCTGGGCCAGCTTCTTCTGGTCATCGGTGCCCACGTAGTAGAGCAGGCTGGCGAACGAGTAGCTGGCCGCGAACATGTGCACGGCCGGGTTGGCGCCGCACACCATCTCGGCGACCGACCAGCGCAGCGAGGCCGGCACGACCATGCCGCCCAGCTCGGCTGGCACGTCGAGGTTTCCCCAGTCGCCGTCGATGTAGGCCCGGAACGACTTCTTGAACGACTCGGGCATCGTCACCGAGTACGTGGCGGGGTCGTAGACGGGCGGATGCCGGTCACTGTCGAGCAGGCTCTCGGCGAGCTCGTGCTCGGCGAGGCGCGACACCTCGTGCAGGATGTCCTTGGCCGCCTCGACGTCGACGTCGGCGTAGATGCCGGTGCCGAGGACGTCCTGACGGCCGAACACCTCGAAGAGGTTGAACTCGAGGTCTCGGACGTTGCTCTTGTAGTGGCCCATGGGGTCCTCCGCCTACTCCTGCGCGGCTCGACGCGGTGGTCGGGGCGTGCTTGCTGCCTAAGTTACTGGCCGGTTACTCCATCATGCTACCGGTCAGTAATGAAGGCAAGTGCCGAAAGGCACATTTCACCGTGACGGAATTCTCGGAGGCGTCGCCCGGTAGTGGTGCGGTGGAATGAGCGCATGCACACTCCTCGCGGCCTGGCCGATAACCCCTACGACTGGAGCGAGGCCAAGTCGGGTGCGATTCGCATCCTGCGCGGCGGCCTGCTCGTCTGCGTCATCGGGGGCATGTCGGCCCGCAAACTGTCGACACGGCTCGCCGCTGCCGCGGGTGTCGACGACCCGAGGGCCCAGCTCGCCCTGGCCAAGGCCTCAGGCCACTACAAGCACGGCACGGAACGCTGAGCGAGCCCGGTGATGGTGGTCAGGTTCCGGTGACGACGACCTGGGCACGACGTGATCGCCAGGACGTGCCGGTTCGCCCGCCGATGACGAAGGGCCCGGTCGAGGTGACCAGGCCCTTCGCGACTGGAGCAGGTGGCACGAATCGCACGTACGTCTTCCTCCTGGAGGGAGGCTGTTCTGCTACTGAACTACACCCGCGTTGCACGGCAAGGGTACCGGGTCGGGGTGCGCTGATGAAATCGAACACGCCGCACCAGTGCTCTGGGCGCTGATGGCGATCGGGACCCCGGACACAGGGTTGCCGTGCACCGTGGAGCCGACCAAGCCGAGCCTCAGTCTGATGAAGACGCCTTTCGGGCGAGCCAGGTGTCGACGGTGGTGGCGATGAACCGGTCATTCACCGGTGTTCGAGCGATGAACCGCCGGTAGAGGATAGGGCCGCACAGCAGCGCAAAGTCGTCGTCGTCGACTGTCTGTCCGGTTGATCGCAACAGGAGGTTGAGCGCTTGGCGCCGGTCGTCGGCGACGGTGGCGAGGGCTTGGTCGCTCACCACGTCACGGTCGGCCTGGGCGGACAGTGTCGTGAGCGCAGCCGCAGTGGCGGGCACGGCCATTCCCGCTCGCAGGCTGGTCAGGAAGTCGATCACCGTGGTTCGCAGGTCTCCGCTTTCAGCGGGATACCCGACCTCAGGCCCGGTCAGGACGAGCTCGGCCAAGAGCTGCTCACGAGTGGGCCAGTGTCGGTACAAGGTCTGACGGGTGACGCCAGCCCGCTCGGCGAGCAAGGTGTAGGTCAGCCCGACCACCCCCGTGACGGGCAACATCTCGCGTGCCACCGCGAGCACCCGCGTCTTGGTGCCGCGCACTCCCGCGTGTTCGACCATCAACAAGGTCCCTTCACCTCACTCAGGCGATCATACGATGTGTATGATCGCCGTATTGACTCGCTGTCACGACCCTATGGAGTCCAGATGTCTACTGCTGTCACCTATAACCACTATGGCCCGCCGGAGGTGCTGACCCGGTCCGAGGTCGTCGCGCCGGAACCCGGCTCGGGTCAGGTCTTGGTTCGCGTGCGTGCTGCCACCGTGAACCCGCTGGACGTCAAGCTACGCCGAGGCGACATGTCGTCGGTGCGACCCGAGCCCTTTCCGGTGATCCCCGGCTTGGACGCCGCCGGCATCATCGCCGCCGTCGGCGCCGAAGTCCAGGGCCTCGTGGTCGGCGACGAGGTCTTTGGGGCCACCGCTACCGGCAGCTATGCCGACTACGTGCTGATGGAGGCGCCGACGCCCAAGCCGGCTGGGCTTGAGTGGGGCCTGGCCGCCTGCCTGGCCACGGTCGGTGAGGCGGCCTACCGGGCGCTGGGACACCTGGGTCTCGAAGCCGGTCAGACCCTGCTGGTGCACGGCGCCGCCGGCAGCGTCGGCGCCATCGCCACCCAGCTCGCCGTCGCCCGCCACATCATCGTCATCGGGTCTGTCGGCTCTGACGATCTGCACGAGGTCGAGGCGTTCGGTGCGACCGCGGTTCAGTACGGTTCCGGTCTCGTCGACCGGGTCCGTCTCGTTGCGCCCCAGGGCGTCGACGCAGTGCTCGACACCGCCGGCCAGGGCGTTCTGCCCGACTCGATCGAGCTGACCGGGCGGGCTGACCAGGTCATCACGATCGCCGATCCCGCCGCCGCACAGTACGGCGTTCGCTTCACGGGGGGCGATCCCGGCGACCGGGCTTTCGATGCGCTGCCCGAGCTGGCCGAGCTGGCCGTGCAAGGGAAGCTGACCGTGCGCGTCTGGGGCCGCTACCCACTGCTTGACGCCGCGCGAGCCCACGCCGAGATCGAAGCCGGAACCGCCCACGGAAAGATCATTCTGCTGCCCTGACGGTGAGCACCCGTCGGGCGGCCGTCGACCAGCCTGTGCCTTCCCCAACCAGTTAAAGGACTCAATCGTGATCGAAGCGGATGCCGCTCTGCCGCGAACCGCCGGACCGTCCACCAGCCGCGTCGAGGCCTTCAGCGACGGCGTCTTCGCCATCGCCATCACCCTGCTCGTCCTCGACATCCGAGTGCCGGAGGGCCACGAGGGGCAGCTGGGGCGCGAACTGCTGGCCATCTGGCCCTCCTACGCTGCCTACGCCATCAGCTTCTTGACCATCGGCGTCATGTGGCTGCACCACCATCACCTGATGATGTTCGTGGCCACGGTTGACCGGGGCCTGCTTTACCGCAACCTCGGACTCTTGGCCGTGGTCGGCTTCTTGCCGTTTCCCACCGAGCTGTTGGCCCGGTACGCAACGGGCAGCGGCAGTGACGACCGACGCGTCGCGGTCGCGGCCTACGGCATCACGATGATCCTGCTGAGCACGGCCTTCGCCCTGTTGTGGGCCGGGGTGGCGAGGCGGGCCGAGCTTCGCACCGCAGACGCTGATATCGCCGTTATCCGGGCCTCGCGCACTGCGGCGATCGCGGCCATCTTCTGGTACCTGGCGGCCACCGGGCTCGCGGTGCTCGCGCCGGTCGTCTCGTTGACCGTCTTTGCCCTTATGGCCGTGGTCTTCGCCGCATTGAGACCAGGGTCTCGGCCAGCACGGTCGCGACGCGGAACGCCGGCCCAGGGGAAGTAACACACCACGAACGCCCCGGACCATGCGGCCCGGGGCGTTCGGAGTGCGGTGGAAAAACCGCCTCGATGTGCTCAGTTGTTGAAGGCGTCCTTGACGTTCTCGCCGGCATTCTTGATGTCGGCCTTGCTCTGGTCGGTCTTGCCCTCGGCCTCGAGGCTCTGGTCGTCGGTGGCCTTGCCGGTGGCTTCCTTGCCCTTGCCGGTCAGGTCTTCGACGGCGTTCTTGGCCTTGTCCATGAGTCCCATGCTGATCTCCTTCGTGGTGGTGTTCGCTGACCGGGATGATGCAGCCCCATCGACCGCTCCCAATCACCTTCCGTGAAGTCTGTACCCATTGGTGCAGTGTTCCCACCATGGCCGCCGGTCGAACCTGGACCACTGGCATCCTGGCGTGCGTCAGTGGCTCCGTCGGAAGCGATCAGCGGGCCTGTTCAGGAGTCAGAGGCGATGTTGTGCCGGCTGCTGATCCACACGGCTCCGCCGATCCAGTCGTCGTAGGAGAGCACACGGTCAGGCGCAGGCACCCCATCCGGTCGCTCGGGAACGCCGTCATCTGCGCTCAATCGGGGAGAGGTTGAAGCCGTGGCCAGTGCCAGGTCGGACAGGAGGCGCGGACGAGGCGGGGGGCTGGTGCTACGACGTATGGGCATGGTGATCCTGACTGAGCAGAGGCGATCACCGGCGTGTCCGAGGTGAGCAGGATGCTCCGGAAGCTCGCGGCGGACGGCGCAGCTCCCTTTCGGACCTACTGTGGTTCCAGTGGTCCCAGCCTACTCCGAGTCAGCCGGGGCGTCCGTATGGGTGCTATCGGCCGGTACGCGGTAGTCCCCAGCCGGTTCATCCATAAGTGGATGGGGGTGCGTCGTTCGGGTCATGTCGAGTCTGACGGTCGGGCCGATCCCCATTCAGGTTCGACGGCCACTCGGCGTGACGATGTGCTGATGAGCGCTAAGGACGCGTCGGTTCGGCCCATGGGGGACGGTTATGATCGGGGTTGGAGACCGTGTTGCCCTCGCCAGCAGGCGTGGGCCACGTGCGCAGCCAAGGAGTGGTCATGGTCGAGCTGCCACCCGCACGCGCCTCCGATCAGGACCAGCCACCGCCTCTGGGGATCGACTCTCCCGACCTCCGAGCGAGCCTGGCCGACCTCGCCGGCCTCGTCAGCGGCGCGGGGGGGCTCCAGCCCCTGCTCGCCCAGGTGGCCACGTTCGCCGCTCACGCCATCCCAGGTGCAGACGGGGCAGGCGTGACGCTGCTGCGGGTCGAACGACCCGACAACCTGGTCGAGGCCCTGGCTGCCAGCCACCCGTTCGTTACCGAGATCGACGATATTCAGTACGTGACCTTGGGTGAGGGCCCCTGCATCACCGCCGCTCTCGAACGGCGCACGGTGCGGTCGGGCTCGTTGGGTGGAGAGAAGATGTGGCCGCGCTTCGGCCCCCGGGTGGGTCGGCTGGGGGTCAACAGCGCCCTCTCCCTTCCGCTCCTGCTGCCTGAGCGAATCGTGGGTGCCATCAACGTGTACGCCTACGCCAAGGACGTGTTCGACGAGCGAGCTGCCGACATCGGTGAGCTGTTCGCCGCGCCAGCGGCAGTCGCCGTGCACAACGCGCAGGTGCTGGCCCAAGCGCTGGAGCTCACCCTGCAGCTGCAGACGGCTCTGGTCCGCAGGCCGATCATCGACCAGGCCATCGGGGTGATCCGAGCCCGTAGTGGTGGAACGAGCGAGGACGCGTTTGCACGGCTGCGCGACATCAGTCAACGCGAGCACCTCAAGCTGGTCGACGTTGCCCAAAGACTGCTCGACGAGGCGGTCGGTCGCGCTCGGGCCCGCCGCACCGACTCCTCGTAAGCACTGCGCAGCAGTAGGCCTCGACCAGGCAATTGGCGCAATGTCAGCGCCGTGAGCCCGACCCTGCTCTCCCGGGCGCGACGGCCCCTCGATCATCCTGTGTGGCGGCCGCCCCGGGCCCTTCGTCGATCTGTCCGCAGATCCGGCCTGGCTCACCCGGGCCGACCTCGGCGAGATCCAGATCGACGCGCAACCTCTCGGTGAGGCCACGCCCGATGAGGCCACCGCGGCTCTGACAGTCTGGGCCACCTTGTCCCATCACGAGCAGTGGGCGGCCATTCTCGCCGCCTCTGAAGGGACTTTCGGCCCTTAAGGCGCAACCTCCGTGGCACTAACGTGGGTCGTGCTGGGAGACCAGCCAGTTGGGGAAAGTGCAGCCGTCCGCCGCTGCACTCGGGAGTTATCTGCTCCGAGCCTGGCACCCACGCGCGGCTCAGCCAGGTGGTGACGCCGCCAGCCCCGACCTCAACGATCGGGCCCCGCGATGGCCAGCCTTACCATCACACCTCATCCACCACCGAACGGAAACCCGCATGACTGTCATCGTCGTTCTCGCCTTCGTGGTGGTTCTCGCCCTCGCCCTGTCCATCAAGATCGTCAAGCAGTACGAGCAGGGGGTGCTGTTCCGTTTCGGCAAGGTGATCGGTGTCCGCCAGCCCGGTTTCCGGCTGATCATCCCGGCGG
>JBDTVJ010000120.1:0-8217 GCA_040007275.1 Terracoccus sp.
CTGGCCCCGAGGTCGGCCAGCATCATGGTGGCCATCGGCCCGGCCAGCACCCGGCTGAAGTCGGCGACGACCACCCCGTCGAGGGGCGCGCCCAGGGCTCGCGACGGCGTCGGACCCGCCGTCTCGTCGGTCTCGTCGGTCTCGCCCGACGGCATCGCCGTGGCGGGTGAGGTCGGGCGACCGGTCGGCAGCGGCCCGGTGGTCATCGGGCGGCGGCCACGCCGAGCAGCGCCGCGAGGCCGAGGGCGCTGCGCGGGTCGTAGCTCGAGGTCCAGAGCCCCCCGTGGGCGGCGCCGTGGGCCTCGTCCTGCCACGGATGCGCCTGGGCCGGCGAGCCGGTGCGCAGGTCGTGGACGAGCAGCGCGGCCATCAGGGTGTTGGCCGTACCCGGCTCGAACACCTCGATCCCGAACCGGTGCGCGCCGGCGTAGGCGGCCGCCAGCACCCGGTTCTTCACCACCGACCGGGTGCGGGTGGGAGGCGCCACGTTGAGCGAGACCACCCCGCCCTCCTGCCGGTAGCTGGTCGCGCGCCACCGCTGGAGCCGTTTGGCCAGCAGGTAGTTCGGGCCCTGCTGCAGCACCACGCTGTCGTTGATGCCCGGATTCTGCCCGGGCACGTAGTTGCGTCGCAGCAGCCGGCCCCCGCTGATGGTGCGCAACGGCACCCGCAACACCTTCGACGTGCGTCGCGCGGCGTAGTTTGCCACCGACCGGTCGACGTCTGCCCCGGGCACGGCGAAGACGTCGGTCGGGGTGGCGAGAAAGGCGAGCGCGACCTCGCCCTGCCCCTTCTGCTCGACCACCTGACGGGTGAGGGCATCGACCGCCATCGACACGCGAACGTTGGTCTCACCGTCGGCGTAGACGTAGTTGCCGATCACGATCGGCCCGTTGATCTGCGACACCCACCGGGTCATCCCGCCGAGGTCGTGCACGAGGTCGCCACCTGCGCGTGCCGTGACCGGCTCGTCACCGGTTCGCACCGGCACCGTGATCGACCCGGCCAGCTTTCGGGTGTCGCCGACCAGCCTGTCCCACAGGTCTTTGCGCGGCAGGTCGACGGCCGCAACGTCAGCCCCCCACCTCAACAGTGACCGGAGGGGGCCCATCTCGGCGGCCGCGCCCAGCACGACCACGGTGCGATCCTCGAGGTCGAGCCAGTCGGGGTTGTCGATGACGAGGTGCACGGCCGCGGCGCAGCTCGGCTCGATGATGCCGGTCTCGACCCAGAGGTCGAGGCGGCGTCGGAGGCGGTCACCGGAGAGTCGCTCACCGGCATCCGGAATGGAAAGGATGCGATCGGGGGCACCCTCACCCGCGAAGGTGTGCGAGTCGAGCGCCTCACCGACCGCCCCGAAGGCCGACCCGAGGGGCTGCTCGCCCTGGGGGCCTATCCACCGCATCCGCTCGTGCAGCGACGTGAGCCCGTCACGAGCGATGGTGCGAGCGGCCTCCGGCGAGACCAGGCCCGCCTCGACGAGCCGGCGGAAGTGCGGCAGGTAGCCCTGTCGCCAGTTCGTCTCGCGCTCGGCTGAGGCCGAACCGACGGGGTCGGCCGCGCGCAGGGCGTCGGCCACCACCGCGCGGCCGGTCGCCGTCGTACTGCGTCGGTCGGTGCCGGGTTCGAGAGGAAAGACCACTCCAGTGGGGTCGCTCATGGGCCCATCCTGCCCGGTGGCAGGGCGGTGCTGCGACGTCAGCCCACCTTGCTGACCACGCGGTAGGTGGTCAGTGCCACGGCAATGTTGCCGGCCCGGTCGCGCACGGTGCAGGTCACCGTATGTACCCCGAGCCGGCTGAAGCCGGGAAGCCGCCCAGTGTGGCACGACTGGCTGGCCACGCCCGAGTCGTGGTCGACTCCGTGAGCGAGCAGGACGACGGGCGCACCCTGCACGACGACAGCAGGTCGCGCCTCGGGACGCAGAGTGGGAGGTGTGTGGTCACCCCGCCACCCGACCGGGGTCGACCCACCTGGTCCGCCGGCTGCCGGCGCCGCCACCTTCCGGATGCCGCTGACGTCGGTGAGCGGAGGCTCGGTCGGGTGCGTCGTCAACCCGAGGGCGAACCATCCGGCCGCGGCCAGGGCCACCGTCGCGGCCCCGCCTGTCACCAACCCGCCGTTGCTCTCAGTCTTCGCCGACACGTGCAACACCTCCCGACGATGTCGTCGCTCAGAGGTCAGAGGTCAGTCCCGCACCGCGTGATACCAGTCAGGCATTCCCGGTCGGATGGCCGGGCGCACACCCCCGATCGTCAGCGCTCCGCGATCAGCGCCGGCCCCCACGTCCGTGCTCCCCCGCCGCACAGCCGACACAGGTGGATGCCGTCGGGCGGGCCTCGAGCCGACCGCCGGGAATCTCCCGGCCGCACACCGTGCACCGTCCGTAGTTGCCGACGGCGATCCGCTCGCTCGCACCGTCGATCTCGACCAGATGAGCCTGGGCCTGAGCCACGAGGGCCGCGAGCTGCGACCGCTCGTAGGCGATCGTCGAGCCTTCGGGGTCGTGCTCGTCGTCGGCGTTCGAGCCTTCGGAGGCGGCCACCATGCCGGCGAAGCCGCTCTCGAGCGCGGCGAGGCGGGAGGCGGTGGCTGCACGGTCGGCCGCCAGCCGGGCCAGAGCCCGGTCCGTCTCTGATGCGATGGTCATTGGGCTATTGTCGTCTCCTCCTCATGGCCACCCCGCCGCCTGTACGAAAGTGGCCACTCGACCGGACGGGCGGTCACCCCGCCGCCTGTACGAAAGTGGCCACTCGACCGGACGGGCGGTCACCCCGCCGCCTGTACGAAAGTGGCCACTCGACCGGACGGGGGGTCACCCCGCCGCCTGTACGAAAGTGGCCACTCGACCGGGTGGCCGAGTGCCGACGCAACGGCAGCAAACACACCGGGTAATCGACAACTACCTGTGACTGCAGTCAGGGATGGTTGACGATTACTCGGTGTGTTGCGGGGTCAGGCCGGTTGTTCGCCCTGGGCGGCCCACAGGTCGGGGCCGAACACCTCGTAGCGGATGTTCTCGGCGGGCACGCCGCGCGCGAGCAGCGTCGAGCGCACGTGTCGCATGAAGGGCAGCGGCCCACAGGTGAACACCTGCACGTCCTTGGGCAGGTCGATGGCGTTCAGGTCCATATAGCCCGACCTCGACCGGGTGTCGTCGGGCCCGACCTTCTCGTACCAGTCGTAGGTCGTGAAGTCGTCGATCGACCGGCCGACGTAGCGCACGGTGTCGCGCAGGGCGTGGTCGCGGGCGGTGCGGTCGGCGTGCGCCACGATCACCGGGCGCTGCGGCTGGGTGCGGGCGATGTGCTCGACGATCGGCAGCACCGTGGTGATCCCAGCGCCGGCGCTCGCGAGCAGCAGGGGCTCAGCGGCATCAGGCACGACGAAGTCGCCGCAGGCGGAACTGACCTCCAGCCGGTCGCCCACCTCAACGCCGTCGTGCAGGTAGGTCGAGACGCGGCCGTCGGGTGCGCCATCGACCCCCCGCGCCCGGTTGACGGTGATCTGCAGCCGGGTGCCCGAGGCGGTGGACGAGACGGTGTACTGCCGGGGCTGGCGCTCCCCGTCGGGGAGGTCGACGAAGACCGACACGTACTGCCCGGGCTGGATCGTGGGCAGCGGCAGGCCGTCGGCGGGTTCGAGCACGAGGGAGATGATGTCGTGCGCCTCGTCGATGCGCCGCACGACGACGTAGGGGCGCAGCGCAGCGTCGGGCCGGATGCCGGCCTGCTGGTAGAGCCGCGCCTCCTCCGCCACGAGCTGTATCGCGAAGAGCCAGTAGACCTCGCCCCAGGCGTCGGCCACCTCGGGCGTGACCGCATCGCCGAGCACCTCGGCCACGGCTCCGAGCAGGTGGTGCCCGACGATGGTGTACTGCTCGGGGCTGATGCCGAGCGACACGTGCTTGTGCGCGATGCGGCGCATGACGTGCTGGAACGAGGGTGCGTCGGGGTCGATCAGCTGCACGGCGTAGGCAACGACCGATGCCGCGAGCGCCCGGCTCTGCTCGCCGGTGGCCTGGTTGCCCTTGTTGAAGATTCGCAGCAGGTCGGGGCGGGCGGCGAACATGCTCGGGTAGAACAGGGCCGTGATCTCCTCCGCGTGTGCGGCCACCGCGGGGGCGGTGGCGGCCACGACGGCTGCGGCCTCGGCGGACAGCAGCCCGGGAGGTGGCGCAGCGGCGGCGGGTCGCACGCTGTCGCTGGCGGTGTCGGTCTGGACGGCGGTGGGAACTGCGTTCATCAGCTGAGTGGCCTCTCGGGCGACGCGGGGGTGGGGGTGAGCGAGATGAGCTGAATCTGGCTCGATGCACAATTTACCCGGATATTTCCGTGGGTACCAATTCGTCATCATCGTTGAATAAGTGACGAATCACCGTGGGTCACGGACTGATAGTGAGCACA
Organism: Terracoccus sp.; assembly: GCA_040007275.1. Lineage (GTDB taxonomy): Bacteria > Actinomycetota > Actinomycetes > Actinomycetales > Dermatophilaceae > DSM-29435. The sequence continues at coordinate 4,407 of JBDTVJ010000120.1, forward strand.
CCGTGCGCACCCCGTTCGGCATCGACCATGACGTGCGAGACGAAGGAATAGTGCCCGGCCTCCGGTAGGGAGAGCTCGACGAAGCCACCCTGGGCGGGAGCGAGCGCCAACGCCTGGCTGCCACCTTGCCCCTCTTGCCCCGGGCGCAACCGGTAGGCGCCCTCGGCGTAGACGGTGTCGAACTGACCGCCGACGACGTGGAACGAGCTCGAGCGGTTCGGGCCGACGTCGAGCACCCAGATGCGCACCCGTTCGCCGACCCGGGCGGTCAGGGGCCGGTGGTCGTACTGGTTCGCATAGCCGTTGAACACGACGGCGTCGGGGCGCTCCGCGTTGAGCTTGTCGACGTCGACCGGCCCGCCGTCGGCGCCCAGGTAGAGCTCTGACTGAACGAGCAGGTACTCGTGAGCGACGGGGGCCAGGTCGGGCGGGTCGATGACGACGGCCCCGAAGAGCCCGTTCGCGATGTGCGCCGACATCGGCATGCTCGAGCAGTGGTACATCCAGATGCCGGCCCGTCCGGCCGTGAAGGTGTAGACGAGCGAGCCACCCGGCGGGATGGTTCGCATCGGCCCGTCGGGCGCCAGGGCTCCGGCGTGGAAGTCGATCGAGTGCCCCATGCCGGCCCGGTTGACGAGGGTGATCTCGAAGACGTCACCCACCTTTCCGCGCAGCGTCGGCCCGGGCACGGAGCCGTTGTAGGTCCAGAGGGTCTGCACCACTCCCGGAGCCACCTCGCGAACCACCTCGCTGATGGTGAACGTCAGCCGGTGGATTCGCTTCGAGGTCGCGGTGGGCAGTTGCGCCGGGTGGGCCGTGAACCCGGCACCCGGCATCCGGGCGAAGTCGAGCCGGGCTGGGGCGCCAGTCGTTTCGGGCGTCATCGCCTCGTGCTGGGCACCGGTGTGCGAACCCCTGGCGCTCGCCGCGTCACCCGACGCGTCCAGGGCTGCGTGGCCAGCCGGTGCGCCCACGGCCACGACCTCGAGCACCATCCCCAGCTGGCGGTGCCCGACGACCGAGCACCACCCCTGCAGGTCGCGCCCGACCACGCCGACGTCGACGGTTGCCCGCCCCCCGGGGTCGAGTCGTCCGCTGTCGGCGCCGGTGTCGAGCACGAGGTCGTGCACCGTGTCGGGGTCGGCGTTGTGCAGCGTGATGACGAGGCGGTTGCCGGCCGGCACCTCGATGCGGGACGGGGTGAAGCGCATGTGGTCGGCCTCCACCGCCACCGTGGTGGTCTGCCCGGTGGGCGCCACCCCGGCCACGGCCGCCGAGGTGCCGGCCCGACCGAGCGCAGACGGGTCGAACGCGACCCCGACCGCCACGGCCACGAGCACAAGGCCGAGACCGGCGACCGCAAGCCCGCGGCCCGCTTTGCGAGCCTGCTGGGCCGCTTCGGCGCTCGGCCGCGCACTGCGTGGTGTCGGGCCGGGCGAAGGCCGGGTGATCGACCCCGGTCCAGATTCTGGCCCGCGGGATGCCGCGCCCTTGGCCCGCCGGGAGGCCTTGGCGGCGAGCGCCATCAACGGCAGGAAGGCGGTGAAGCCGGCGACCACGAGCAGTCCGGCGAGGGTCTGCACCACCGGAGGCACGGGCAGCACGGTCACGAGCAGACCGAAGTTGACCAGCGTCAGCCGCAGCGGGGCGCCCCGTTCGAGCATCGCGGTGGCGGCTCGCACGGCCGACGGCCCACCCCGCAGCACGACCGGCATCAGGTACGACATGGCTCCGAAGAGCACCTGGGCGGCGAAGCCGACGGCGAGCGCCGGGGTCACGAGGGTGAGGCGCTCGTGGGCCTGCTCCCAGCCCGGCGCGGTGGCGACCGCGCCGGTCAGCAGGGCGAGCGTGCCCACGAGCCAGGTCAGCCCGGCCAGCACCGACCGCGTGGGGAACGACGACGGAGGCTTGGCGCGGGCGCACCGCACGAAGGGCACGGCCAGCACCCCGACCCCAGCGAGGTAGAGGGCGAGGCCGGCGGCCGCTCCGAGCAACGAACCGGCCAGGGTCGCGGCGACCACCACTACGACCGCGACGGCCAGCACCGGCAGGGCCACGCTGGCTGCCCGCTCGGCCCCGGGCACGACCCGGGTGCGCAGCATCGTGGGCCACAGCGTGACTACGGTGCCGAGAACCGTCAGGCCGAGCCAGCCGAGCACGTTGACGGCGACGTGGGCCAGTACGAGGCGTTCATCGTGGCTGCTCCCGCCGCCTGCGGTGACGATGGTGCCGAGCAGGGCCCCCACGGGCAGCAGCGCGGCCGCCACGACGTAGTAGCGCACGGTCATCGCGAACCGGGCCTTGAGGGCCCGGCGCAGCTGAAGGAAGAGAACGGTGCCGTGCCAGAGCGCAGCTACGGCGACCGCGGTCGCGCCCACCGCGGTGAGCACCCATTGCGCGGCCAGAACTCCCACCACGACCACCGCGGCGCCGCCGTTGAGCAGGGCCAGCCTGCTCGACTGCCGTCGTCGGTCGCCGGGCCGGGCCGGGAGGTGCAGCAACGCGTCGGCGAAGTACCGGCTCCACACCAGAATGGAGTGGCTCACGGCGCCGAGCAGCAGCAGGTGGATCAGCAGCCATCGAGGAGCAGGCACGATCGAGTGCGCTGCCACCGCCACCAGCGCAGCCAGCAGCCAGAGCACCGTGGGCAGATCGCGAAGCGGCCAGAAGCCGCCAACGGGTTCGCGAGCGCTCGGTCGCCGGCCCAGCTCGGGGGTCATCGACCCGGCCCGGATGCCGGGTGGGGCTCGACCGCAGGATCGCCGCCCTCAGCGGGGGCGCCCTCGGAAGCGACGACGGCGGGACCGGTAGAGCCGGGGGCTCGGCCGGCGGCCGGCCGGCGGCGCGCGGCCGACCAGACCGCCACGACGACGAAGGCGAGAATGGCCACACCGTTGAACACCCCACCCCAACGCCAGGCCCACGACGCACCCAGCGCGTCACCGCCCCACAGCCGCAGGGCCAGCGCCGAATGCAGCAGCACGGCGGGGCCGATGAGCGCCGGGTGGTAGGGCAATGGTCGGCGGAGCACGGCCGGGAGGATGACTGGCGCGTGCGCCATGATCATCGAGATGGTGAAGCCCAGGAAGACGGCGTGCACGACGGCGTCGTAGCGAGAGCCATCACCGGCCGCGCCCCCGACGAGCCAGGTCGCGCCGGCGACGCCGAGCCAGGCGTAGCCCGCCAGCAGGCAGCCCGCCGAGAACCGGGGCAGGCCGTGCGACCGCACGGTGTGGCGCGCGACGTCGTGCGAGGCCAGCCAGCCGACGAACATGAGCAGCGACGCCCCGAGCAGGGGAATGGTCGCGGGCCAGAGCAGGCTCGCCCCGACGAACACGGCGAGCAACCCGCCGAGGAGGAGCAGGTCGCGCCCGGCGTGCGGGCCCATGGCGATCCGGGCCAGCTCGAGCCGCTCGCCGCCGATCGTGAGCACGACGAAGCCGACCAGCCAGGGCAGCAGCGTCGGCATGCTCACGCCGGCCTGCCAGAGCACGAGGGCCCCGACAGCCAGCACGGCGCCCAGGGCCTGGGCGGCAACCGCTTCGTCGCGCTGGCGACGCCAGAGTGGTATGTAGACGGCGACGAGAGCGGCAGCGCCGAGCAGCAACAGCACCTGGCCGACGCGCAGTGGAGCCGGCGAGAGCACCACCAGGGCGCCGACCCCGAGCAGGCCGGGAGCGGCGAAACCGGAGGCTCGCTTCAGCGCAACCGCGCGCTCGAGGCTCACGAGCGTGCCGACGAAGCCGATGACGAGCAGGATGCCGTGCACCTCCGGCAACCGTTCGGTGGTGACCGGCGCGGGCAGCCCGAG
>JBDTVJ010000121.1:0-8148 GCA_040007275.1 Terracoccus sp.
CCGCCCTGCTCAGCGAGGCGATGAACAAGACCGGTGTGCTCTGGGTCGACGCCGAAGGCGACCGCCCCTGGCCCGTCTGGCACGTGTGGGACGACGGAGCGGCCTACGTGGTGAGCGGGCCCGGCGAGCAGCCGCTGCCTTGGCTCCCCAAGGACGTTCGGCTCGTGCTGAAGAGCAAGGACACCGGTGGCCGGCTACTCAGGGTGCCGGCGCACACCTACGTGCTTTCGCCGGAGTCCGACATGTGGGTGCGAGCCGCCGACCTGCTCAAGGCGTCGCGGCTCAACGCGGTCGACGACTGCTTCACCCGGTGGGCGAACCAGTGCACCATCACGGCCTTCCTGCCCTACGGCCAGCCACTGGAGAGACCCGGCTCCTACGACACCGGGTCTGGCCGTGACCAGCCCGCCCGAACCGCCGCCACGACCACATCGTGGCGGCCGTGGCATTGGCACGGCCGGGCTGGGCGGGCGGCCGCCAAGGCCCGCCGGCGCGCGACGGGCGACGCGAAGCAGGCGGCCGACGAGGAAGCCGCCCGGCAGGGGCCGGAACGTCAGCAGCACGAGACCGACCGCAGGCGCACGCAGAAGGCGGCCGAGAAGGCGGCTCGTCGTCGCCGACGCTGACGGGCTCCCGCGCACAACGGCACTGACACCATAACCTTGGCCGCATGAGTGCGAACCCCCGCGTGTTCGTGGCGCGACTGACCGGCCTGAGCGTCTTCGACCCGCTCGGTGACCAGGTCGGCCGGGTGCGCGATGTCGTCGTGATGTTCTCGGTCAACCGTCCCCAGCCCAGGGTGATCGGGCTCGTCGTCGAGGTGCCCGGCCGGCGTCGGGTCTTCGTGCCGATGACCCGCGTCACCTCGATCGACGCCGGGGCCGTCATCACCACCGGCCTGGTCAACATGCGCCGCTTCGAGCAACGCACCAACGAGGTTCTCGTGGCCGCCGAGCTGTTCGAGCGCGTCGTGCACGTCACCGCCCCGGATGCCGTCGCGGCCGGCTTCGGCGACGCGCTCGTCGAGGACCTTGCCATCGAGCAGGGCCAGCGACGCGACTGGATGGGTATCAAGGTTTTCGTGCGCCAAGCCTCGTCCGGCGTGTCGTCGGCGTCGAAGGCGATGTCGCGACTGGTGAGGCGCCGCTCAGGCAAGACGATGCTCGTCGACATCCGCGACGTGGTGGGTCTGCACGAGCAGACCGGCGCGCAGAGCGCCGAGCGACTGCTCGAGACCTACGACGACCTCAACGCCGCCGACCTCGCCGAGGTCATCCGCGACCTCAGCACCAAGCGCCGGGCGGAGGTCGCGGCCGCCCTCGACGACGAGAAGCTCGCCGACGTGCTCGCCGAGCTGCCCGAGGACGACCAGGTCGAGATCATGATCGGCCTCGACAATGAGCGCGCGGCCGACGTGCTCGAGGCAATGGAGCCCGACGACGCCGCCGACCTGCTCGCCGACCTGCCGCCCGAGCAGGCCGAGGCGTTGCTCCAGCTGATGGAGCCCGACGAGGCCGAGCCACTGCGCCGGCTGCTGACCTACGACGAGAACACCGCCGGCGGCATGATGACGACCGAGCCGGTGGTGCTCGGCCCCGAGGCGACCATCGCAGAGGCCCTGGCCACCGTGCGCCGCGAAGAGTACGCGCCCGCCCTGGCGTCCATGATCTTCGTGTGCCGGCCACCCCTCGAGACACCCACCGGTCGCTACCTCGGGCTCGTGCACATCCAGCGCCTGCTGCGCGAGCCACCGCACGGGGCGGTCGGATCGATCATCGACAAGGAGATCGAACCGGTCTCGGCGTCCGCCTCGCTCGAGACGATCACACGCACCCTGGCGACCTACAACCTCGTGTCGCTGCCCGTCGTCGATGCTGACAACCGCCTCATCGGGGCGGTCACCGTCGACGACGTGCTCGACCACATCCTCCCGGAGGACTGGCGTGAGGAGCGGCACGAGCTGGGGGTGAAGCCATGAGCGAGCGGGGCGTGCGCCGACTGGCGAAGACCAGCCGAACGGACAAGCTCGACCAGCCCCAGGAACAGCGCGCGAGCCTGCTCCCTCGGGTGACGTGGACGCAGGAGACCTTCGGGGTGGTGGCGGAGAAGTTCGCCCGTTTCATGGGCACCGCGCAGTTCTTGGCCTACATGACGATGTTCATCATCGTGTGGATCACCATCAACGCTGTCAGCATCTGGGGCCTGCACTTCGACCCCTATCCCTTCATCCTGCTCAACCTCTTCTTCTCCACCCAGGCGTCGTACGCCGCGCCCCTCATCCTGCTCGCCCAGAACCGGCAGGCAGACCGCGACCGGGTCGGGCTCGAGCAGGACCGCGCGCGCGACGAGCGCAACCTCGCCGACACCGAGTTCCTCACCCGGGAGGTGGCCTCGTTGCGCCTCGCCCTGCGTGAGCAGGCCACCCGAGACTTCGTCAGGTCTGAGCTGCGCGGCCTGCTCGACGAGCTCGAGGACCGCTCGCTGATCCGTCGCGACGACGACAGCCCGCCCGAGAGACGCTGAAGCCCCACCGCCGGACCCCACCAGGGCCGCGGGCGGGATGCCGCGTCGTGGCGTCATGGCGTGACGCTTCCAACCTCACGTGCGGTCGGGGTCGGTCACCACTGCCGGAGCGGCGACATACCATGAGGGCATGTCTGTTCCCTCTCATGACGTCATGCTGACCGCCCTGTCGAAGGTCAACGACCCGGAGATCCGCAAGCCGATCACCGAGCTCGGCATGGTCAAGTCGGTGGAGGTCGACGAGGCCGGCGCGGTGTCGCTCGCGATCTTCCTCACCGTGTCGGGGTGCCCGATGAAGGAGACGCTGACCAGAGACACCAGCAATGCGCTGCTCGCCCTGCCGGGGGTGACCTCGGTCGAGGTCGAGCTCGACGTGATGAGTGAGGAGCAGCGCGCCACGCTGCGCTCTCACCTGCGCGGCGGGGCTCCCGAGAAGGAGATCCCGTTCGCCCAGCCCAACTCGCTGACCCGGGTGTACGCCGTGGCCTCCGGCAAGGGGGGCGTCGGCAAGTCGTCGGTCACCGTGAACCTGGCGGTGGCGATGGCCGAGCTGGGCCTGCGCGTCGGGGTCGTCGACGCCGACGTCTACGGCTTCTCGGTGCCCCGGATGCTGGGGGTCGAGCAGCGTCCGACCCAGGTCGATGACATGATCCTGCCGCCCATCGCCCACGAGGTGAAGGTCATCTCGATCGGCATGTTCGTGCCAGGCAACCAGCCCGTGGTCTGGCGCGGCCCCATGCTGCACCGCGCCCTTCAGCAGTTCTTGGCCGACGTGTTCTGGGGCGACCTCGACGTGCTGCTGCTCGACCTTCCGCCGGGTACCGGTGACATCGCCATCTCGACGGCCCAGCTCGTGCCGAATGCCGAGATCCTCGTCGTGACGACCCCGCAGCAGGCGGCCGCGGAGGTGGCCGAGCGAGCGGGTTCGATCGCACTGCAGACCCACCAACGCGTGGCCGGCGTCATCGAGAACATGTCGTGGCTCGAGCTGCCTGACGGCTCACGACAGGAGATCTTCGGCTCCGGCGGCGGCCAGCGGGTGGCCGACTCACTGACCATCAGCATCGGTGCACCCGTCGCGCTGCTCGGCCAGATCCCGCTCGACACCCGCGTTCGCGAGGGCGGCGACAACGGCATCCCGGTGGTCATCGGCGAACCCGACACCGCGGCTGCTGTCGCCCTGCGCGCCATTGCCAAAGGCCTCTCGGCCCGCGCTCGCGGCCTCGCCGGCCGCTCGCTCGGCCTCACCCCGGCCGGTCGCTGAGTCGCCACGTTTCTGAGCCGGTGAGGTCCTGAGCCGCTGAGCCGGTCCGGTGCAGGTCGGCGCACCGCCGGGTGATCGGCCCGTCGATCAGGGCCCTGGTGACGAGCTGGATGAGTGACGAGCTGGATGGCGATCGAGAGGGTCACCGCGCCCAGGGAAGGGACCAGCCTGGCCAGCAGGGCCCAACGGTGGGGTCTGAGGTGGGCGCGCAGACGCCAGAGGGATGACGCACGTGCGGCCGGTGGCTGCGCGAGAGAAACGGGCACCGTCCAGCGACGATGGTCGGCGCCACCGACAGCCGCCGACCGTCGCCGAGTCGTGCGCCGACGCTCAGGTGGCCTCGCTGTCCCAGGGGGTGGCAATCAGCGGGTCGTACCCCTTCGGGGTGCTCACCGCCTTGTCGGCGTTCCGGTCGAGCTCCTCGTCGTCGCTGGTGCCGCTCAGCGCATCGCGGACGATCTTGCGTGGGTCGTACTGCCGCGGGTCGTACGCCTTCCAGTCGACGTCCGAGAACTCCGGGCCCATCTCGTCCTTGAGCTGCTGTCGAGCCCGATCTGCGAAGCCCCGGGCCTCCCGGACGAACTTGCCGAACTTCGCGGCATACTCCGGAAGCCGCTCAGGGCCGAGCACGACGATGGCGAGGACGCCGAGCAGCAACAGCTCCCACCCGTTGATGTCAAACACTGTGCCTGCCTTCTGCTCACTACGGCCAGCGCCACGTGACGGGTGGCCGCTGGGGTCATTTGTCGGTGGCGGCCTCGAGCGTCATCTTGAGGTCGATCTGCTTGCTGTCGCGCGTGACCTTCAGGGTCACGGTCTCGCCGACCGCGCGGGCCCGGATCGAGACGATCAGCTGGTCGGGGGTTCGCACCCGCTTGCCCTCGAACCCGACGATGATGTCGCCCGGCTGAACCCCGGCCTTCGCCGCCGGTCCGCTCGCCGTGACGGCGTCGGCGGTGTCGACGACCTGGGCACCCTCGCCACTGTACGTCCGGTCGAGCGATACCCCGATGACAGGGTGGGTGGCCTTGCCGGTGGCGATGAGCTGGTCTGCGGTACGTCTGGCCTGGTCGCTCGGGATCGCGAAACCGAGCCCGATGTTGCCGCCGGAGGAGCTCGTCGTACCCGGCACGCGAGCGATGGCCGAGTTGACCCCGATCACCTTGCCCGCGCTGTCGAGCAGCGGCCCACCAGAGTTGCCGGGGTTGATCGCGGCATCGGTCTGGATTGCGTTCATGAACGAGGCCTCGTCGCCGGTGCCGGGCGTCACCGGGCGGTTGAGCGCGCTGACGATGCCGGTGGTGACGGTCTGCTCGAGACCGAGTGGTGCACCGACCGCGATCACTTGGTCGCCGACGACGACCCGATCGGACTCCCCGAGCACCAACGGCGTCAGGTCGGTGCGCGCAAGCTTGAGCACGGCGAGGTCGTAGCTGACGTCGCGCCCCACGATGGTGGCCTTCTCGGTGTCGCCGTTGCTGAGCACGATCTCGATGTCACCGCCCTTCGCGGCGGCACCGACGACATGGTTGTTGGTCAGCACATGGCCCCGGTTGTCGATCACGAAGCCCGAGCCCGTGCCCGAGCCCTCCGCACCGGCGTCGACCTTGATCGTCACCACGCTCGGTAGCGCCACGGCAGCGATGCTTGCGACCGAGCCTGGTGGCCGAAGCGTGGCGCCCGGGCCGGGCTCGGGGAGGCTCGACCCGCCAACATGGACCCGGTCGTTGAGAAACTGACCCCCGACACCACCGATGAGACCCGCGACCAGTGCCACGGCAGCGATCAGGGCCACCAATGGGCCTCGGCGGCTGCGGGTCGGTTCGGCTGGCGCGGCAAGGAAGGGAACTCCCTGCTGGCCCGAATCGGGGGCCGGCCAGGCCGGCCCCGCTGATGGTGCTCCGAGCTGGACCCCTGCCTCTCGCCCTGCCCCTGACGATGCGGCAGGCCCGGCAGGCACGGCCGACATGGGTGAGGTTCGGGCACCGTCGCTGGCTACAGCCGGCTCGCGGGGCGGCGCGTATCGCGCGAGGTGGGCGGCCTGGGCCACCGCGTCAGCCCGGTCGCTGCCCCAGGCGGAGTCGGCGCGGATGGGCACCGAGGGGCCCTCGGCCGGGTGTTCGGGCGCGAAGGTGTCGAACCAGTCGTCGCGCCGGGCGTGCGCAGACAACGGCTCGCCTGACACCGTCGTCTGGCTGGTCGATGGGCTGGGAGACGGCGCGGGCGCCGGGATGGCCTGGGTGCTGGCGACATCGATGACCCCCGTGTGCTCGGAAACGGGAGGGGTGGGTCGCTGTGGCAGGGCCGGTTCGGGGTCGCCCGGTACCGGCGGCTCATCGGGTCGGGGCGTGACCTGCTCGCTCATGGGGTTGATTGTGCCGAAGAACCGAGGGACATCCGAACGGGGGCTACCACATTTCGGGCGTATCCAGAGTAGATCTGGGGCGCCACCACCCAGTAGGAGGCTGTCGTACCCGACGACGGGCCCCGTCCGGTGCTCCGTGCCTTTTGGGTGGACGCCGAGATGCTCGACGACGATCCGACCATGAACCCCGCTGCCGCCAGGCTGCTGAACGCGGCTGAACCCAGGTTGGACATCTCCGACGGTGCCTGCGCCTCCGCCGGTCTCGCCGAGCCCTGGAGGGGAGCCACGGCCAGACCCCAGGCGGCCGCCACCGAGGCGCCGGCTGCGATGGAGGCCACCACCGCGGCGCGAACCGGCGAGCGGTGCAGGGCCGGCGCCGTCGGGCGCACGGTCGGTAGGCGATCATGCAGGCGATCGTTCAGGCGATCGTTCAAGGAGTCGGGCAGGGGATGCGACGCCACGCGCGAACCCGACGGTGGGGCCGGGACGGGCAGGACCTCGGACCCGGCAAGGGGTCGTGACGGTTCGAGCAGGCCGGACGCTCCCGTCGGGGGCGGCGAGACGGCCAGGCCCATCAGGGTCGAGCGCAGGCTGGTGGGCATGTCGGTGTGGGTGCGGAGCGCGAGCACGATCCGTCGCTCCTGGTCGGCAGCCGACTGACAGACCCGGCAGTACACCAAGTGCCGGTCGTAGACGTGCAACAGCGCCGGCGGGAGGGCTCGGTCAACGTAGGCGCGGACGTGTCCGCGCAGGTGCGGCGTCATCGCCGCGTCGCCGAGCAGCGACTCATCAGCGCGTTCCTGTCGCCACGCGACGGCCCGGCATCCGCAGACCGGAACGAACCCGACCCTCGCGGGCGGCCACGGTCTCGGGAGCGCGGTGGGCGAGCGCCTCGCGAAGTTGGGCGCGGCCACGGTGAATGCGAGAACGCACCGTGCCGAGCTTGACGCCGAGGGTGGCACTGATCTCCTCGTAGGAGAGACCCTCGATGTCGCACAGCACCACGGCCGCCCGGAACTCGGGCGTGAGGGCGTCAAGGGCCCGCTGCACGTCGTCGTCGAACCGGCTGTCGTGGTAGGTCTGCTCGGGGCCCTTCTCGCGGCTGGGCAGGCGGCCCGCCGCGTCTTCGGGAAGAGAGTCGAAGCGGATTCGCTGCTTGCGGCGCATCTTGTCGAGGAAGACGTTGGTGGTGATGCGGTGCAGCCAGCCCTCGAACGTTCCGGGCTGGTAGGAGTGGAGCGAGCGGAAGACCCGCACGAACACGTCGTGGGTCAGGTCTTCGGCATCGTGCGGGTTGCCGGTGAGGCGGTAGGCGAGGCGGTAGACGCGAGCCGAGTGCTGCTCGACGATCTCTTCCCAGCTGGGCGGGGTCCAGGGCGTTTCGGGCGCGACCGCGCCCGTCAGGGGGTCCACCACCGAGTCCGGCATCGGGACGGAGCGGACAGGCCCACCGAACTGGGGGCTCGTCGCACTGGTGGTCGCACTCGTCGTCACGCGGAACAGCGCCTTTCGCTGGGACTGGTTGCCGGGGTCAACGCCCTCTGCACCTGATTCGTTCCCCCCCAGTATTTCGGATTGCCCCTGTGTCGTTCAGGGATTCTGCTGTGAACCACCTGTGGATGCTGCCCGGCTCGAAACGTCGTCGGAATCGGCCTTGAAGCGCGAGCGCCCTGGGTGCCGGTGCTGCCTCATCTGCGCCTCGAGCAGGTGGGCGGCCGTCTACCACCGTCTGGCGTGCCTGAAGCCTCGGGGCCGCCCAGTCCGCCCCGCCGGTGGAACCCATGAAGCCCCTGGAAGTGGCCCCTGCAGTGCCCGACGGCTCCCGCCCCTGAGACGGCTCGTCGGGCGCGCTTCCACGGTCTGGTCGGCGACGACCTCGGGGTGGTGCTCACGTGTCGGTTGCTCTCCCGTGCCCTCACCCGAGGTCGTTAGGGTGAGAGCCATGAGTACCCAGAAGGTGGCCGCCTGGTCGCACGCCGAGAGCTTCGTGTCGCCC
>JBDTVJ010000122.1:0-8132 GCA_040007275.1 Terracoccus sp.
CGCGGATCGGACCGTGGCGGGGTTGGTGGGCGGTGGGGCGGCATCGGGCCGCGCGGATCGGACCGTGGCGGGGTTGGTGGGCGGTGGGGCGGCATCCGACGACGCGGATCGGACCGTGGCGGCATTGGCAGCCTGCCTGGTCGCCGGGGGCAGGAGCCCCGGGTGCTGGCTTCAGAGCTCAGGTGCTGGCTTCAGAGCTCAGGTGCGCCGGGCGCTGGCCTCGTGCAGCGCGCGCAGCTCGTTCTCGAGCTCGGGTGCCGGGCCGTCGACGACGGCGCCCGGAAACACCGCGGCGATCGGGAGCGCCGCCACCGGTGACTCGGGGGCACCCCACCCGGAGCGCCACGAGCTCAGCTGCGCTGCACTCAACGCGTAGACGATGCGCCCGAGACCGACCCAGCCGTGGGCGGCCGAGCACATGGGGCAGTGCTCACCCGAGGTGTAGACCGTGGCTGACGCCCGCTCGGTCGCCGTCAAGTTCGCGCCGGCCCACCGCGCGATGGCGAACTCAGGATGCTGGGTGGCTTCGAGGGCGACGTGGTTGTGGTCCTCGAACAGCACCTGACCAGAGTCCGAAACGAGCACAGAGCCGAACGGCTCGTCACCGCTCTCGAGCGCCTGCCGGGCCAGCTCCACGGCCCGTCGCAGATGGGCCAGGTCAGCAGCATCCATCGTCATCGGCCTCTCACGCCACCCTTCCGGTCACCATCGCGAAGGTGACGAACGCGCCACCATCGGTCTCCAGCATGCCCTGTACCGGCGAGCTCGTCTCGCCCTTCAGCTCGAGCACTGCGCGCTCCCACAAGAGCCAGTTCGCGCACCCGTCGACCTGAGCCCTCGCAGTGACGCTCGTGAAGGCCCGGCTGAACTCCCACTGCGAGCGCAACCAGTCGGGGGTGTGCCAGGCAGCGGTCTCGGCTCCGACGACGCCGTCGATGTGGTCTGGTATCTCTCCGAGCTCGCGCACCTCGGTAGTGAGCGCGGGCGTCGCGACGCCGAGCTGGCCACCTGGCCGGAGGAACGTGGCGAGGTAGGGCGGGTAGTGGTCGCCCGTGCCGAAGTACTCCCAGGCGTCGATGCTGACGATCGCGTCGAAGGAGTGGCGTCCGAACGGGAGGTTGTGTGCGTCGACCCGCATTGCCAGAACCCGGTCGGCCACTCCTTCCTTGGCGAACACCGCGCTGGCCACGTCAGGATCCACCCAGAGGTCGACGGCGACGACACTGACGCCGTACTCCTTGGCCAGGAACACCGAGGTCGCGCCACGGCCGGAGCCGAGGTCGAGAACCCGCATGCCGGGCCGGAGGTCGAGGTCGGCGACGAGGTCCTCGAGCAGCCACAACGGATGCGGTCCCATGTCGAGGTCGACGAGCCACCGCGCGTCGTATTTTGCCGAGCGCGGGAACTCGTTCTTGGCCAAATGGTCCAGAGCGGGCATGTGCTGATCCTGTCCTGCGGACACGGATGTCATCAAACGCGTTTCGCGCTGTGGGCTGTGGTAGACCTCTCCCGAGGCGTGCTCCCAGCCGCTCTCTCGGTCGCGGTCGACCGACCCCTTCAGGGCGGCGTCGCCCTTTCTTCTCCGATAGGACGTTGGACGTGAGCTCGATGCAGAAGGCCGGTTCACTCGCGCTGGTCGTCGCCCTGGCGGCGGTTGGCCTCAGCGCGTGCAACCCCACCCCCAAGGACTCGGCCGGGAGCGGTGGCACCGGCGGCGCTGCCGCGACCAAGCCGTTGGTGATCGACACGGTATTCGTGCTGAAGAGCGCCGACCCGGCCCGAAACTACGAGCCGACCGGCAACATCGTCGCCCGCGCGCTCTACGACACCCTCGTCTCGTTCAAGGGCGCCGACCTCAAGACCCCGGTGCCCTCCATCGCGCAGAAGTGGGAGCAGTCGGCCGACGGGTTGTCGTGGACGTTCACGCTCGACCCGAAGGCGAAGTTCTCCGACGGCTCCGCCGTCACCTCTGACGACGTCGTGTTCTCGTTGAACCGGGTCGAACGGGTCAAGGGCAACCCCTCCTTCCTCGCCGACGGGCTGACGGTGACCGCCAAAGGTCCCGAGACCGTCGAGGTGAAGACCGCTGCCTACGACCCGGCGCTGCTCGGCAAGCTCGCGAGCCCCTCTCTTGGCATCATCAACTCCAAGGTCGCCAAGGCGGCCGGGGCTTCCGACGCCGAGAACGCCGCCACGGCTGACCAGGCCGAGGCCGCGTTTGCCAAGGCTTCGATGGGCTCGGGGCCCTACGTGCTCGACTCGTTCGGTCTCTCCACCGAGGTCGACCTCAAGGTCAACCCCAACTACTGGGGAGCCACGAAGCCGAACTATCAGCGCGTCGTGATCCGCAACGTCGACGCCGCGCAGCAGAAGAACAACGTCGAGAAGGGCGAGAGCGCGCTGGCGCTCGACCTCTCACCCGACCAGGTCGCCTCCGTCGGGAGCGGGGTCGTCTCCAGTGGGGTGCCGTCGCAGTACACCTTCTACCTGTTCACCAACGCCAACCCCGCGGTCAACAAGTGGACGGCCAACCCGGACTTCCAGGAGGCGGTGCGTCGCGGCATCGACTACCAGGGCCTGCTCGAGCTGGCCGGCAAGGGTTCGCGCCGCGCGGCGGGGATGGTGCCCGTGCAGTTCGCCGGTTCGTTGCCCGACGACAAGGCCCCGACCTTCGACGCGGCTGCCGCCAAGGCCGCCCTCGCGAAGTCGGGCTACGACGGTTCCCCGATCGAGATCTCCTTCCCGTCTGACCTCACGCAGAACGGGGTGTCGTTCACCGACATGTCGACCCGCATCTCGGCCGACCTCAACAAGATCGGCATCAAGACCGCGCTCAAGGGGGCGCCGGTCGCGACCGTCCTCGAGCTGGCGCGAGGCGGCAAGCAGCAGGTCGGCGTGTGGCTGTGGGGCCCGGACTTCCCCGACTCGAGCAACTACCTCGCGTTCGGCCCCGGCGGCATCGTCGGCGGGAAGCGGGTCAACTGGAAGGCGGGTTCCGACCCCGCGCTCGAGTCGATCATGAAGCAGGCCGCGACCGAGAAGGACGAGGCAAAGCGGGCCGACCTGATGGGCCAGTTCCAGGAGGGTCTGAACCAGGGCCCGGTCATGGGCCTGATCCAGCCGGCCCAGGTTTTCCTGGCGTCCAAGGACCTCAAAAACCTCACCTACAACCTTGTCTGGACCGTCAACGTGGCTGAGCTGGGCTAAGTGGCGCAGACAGCACCGCCCACAGCAGTGGCAGCACCACCACCACCACCACCACCACCACCACCGACGGCCCGCAGAGACATCCTCACGTGAGCGCCCCCACGACCGAGCCGATGCAGGCCCCGGCGACCCGACGCGAGTCGGTCCGCCGGGGCTCCGGGCTCGGCAGTTTCCTCGGCCGGAGGGCCATCGCGGGCGCGCTGCTCGTGGTCGGCATCACCCTGGTCGCGTTCGTGCTGACCCATGTGGTTCCCGGCGACCCCGCCGCGGCCGCCCTCGGGCAACGCGCCATCGAGGACCCCGCGACCGTGGCCACGTTCCGCGCCAAGTACGGCCTCGACGACCCGCTGTGGAAGCAGTACTTCACCTACCTGTTCGGACTTCTCCGTGGTGACTTCGGCATCTCGCAGCAGACCCGCCGGCCCGTGCTCACCGACCTCGTCGAGTACCTCCCGCCCACCATCGAGCTGGCCCTTGTCGCCATCGTCATCTCGCTCGTCGTCGGCGTCGCCCTGGGCACCGTGGCCGCGCTCAAGCGCGACCGGTGGCCCGACCAGCTGATCCGCGTCGTCAGCCTCACCGGGGTCTCGGTGCCGACGTTCTGGCTCGCACTCACGGCATCCCTGATCTTCTCGGTGAAGCTGGGCTGGTTCAGCTCGACCGGCCAGCTCGACCCCGGCTACCCCAAACCGCCGACCGTCACCGGGCTGCTGCTCGTCGACTCCCTGCTCGACAACGACCCCTTCACCTTCCAGATGGGCCTGCACCACATCCTGCTGCCGGCCCTGGTGCTGGCGGCCTACACCGTCGGGTTGATCACCCGGTTCACCCGGGCCAGCGTGCTCGAGGTGCTCGGCAACGACTACATCCGGTCGGCCCACGCCAAGGGCCTTCCGCGGCGCACGGTCATCCTCCGGCACGTGCTGCGGCCGGCCATGGTGCCGATCATCACCGTGTCGGGTCTGGCGTTCGGATCTCTCCTGTCGGGAACGGTGCTCGTCGAGTCGATCTTCTCGTGGCCGGGCCTGGGGCAGTACGCCTACAAGTCATCGCTCGCGCTCGACCTGCCGGCGGTCATGGGCGTGTCGGTGATCGTTGCCGTCATCTACGTGGTGATCAACCTCGTCATCGACGTGCTCTACGGCGTCATCGACCCGAGGATCCGCATCTCATGACGATCCCCGACGAACCACGGCTCGAGCTGCAGGCCGAACAGGCGAGTGGCCGTCGCCTCTTCTCGCGCAGGGATGCCGGCCTCGACCGGTCGCCGTGGAGCCGACCCCTCGCGGTGGTCGGTGCCGTTCTGGTCGTCGGCTGGGTGCTCGTTGCCCTGCTGGCGCCGCTCATCGCCCCCCACGACCCGAACGCCCAGGACTTCGCCCGGCTCCAGCCCCCGGGCGGAGCGAACCTGCTCGGCACCGACGGTCTCGGACGTGACCTCCTGAGCCGCATCATCTACGGCACCCGCATCACCTTGCCGCTGGCCGTGCTGCTTGTCGTGCTGGCCACCGCGGTCGGCACGGTGGCGGGCTCGCTCGCCGGCTACTTCGGCGGTTGGGTCGATACGGTGGTCATGCGACTGTGTGACCTCGTCTTCGCGTTCCCCGGGATCATCCTGGCCATGGCAGCGGCGGCGGCGCTCGGCCCGGGGCTGCGCAACGCGGTGCTGGCCCTCACCATCGTCATGTGGCCCTCGTACGCCCGCGTCGTACGCTCGATGCTCCTGGGTTTGCGCGAAGCCGAGTTCGTCTCTGCGACCAGGTTGCTCGGAGCCTCGGCTCGTCGCACGCTGGCCGTCGACCTGCGCCCGAACGTCGCAGGCCCGGTGCTCGTGCTCGCGGCCCTCGAGGTCGGCAACGCTGTGCTGTTGCTCTCGGGGCTGTCCTTCCTCGGTCTCGGGGCACAGCCGCCGGATGCCGAGTGGGGCGCCATGGTCTCGGAGGGGGCCCGCAACTTCGACGCCTGGTGGATCGGCGTCTTTCCCGGCCTCGCCATCCTCACCGTCGTGCTCGCCTTCAACTTCCTCGGCGACACGCTGCGTGACGCCCTCGACCCGCGCACCGCGCGCGCCCTCAAGGGGAGCTCGTGACCACCCCGGTGCTGCGCACCGAGCAGCTGCGCATCATCCTGCCCGGGGGTCTGACCGCCGTCGACGGGATCGACCTGGTGGTCGAGCCCGGCCAGATCGTCGGACTGGCGGGGGAGTCGGGCAGCGGCAAGTCGCTGACCGCCCTGTCGCTCTTCGGCCTGCTGCCGCACGGGTCTCGGGCCCAGGGGCGCGTCGAGGTGGGAGGCCGCGACGTGCTCACGCTTCGAGAGAAGCAGCTGCGGGCCATGCGCGGCGACGAGGTCGCGATGGTCTTCCAGGACCCGATGACCTCGCTCCACCCCATGCTGACCATCGGGCGTCAGGTCACCGAGCACCTGCGCCACCACCATGGCACCGGCCGGTCAGCGGCCCGAGCCCGAGCGGTCGAGCTGCTGTCCCAGGTGCGGATCCCCGACCCGGAGCGCACGCTGGGTGCTTACCCCCACCAGCTCTCCGGCGGGATGCGCCAACGTGCGGCCATCGCGATCGCCCTGGCCTGCTCGCCGTCGCTGCTCGTGGCCGACGAACCCACGACCGCCCTCGACGTCACGGTGCAGGCCGGCATCCTGCGCCTGCTCGACCGGCTCCGGCGCGAGGAGGGCCTCAGCATCCTGCTCATCACCCACGACCTCGGCGTCATGGGGGCGCTCACCGACCGGCTCGCCGTCATGTACGCCGGTCGAATCGTCGAGACCGGCCCGACGCAGCAGCTGCTCACTTCGCCCCGCCACCCGTACACCCGCGGCCTGCTCGACTCGCTGCCCCGCACCGACGGGGTGGCCGCTCCATTGCGCGCGATCCCGGGCTCGGCCCCGCGCCTGACCACCATCCCCCCGGGATGCGCCTTCCACCCGAGGTGCGCGCATGCGGTGCCCCCGTGCGCCACCGAACGCCCCTCCCTGATCCCCCTGACACCGGGTGTGACTCACGACGAGGGTCGGATGCTGGCCTGCCCGGTCGACCCGTACGCCACCGTCGGCCAGCAGAATGTGAGCGGGCGGTGACGGCGCCATGACACTGGTCTCTGTCACCGATGCTGAGGTGGTCTATCACCGACACGGCCAGCCCGTTCGAGCCGTAGCCGGGGCGAGCCTGACCGTCGACCGGGGTGAGGTGCTGGGCCTCGTGGGTGAGTCGGGCTGTGGCAAGTCGACGCTCGCCAAGGCCATCCTCGGGCTGGTGCCGCTCGCGGGGGGCCGGATCGAGTTCGACGGCCAACGCGTGGAGCCGCTCGGGCGGGCGGCCCGCCCGATGGCGCTACGCGGCATGCAGATGGTCTTCCAGGACCCGTACTCCTCGCTCAACCCTCGTCGTCGCGTCGGTGAGCAGATCGCCGACGGCATCGTGCTCAGCGGGCAAGCCACCCTGCGCAAGGGCGAGCAACGGGCCCGGGTGGCTGAGCTGCTCGAACGGGTGCAGCTGCCGACCGAGTTCGCCCGGCGATACCCTCACGAGTTCTCCGGTGGCCAGCGCCAGCGCATCGCCATCGCCAGGGCTCTCGCCGCCGAGCCGCGGCTCATCGTCGCCGACGAGGCGATCTCGGCCCTCGACGTGTCGGCCCAGGCATCGATCGCCAACCTGCTGGCCTCGCTCGTCGCCGAGATGAACATGGGCCTGCTGTTCATCTCCCACGACCTCGGGATCGTGCGCCAGCTCAGCGACCGCATCGCCGTGATGTATCTCGGGCAGGTCGTCGAGACCGGCCCGGCGGCCGACGTGTGGAGCCGGTCGGCCCATCCCTACGGCCAGGCGCTCATCGCTGCCATCCCCTCCGTCGACGGCGGAGGCGGCCTGCCCACCGACCTGCCCGGCGACGTGCCCGACCCGGCCGCGCCGCCGCCCGGATGCCGCTTTCACCCACGGTGCCCGAAGGCGTTCGCACCCTGTTCGACGATCGTGCCCGAGCTGCTGCCGGTCGCCGGAAGCCACCTGGCCGCGTGCCACCTGCACACCCACGTGCCAGCCGGCTCGTCGGCCGGTGACCGAAACCCGTTGGGGGAGAATTGAGCTCACCCACCCAGTGGCTCACGGGTGCGCGCGTGGTCGACCCCCTGGCGCCGACGACCGAGCCCACCTCGATCGCCGTCGAGAACGGGCGCATCCGCTCCATCGGGGATGCCGTGCCCGACGGTGTGCCCACCACCGACCGTCATGACCTCGGTGGCCGGTTCGTCGCCCCGGGGCTTGTCACGGTGCACACCCACTTCTCGATCGTCTTCCCGTTCAACGACACCGACGAGAACGAACCACCGGCGCTCACTGCCTTGCGGTCGGCGGCCCGGGCCACGCAGGCCCTCGCCGCCGGCGCCACGACGGTGCGGTGCGTGCACGAGCAGCATGCGATCGACGTGACGTTGCGTGACGCCGACCGGCGCGGCTGGTACGTCGCCCCCCGCATCCTCGCGGGCGGCCGTGCCCTGTCGGCGCCGGGTGGGCACGGCCAGGGCTCCGGGTCGGTCTACTGCTCCGGTGCGTCCGAGTTCGAGGCAGCCGCCCGTGTCGAGCTGGAGAATGGCGCCGACCACGTCAAGATCTTCATCACGGGCGGGCTCGCCCACGCAGGTGAGCGCCCAGAGGACCCCGAGATGAGCGAGGTTGAGATGAGAGCCGTGGTGCGCGCGGCGCAGTCCCACGGCACGTACGTGGTGGCGCATGCTGGCCATTACGCGGCCATCCGGCGCGCGATCGACGCGGGGGTGCGCAGCTTCGAGCACGCCTACGTCGTCGATGAACCCACTGCGCAGGTGCTGGCGCAGCCGGGGCTCTACGTCTCACCCACCCTGGCCGTGACCCGCTCGCAGGACTGGATGGCGGCGCACGGGTTCGAGGAGCACTC
>JBDTVJ010000123.1:0-7761 GCA_040007275.1 Terracoccus sp.
CGTTGTTGTCGGGTCCGCAGGTGTCGGTCCAGACCGGGGCGGTCGGTACGTCGATGACGGTCGGCCCCGCGGGGGTGCTGACGCCGGCGTGGATGTCGTCGAGGCCGATGCTGCCGGGCCTTGTGTAGCTGTCGGTCTTGTTGAGGTAGACGTAGAACTGCGTCACGGACTTCAGCTGCGCAGTGGTGGGGGCTGGGTGGGTTCCGGCCTTGTCCTTGAACTCGCTGAAGGGGATCGCCAGGTCGAGGGGGGTGGTGCCGGCGAGGGAAGGGTAGGCCTCGAAGGTGGCGCCGCCCGCGTCGAACTGCAGCACGAGCTTCTGGTTCGAGCCGTCAGGGAGCAGGTGGGCCTGGAGCCGGTCGAACCCGGACCAGTCCTGGGCGGGGGTGAAGGCCCGGCCGAAGCCCTGGTAGTCCCTGGCGCTGAAGTCGTAGGCGAACGAGGCCCCGTTCTTGCCTTCCGACGCGGCGGTGGTGTCGAGCGTGAGATCGCTCGATGTCGTGTTGTTGAAGGCGTAGGCCCCCTGGAGGGCGGCGTTGTCGCCGTAGCCCTCGAAGGTGTCGACGACGCCGTTGGGCAGGGTCGGGGCGGCGCCAAGGATGACGTTGGCGGTGGCGGTCATCGCCCCGCCGTAGGGGTAGATGGCGGTGACGTCGATGCGGCTGCTGGCGTTGGTGAGGTTCTCGGCGCCGATGTTCCAGGTGGCCTCCCAGTAGCCGTCTGAGCCGAGGGTCAGAGCGTGCGCGGTGGGGTCGTCGCCGGTCGTGAAGGAGACGGAGGTCGGCGGGTTGACGGTGGCCTTGACCCGCACGGTGGTGGTCGGGTCGGTGATCCGCACGCCGTCGGCGGGGGAGACCACGCGCAGGGTCGGCGTGGCGGGGGTCGCGGTCAGGCCGGTCTGGGTCAGGGCGTCAGCCGGGATGTCGCGGGCGAACCCGCTGTAGGGGTCGGCGTAGAAGGCTTGGAAGTCGGGCAGCAGGTCGTTCGCCGGCTGCTGCACGCCCGCCGCGTCGGTGTACCCCGCGTTGGGAACGTAGATCTGGTAGACCTCACCGGGGCCGAAGTTGGCCCAGGTCAGCATGTAGGCGATACGCCTCGCGTCGGGGTCGGCCTTGATGCCGTTCAGCAGGTCGGTGAAGAACTGCAGGCTCTTGTTGCCGGTGGGTTGGATGGTGCGCGCGCCGTTGCGGCCGAACTCCGTGAACGCCGCGATCTTGCTGTGCGAGTCGGCCGTGCGCGAGACCATGGCGAGGTCGCTCACGACACTGGCCACGTAGGCATCAGAGTTGTCGGGATCGTTGTTGTACTCGTAGGCGTCATAACCGAGGATGTCGACCCACGAGTCACCCGGGTAGGTCGCCAGGTACCGCGTCTGGTCGCCACCAAAGGAGGCGTTGGGAGAGAACGCGTAGAGCAGGTTGTGCACGTGGCGGGTGTCGCGCAGGTACTCCACCGTGTAGCGGTAGAGCTCCTTGTACTCGCCCGTGGTCGCCCGTCCGGCGCCCCACCAGAACCAGCTGCCGGTGTTCTCGTGGAACGGCCGGAAGATCATCGGGATCGCTTGACCCTCGGCGTCGGTCGAGGTGTTGGCCACCGCGGCAATGGCGTCGAGGTAGTCGTTGAACGCGGCGTTCTTGTCGCCACCGGGCAGGATGTGGCTTACCGTCTCACCGGTCGGATCGGTGAAGTTCTTGCCCGTGGCGAAGTTCTCCATGTGGGCGCTGATCTCGGGGATGCCGCCCAGCCGGTGTGCCGTCTGGATGTCGGTTCGGAACGGGGCCACGTTCTCCATCAACGACTTGCCCGCCACGCCGGGACCTTCCCCGCCTTCGAGGATGAGGGTGTCGAAGCCGAAGATGGCCGGGTAGTCGCCCACCGCGCCCAACACGTCAGACCGGGTTTCCTCCGGCCCGGTGCTGGTGAAGGTGATGCCGTTGTCGGTGGTGTGCTGTGCCCCGAAGAGCACTTGCTTACCCCTGGTGGTGTTGAGGTAGGAGAACAGCGACTTCGTCGCCGCCGTGGCGTCCTGGTCGACGATGTTCACCTGCCCCGCGGCGGCTGCGGCTGCCCGCGTCGAACCGTTGCTCGTGGCCGCGGAGGCGACACCCACCCCGGCTCCTGCGAGTGACAGCGCGCTGGTGGCCGCCGCCGCGACAACGGCGATGGCGGTGCGAAGACGATGCGATCCCATGGTGTTCTCCGTCGAACTCGGGGGAGGTGATGCGGACGGGAGCCTCGTGGGTGCCAGCCAGAGCTGTCAGCCACGGGTCACTTAGTTCGAGTTTTACAGTAACCATGGACAAACTCCAGCACAACCCCTGTACCCCGTTAAATCATCAACGGTTCAGATCCGGGCGGACTCGCCGCGGAAGTCGGTGGTTCGCAGGTCGTCCACGTCCACCACGGTCAGAGCCTGGTCGAGATCGGCGTCGCGCGAGCCGGCTGGCTGAGCCCAGACGACCGCACAGTGGTCGAGCCGCACGTCGCTGAGCTGCTCGAGGTGGATGCCGCTCGTATCATGGGCGACTCGCGTATCGGCCGGGTGCGGCCTGAGGTCCCAGGAGCCGCCGGCCTCGCCGCTCCAACGGTCGATCTCGATCCGCACGTCCGACAGGCCGACGCCGCTGATGCAGCCGGGCTCCTCCGAACGGATCAGGACGCCGTTCTCGCTGCGCGCCAGGATATTGTGAAAACGCACGTTGCGTGCGGTCCCACTTCCGCCCCGCCACGGGTAGCTCGAGAGATAGATCGGCTCGCCACCGCCCCAGAAGCGTGAGTCGAAGATGCGGGTCTCCACGATGATGTCGGAGAAGAGCACGTTGTGCACCCCGCCGGGCTCAGACAGCTTGAAGGCCAGGCCGCGGTGGCTGTCCGAGATCACGCACGCGCTCACCACCACGTTCCGGATCGGCGTGGAGATCTCGGACCCGATGCAGATGGCGGCCGACCGGCTGACGATGGTGCACCCGATGACCGTGACGTCGGAGCACTCACCGAACTCCTTCGACTCCTGGCAGGTCTTGATGCAGATCCCGTCGTCGGCGGTCACGATGTCGCAGTTCGCGATCCGGACCCGCTGACAGGTGTCGATGTCGATCCCGTCGTTGTTCGGCAGCTTGAGGTCGTTCGCGATGGTGACGCCGTCGATGAGGGCGCTGCGGCATCCGGACAGTCGGACGGTCCAGTACGCACCGTCGCGAATGGTCACGTCGCGAATCGTCACCCGCTCGCAGCCGATGAGGAAGACCGTGTACGGCCGAACATGGGCCATCTCGTAGATGTCGCCGAGGTCAGCCCGGATGAAGCGGCCGGCGCCGTCGATCGTGCCGCAGCGAAACGTCCCGCCGGCCGGGATCACGACCCGGCCACCACCAGCGGCGTGGCGGGCGTCGATCGCGGACTGGACTGCTCCTGTGTCGTCGCAAAGACCATCGCCGATCGCCCCGAAACCAGTTACTGTAAAATTTGAAGTATCCACGGATCGACCCTACTGCCGAAGGCGGCTCGCGTGACCTCGAACTCTCTGTGGACCTACGCCCCCCACCCTTCCGAGCCGGAGTGGCCGGTGGAGGACGGGCTCCCCACCACCCGGCTCGACGTGTCGACCGGGGCCGGCTCCTGGCCGGCCGTCCAGCCCGGGGTCTTCGACGCCAGCGGCGGCTACCGGGGTCACCGGGTCGCGGTCGAGTTCGACCTGCCCGAGCCCACCGACGGGATGCTCTCGCTGAGGTTCTCGGCCGAACGCGGGCCCTGCCCCGACCTCGAGATCACGCTCGACGGCATCCATCGTGGCCTGTTCCACCCGCCGGTCGCTCGGCACGACCGCACCCAGACCGGTGAGCCCGGGCCGGTGGCGGGCGTCGTGCACCTGGAGGTCGGGTTGCCGGCCACCTGGCTGACCTGCGGTCGACACACCCTGACCATCACCACGGCCCTCGACCGAGCGGCCGCGCTCGGTGACGGCCGGCTGGGCGCCACGCACGAGATCACCTACGAGCCGGGAGAGGTGCTCCCGGCGGCCCGAGCCCACTACGGCCGCTGGTTCGGCGCCTACGTGCGCTGGTCTGCCGTCGCGCTCATCGCGGTGCCTTCCCTCGCGACCGAACCCGTGGTGGCGCTGCGGCCCACCCCGCTGTTCGTCCACCACGACGGAGCCGAGGCCCCGATCGTCGACGTCGACGTGACGTGGGCGGCCGGCACGAGCCCGCCCGAGCCGATCACCCTCGAGTGGCCGGACTCTAGAACGCAGGTGACGGTAGCAGGTTCCGGTCGCGACTTCGGGATGTTCCGGGCCCGGATGCCGGCACCGGGCTTCGACGCCGCCACCGACGTCAGCCTCCACGTCGGTGACGACACCCACCGTCAACGGATCACGCCGTGCCGACGGTGGACCTTGCACCTGATCCCACACGTGCACCTCGACCTGGGTTTCACCGACACCCAGGGCAAGGTGCTCGAGCTGCACTGCC
Source organism: Terracoccus sp. (assembly GCA_040007275.1). GTDB lineage: Bacteria > Actinomycetota > Actinomycetes > Actinomycetales > Dermatophilaceae > DSM-29435. The sequence goes on from JBDTVJ010000123.1 coordinate 4,470, forward strand.
GCAACATCGACCGCGCCCTCGACCGCATCGCCGTAGACCGCGACTTCCGCTTCTGCGTCGACGGCAGCGTCGTGGTATCCGAGTACGTGCGCACCCGCCCACCCACCCGGATCGCGCTGATGCGTAAGGCTATCGCCGCGGGTCGGATCGGGATCAACGCCTTCCACAGCAACTTCCTCACCGGCGTCGTCGGGCTCGAGGAGCTCTACCGTTCCACCGACCTGGCCCTCACCCTCCCGACGTCGAAGGTCACCGGGATGCGCTACGCCAACCTCACCGACGTGCCGACCTACTCCCGGTCGATCCCCTCCGTGCTGGCGGACCTCGGCATCGAGGGCTTCGTCGGCATGTCGAACCACAGCCGGGCGGCCACCGACACGAGCGACGAGCTGCACCTGTTGTCGCCGGTTCGCTGGCAGGGGCCCGACGGCCAGGAGGTGCTGGCCCACTTCGCCGACCACTACTCGCAGCTGCGGTTCATAGCCGCCGACCCGCAAGCCGTGGCCGGCGCCAGCAACGGCCTGGAGCGTTACCTCGAGCGGTACGAGCGGCCCGACTACGGGCCGAGCGACCTGGCCGTCATCGGCATTCACGCCGACAACGAGGACCTCGCCGACGGTGACACCGACTTCGTCAGACGGTGGAACGCCGTGTTCGCCTGGCCCCGGTTCCGGGTCTCGACCTTCGGCGAGTACCTCGCATCGGTCGCCCCGATCGCGAGCGAGCTGCCGCTCTGGCGCAGCGAGACCGGCACCTTCTGGGAAGACGGGGTCGGCTCTGCCGCAAACGAGTTCGCCGCCTACCGTCGAACCCAGGCGCTCCTGCCGGCGACCGAGACCCTGGGGGCCCTGGTCTCGGCGGCTGCGCCGAACGTGCGGACCAACCGCACCGAGCTCGACCGCGCCTGGTCAGACCTGTCGGTCGCCGCAGAGCACACGATGACGTGGAGCCGAAGCATGTCGCACCCCCACGCCTCACCGGTCGCCGACCAGCTCGGCTGGAAGACCCGCTACATCAACGACGCCCAGCGGGTCGCGATCGACGAGATGCGCCGTCACCTGGCCCAGCTGTCCGAACACGTCGACGTGCACGGGCCAGGGTTCCTCGTCTTCAACCCCCACGCCTGGACGGCCGACCTCGACGCCGAGATCGACCTGTCTGACGGGGTGGACCTGCTGGGGGAGGGCGGTGAGCCGATACCGCTGGAGATGCTCAGCAGCTGCGCCGGGCTGCGGCGGGTACGGCTGTGCCTCGGCGCCCTGCCCGCGCACTCGTGGCGCTTCCTGCCGATGACCGCTGGGCGCTTCACCGTGCCCGGGGGTGAGACCGCGCCGCACGCCACCACCACCGAGCCCGAACGCCAGCACGGTTTCATCGCCACGCCGGTCGACGAGCCGATCGTCAGTGCGGGCTGGGAAGTCGGGCTCGACCCGAAGACGCAGCTCCCGCAGTCGATCCGGTACCGACCCACGGGCCGTCAGCTGCTCGACGCGGGGGCTCGCGTGCGGCTCGGCCAGATCGTCCGAGCGGGCGAGACACCGTTCGATGCAGCGGGGTCGGACGAGCTTGCCCACCCGGCCGACGTTCACGGTCACCGCCGTGAACGGACCCTGTCGATCGAGAACTTCCGCTACATCGCAGACCCGGAGCCCAGCCACCTCGTCACGGAGTCGCCGGAGCTGGAGTACGTCGGTCGCAAGAGCACCCCCGACGGGATGCGGTTGCGCTGGTGCGGCGGGGGAGTGGGCGTCGACGACGTCACCGTCGAGCTACTGCTGCGCGACGACACCGGCGTCTGCGATCTCGACGTCAGCCTCACCAAGGCCCCCTGCCTCGACATGGAGGCGGTCTACGTGTGCTTCCCGTTCGCCGGCACGGCTCCGGTGCTGCGTTACGACCGTCCGCTGGGCTGGGTGCGTCCCAGTACCGACCACGGGCCGGGGGCCTCGAACGAGTGGGGGGCCGTCACCAACACGGTCTCGCTCCAGTCGCAGGAGGGCGAGATCCGTTGGGCTCCGCTCGACGCACCCCTATTCACCGCCGGAGACGTAGTCCGGGGGGCGTGGCCCACCTCCTTCCCCCATGCGGCCAGCCATCTCTACTCCTACGCCATGAACAACTTCTGGCCGTGCAACGTGCCGCCGTGGCAGCCCGGCCCGGCCCGGTTCCGGTACCGGTTCGAGGCCGCCACCGAGTTCGATCCCGCGGAATCGACCCGGTTCGGGCGCACGTCCCGGCTGACGGCGCAGGCCAGCGAGATCCTGGCCCTCGACCGCTTCGCCCCGACGGGGTCGCCGACCTACCGGGAGGGGAACCTGGGGCTGGTCAGACCCGACGACGACGTCGACGTGCAGGTGCGACAGGGCGACGACGCGACGCAGCTGACGCTGCACCTGACCAACTTGCGCGACCACGACCTCACCTTCCGGGCCGAGCTGCCTGACGGCCTGCAATCGCGAAGCGCAGACGGGGCGGTGAGCAAGGAGGTCGTGGTACCTCTCGCGGCGTTCGGGGTGGCCCACGTCGGCGTGTGGCGCGCCTGACCCCGATCGTGTCGGGGCCCGCCGTGAGGTTCAGACGGATGCGGAGCCGACGTGCACCAACCGGTCACGGGTGAGGTCGGAGAGTGTCGTGCATCCGGTGAGCGCCATCATCAGGTCGAGCTCGGCCCGCAGGTTGCGCAGCACCTCGGACACGCCGTCGGAGCCGGCGAGGGCGAGGCCGTAGGCGAGGGGACGGCCGACGCCGACCGCGTCGGCCCCGAGGCACAGAGCCACGAACACGTCTGCCCCACCACGGATGCCGCTGTCGAAGATGACCGGCACCGACGCCTCTCGCGACCGTACGGCGTCAACGACGCCGGGCAGCGCGTCGAGGGCCGCCACCGCTCGATCCACCTGGCGGCCGCCGTGGTTCGACACGTACACACCGTCGACCCCCGCGTCGATGGCGCGGCGGGCGTCGTCGGGGTGCAGCACCCCCTTGAGCACGATCGGCAGGCTCGTCAAGGCGCGTAGCCGGGGCAGGTCGGCCCAGGTGAGCGTGGGCCGGGGGAACACGTCGAGGAAGGTCTCGACCGCGGTGCGGGGCACAGGGGAGGACAGGTTGGCGCGGGTGTCACCCGGGTGGCGGCGACTCATCGACAGGAGGGCGCCGACCCCAGCGGGCGTCGGCCAGGGCCGGGGTCGGGGCTGCTCACCCACGGCCGCGACCCGGTCCTCGACCAGACGCCGAAAGACCGGGTCGGAGGTGTACTGCGCGATGCCCTCGCCCCGAGCGAACGGCAGGTGAC
>JBDTVJ010000124.1:0-7674 GCA_040007275.1 Terracoccus sp.
CCGGTGAAGTCGCCGGCGCCGACCCCCTTCGAGTCGCCGAACGCGCGCACCAGCACCTCGTAGAAGACCGCCTTCTTGAACCACTGCGGGTCATGGCGTAGGCCCGGTTGGGCCAGGTTGAGTCCCTGCATACCGTCAGTGGCTCCTCACGTGAATGATGTGCACGGGCTCGTTGTCGGGGCCGAGGCGCACGAAGTTGTCGGCCCGCCACTGCCAGGTCTGGTTGGTCATGTGGTCATGGGCCTCGAACGTCGACCACGTGGCCATCCCCATTGCCTCAAGGTCGAGGTGCACCGTCGTCTCGCGGGTGGCGTGCGGGTCGAGGTTGGCTATGACGAGCACCGTGTCACGTTCACCGGTGTTGCGGTCGATCACCCGTGACTTCGAGAACACCATGACGTTCTCGTCGTCGGCCGAGTGGAAGGTCAGGTTGCGCATCCAGCGCAGGGCCGGGTGCCAGCGCCGGATGTCGTTGAGCCGCCGCAGGTACCAGGCCAGAGACTGCCCTTCGAGCGGACCACCAGGCTCGTACAGGTACCACTGACGGTCCTTGTACTCGTACTTCTCGTTGTCGATCTGCTCCTCGGCTCCGGGCCGGGCGACGTTCTCCATCAGCTCGTAGCCGGCGTAGATGCCGTAGGTGGGCACCATCGTGGCGGCGAGCGCGGCACGCAGCTTCCAGGCGGTCGGACCGCCGTACTGCATGTAGGGCGTGAGGATGTCGTGCGTCGTGGGCCAGAACGACGGTCGCATGTAGGTGGCGCTCTCACCGGCGAGCTCGTGGCCGTACTCCTCGAGCTCCCAACGGGCGTTTCGCCACGCGTAGTAGGTGTAGCTCTGCTGGAAGCCGGCCATGGCGAGGGCGTGCATCATCGCCGGCTTGGTGAAGGCCTCGGCCAGCCAGATGACCTCCGGGTGGTCGAGCGCCACGTCGGCAATCAGCCACTGCCAGAACGCAACCGGCTTCGTGTGGGGGTTGTCGACTCGGAAGATCTTGACGCCGTGGTCGATCCAGACCTGCACGACCCGACGAACCTCGGCGTAGGCGCCGGCTGGGTCGTTGTCGAAGTTGAGCGGGTAGATGTCCTGGTACTTCTTGGGCGGGTTCTCGGCGTAGGCGATGGTGCCGTCGGCCCGCGTGGTGAACAGCTCGGGATGGGTCTGCACCCAGGGGTGGTCGGGTGAGGCCTGGAGGGCGATGTCGAGCGCGACCTCCATGCCATGACGCGTGGTCTCGGCGACGAAGTGGTCGAAGTCGTCGAAGGTGCCCAGGTCGGGGTGGATGGCGTCGTGACCTCCGTCGGGCGACCCGATGGCGTAGGGCGAGCCCGGGTCGCCGGGGGCCGCCGTGAGCGTGTTGTTGCGGCCCTTGCGTGCCGTCGTGCCGATGGGGTGGATGGGCGTGAGGTAGACGACGTCGAAGCCCATGTCAGCGATTGCGGGCAGTCGCAGGGCGGCCGTGCGGAAGGTGCCGGAGGTCCAGAGACCGGTCTTCTCGTCGCGGAAGCATCCCTCAGACCTCGGGAAGATCTCGTACCACGCGCCGAACAGGGCGCGCTCGCGCTCGACGAGCAGGCTGTGGGCCGTGGTGGGAGACACGAACTCGCGCAACGGGACGACGCCCGCGAGGCCGTGGACCTCGGGTGAGGTGGCAACGGCGAGGCGGGCCGATGCCGGGCGCGAGGTGTCGCGCAAGGCGTCGAGTGCGACGTCGAGGTCGGTCGTCGGCAGGCCCTGGCCGCCGACAGCCGCAGCGAAGCGCTCGAGCACGAGCACGCCCTCGGCGCACATGAGCTCCTCATCGATGCCCGCCCCGATCTTGATCGTGGCGTCATGCACCCAGGTGGCGTACGGGTCTGACCAGCCCTCGACCCGGTAGGTCCACCGCCCGGGCGTATTCGCCACGACTGTGGCGCTCCACTCGCTCAGGCCGGGGTTGTCGCAGTTCATCGCGAAGTGGTGGTCGCGGCCCTCGGGATCGGTGAGCACTGCAGTGGCGTTCACGGCGTCGTGGCCCTCGCGGAAGACCCGGGCGCGAACGACGAACTCCTCGTGCTCCACGGATTTCACCGCGAGGGCTCCGCCCTCGACCAGCGGCCGCACGTCGGTGACGGGGATGCGTCCGAAGGGAACCGCGCCCCCCGGCATCCCCTCGACGTTCGGCGGTTCGCTGACCGGGTGCTCGGGGGCGAGGTGGACGGCGCCGGACTCTCCTTCGTCGAGCACCCCGTCGCGGGCGGTGTCGGCCCCGTCGTACGAGCTCTTCGCGAACGACGGCTGCGCGTGACCTGCCGGCAGGTCCGTCGATGTGCCGGATGCCGTAGCTCCGGGGGAGGAGACCGGTTGCGCGGGTTCCGGGGTCGGGCTGGAACCAGGGGGAGGAGTGCGGGGCGTCGGCTCTGATCCGGTCACCCGTCGAACCTATCGAAAAGCGAGACGAAGTCACACGCTGAGCGGCTCGCCCGTCCATGGAGTGGAACTTTCTGCAAGCGTTGCAAGAACCGGTCACGCGCACCCCTATGCTTTCCCATCGTGAAGGCCATCAGACGCTTCAGCGTCCGCACCGTCCTGCCCGCCCGCATCGAGGGGCTCGGCGAGCTCGCCAGCAACCTGCGCTGGTCGTGGCACCCACCGACCCGCGACCTCTTCGAGAGCATCGACCCGACCAAGTGGGCCGGAGCCAGCGAGGACCCCGTCAAGCTGCTCTCGCGTCTGTCGGCCGATGAGCTCGCCGCGCTCGCGGCAGATGACGACTTCGTGGCCAGGGTCGAGGCCGCCGGGGTAGAGCTGCGCGCCTACCTGACCGACGAGCGCTGGTACCAGTCGTGGAGCCGTGAGCAGGAGGCCGCCGGAAGTGCCGCGCCTGCCGCCATCGCCTACTTCAGCCCCGAGTTCGGCATCACGTCGGTACTTCCGCAGTACTCCGGCGGCCTCGGCATCCTGGCCGGCGACCACCTGAAGTCGGCCTCCGACCTCGGTGTCCCGATCGTCGGCGTCGGCCTGTTCTACAAGACGGGTTACTTCAAGCAGGCCCTCAGCCGAGACGGCTGGCAGCTCGAGACCTACCCGGTGCTCGACCCTGACGGGCTGCCGCTCGCGCTGCTGCGTGAGGCCGATGACACGCCCGCCGTCGTGTCGGTCGCCCTGCCGGGCGGCCGCAGCCTGCACGCGCACGTGTGGCGGGCGCAGGTCGGCCGGGTGCCACTGCTGCTGCTCGACTCAGACGTCGCCGACAACGATGCGGCCACCCGCAAGGTCACCGAGACCCTCTACGGCGGCGGCGGCGACACCCGCCTCGAGCAGGAGCTGCTGCTCGGCGTGGGAGGCGTGCGAGCGCTCCGGCTGTGGTCGCGGCTCTCCGGTTCGCCGACGCCCGAGGTCTACCACACCAACGAGGGCCACGCCGGCTTCCTCGGCGTCGAGCGGATCACCGAGCTCGTGCGCGACCACGGGCTGACCTTCGACGAGGCCCTGGAGGCCGTGCGGGCGGCCACCGTGTTCACCACGCACACCCCGGTCCCGGCCGGCATCGACCGGTTCTCGGCCGAGAAGATCCACCTGTTCTTCGGTGGCGCGAACGAGATCCCTGGGGTTCCGGTCGACCGGCTCCTGTCCCTGGGCGCTGAGGACTACGCCGGCGGTGAGGCCGGCATCTTCAACATGGCCGTCATGGGTCTGCGTCTCGCTCAGCGCGCGAACGGGGTGTCGAAGCTGCACGGCCACGTCAGCCGGGAGATGTTCGACGGTCTGTGGCCGGGCTTCGACGATGAAGAGGTACCGATCACGAGCATCACCAACGGTGTCCACGCCCCGACGTGGGTCGACCGCACGGTCTACGACGTCGCACGAAAGCACCTCGGCACGGCCGACATCGCCGGAACCGACGCGTGGCACCGCATCGACGAGGTGCCCGCTGCCGCCATCTGGGCGGCCAAGCGGGAGATGCGCCAGAAGCTCGTCGACGACGCGCGCCGGCGGGTGCGTTCGTCGTGGCGCAAGCGCGGGGCCACCAAGGCCGAGCTGGGCTGGGTCGACGACGTGCTCGACCCGGATGTGCTGACGATCGGCTTCGCCCGCCGGGTGCCGACGTACAAGCGACTGACCCTGATGCTGAGCGACAAGGTCCGCCTCAAGAGCCTGCTGCTGCACCCCGAGCGGCCCATGCAGCTTGTCATCGCGGGCAAGTCCCACCCTGCCGACGAGACCGGCAAGCGCCTCATCCAGGAGATGGTGCAGTTCGCCGACGACCCCGAGGTGCGTCACCGCATCGTCTTCCTGCCCAACTACGACATCGCCATGGCGCAACGTCTCTACCCCGGTTGCGACGTCTGGCTGAACAACCCGCTGCGGCCGCTCGAGGCGTGCGGCACCTCGGGGATGAAGGCGGCCCTCAACGGTGGCCTCAACCTCTCCATCCTTGACGGCTGGTGGGATGAGTGGTTCGACGGTCGCAACGGCTGGGCGATCCCAACGGCCGACGGTGTCGATGACCCCGACCGTCGCGACGACATCGAGGCGACCGCTCTCTACGACCTCATCGAGAACAACGTCGCGGCGACGTTCTACGACGTCGACGACGCCGGACTGCCGCAGGGGTGGATCTCGATGATGAGCCACACGCTGAAGACTCTGGGGCCGAAGGTGCTGGCCAGCCGCATGGTGCAGGACTACACCGAGAAGCTCTACTGCCCTGCCAGTGCAGCCGGTCGGGCGATGGACGAGTCCGACTTCGCGGGTGCCAAGGCGATGGCGTCCTACAAGGCCCGGGTGCGTTCGGCCTGGCCGCGGGTGCGGGTCGAGCACGTCGAGCCGTCTGGCCTCTCCGACTCTCCGCAGATCGGCGACACCCTCCAGCTTCGGGCCTTCGTCGACCTCGGGGGCCTGACCCCCGACGACGTCGAGGTGCAGCTGGTCCACGGGCACGTGAGCGACACCGACGACCTGCGTGACATGGAGGTCGCGACCCTCGAGGTGGCCGAGAACTACGAGGGGGGCCGCTACCAGTTCGCCGGGGCCCAGAGCCTACGGCGCACCGGGTCGTTCGGCTACAGCGTGCGGGTCGTGCCGAAGAACATCGCCCTGGCAGGTCCGGCGGAGATGGGCCTCGCCCGCAACGCCTGACCTGCTGCTCCACCGTCGAGGGACGATTCGTGACGTTCCTCGACGGTGGCGTGGGCCGTGGGGCGTCACGGATCCGACGCGAGTCGGGGGCGTACCCCTGGGGTGCCCACCGGCCGCAGCGTCATCACCGGTTCCCGGTTGGCGTGCACCGACGTGGATGGCGTGCACCGACGTGGATGGTGAGCGCCGAGTGACCGCTCTGCGAATCGGGGCCTGTGCTTGGATTCCTCATGACGAGTTTGGTCGATACCGAGCACCGGGCGCCGCCGTCGCGGGGTCCGTGGTCGTTCCTGGCGTGGCTGGTGCTGCAGCAGCGCCGGAGGGTCGCTCTGGGGGCGGGGCTCGGCAGTGTCTGGATGGTGGGCTTGGTATTGCCCCCATATCTGCTTTCTCGAGCCGTTGACGGGCTGGCCGCGGGCCACCGTCATGCGGTGATCTGGTGGTCGGTGGCTTTGGTACTCACGGGTGCCGCCCTGGCCGGGCTGGGCATCTGGCGTCACCGCACGATGACGCGGGTACGCATGGATGCCGCTTTCCGCACGGTGTCGGCGGTGACCGATCAGGCATTGCGCCTGGGCGCCACGCTGAGTCGGCGGACCCGGGCCGGGGAGGTGGTGGCCATTGGGATCGGGGATGTGTGGACGATCGGTCGCAGTCTCACGGTGACCGGACCGGGGGTGGGCGCCGCTTTGGCCTACGTGGTGATCGCGGTGCTGCTGCTCCAGGTGTCGGCGCTGTTGGCGGTGGTCGTCCTCGCCGGGGCGCCTTTCCTGGCGCTGATCTTGGGCCCGGCGCTGGGTCGGCTACAGAACGTCGGCGCGTCGTATCGCAGTCAGCAGGGTGTCTTGACGGGCCGGATCGTCGACATCATCGGTGGGTTGAGCGTGTTGAACGGCCTCGGTGGCAAGGAGATCTACGCGCGCCGGTTCCGTCAGGAGTCGCAGGAGCTGCAACGGCAGGGCTATCAGGTCGGCCGCGCCACCAGTGTGATCCAAGCTGCCGGTCTGGGGCTCCCGACGCTGTTCCTGACCGTGGTGGTGTGGCTGGCCGCCCGGCTCGCCGCCGAGGGAGCGATCACCGTGGGCCAGCTGGTCGCGGTCTACGGTTACGTCGCCGTCTTGGTGGTTCCGGTGTCAACGTTTATCGAAAGCGCTGTCGACGTCAGCCGCGCTCTGGTCGCAGGCCGGCGTGTGACTGACTTCTTGGCGTTGCACCGCCGCACGTCACACCGAACGTGCCCTCGCCGCCACCGTCAAAGGCCGCACCGTCATAGCCGTAGCGCACTGACTGCACACCGCCCGCGACGCCGACCGCGTCGCCGTGATGAACGCCGGCCGCATCACCGAGCTCGGCGCCCACCACGAACTGACCGCCGCCAACGGTGCATACGCAGCGCTCTGGAAGGCCTGGAAGGGAATCCCCAGCACGAGGACCGCTGACTGACTCGAGACCCGCAACGCCTCCCGCGACCCCAAGGGGACCCGCAGCTTCTCCGGCAAAGGCCGAGCACATGGTTGCTTTGCTCCCTCCGGACGCCATCGACAGTTCAATGCCGAACGCAAACACGTTCCACGAGATCGGCAGGCAACCGTTCCGCTCCTGACCATGGCAGCCCTGGACGCTGCTCGCAGGTGAGGGCAACGATCGCTATTCTTGCGCCGACGTCCTGAGCTGCTGCCGTCCGCTCACATTCGGGCACTCGTCGGACGATGTCGTGTGCCGCCGTCCCTTCTCTCACAACGGTGTTCGAGCCACCATGCGGGTATGAGGACGGAGCACCGTGCTGCCATTCTGGCCGTGCTGACGGCTATCACGGTCGGTGGCTGGATGTACCTCGGGCCGCCCTCCCAACCCGATCAGGCGTTGCCACCAGCGGATGCCACGGTGGCCACCGTGGCGGCCTCTTACCTAGACGCCGCCGTGCGCCAAGACTGCGCCTTCACCGACGCACTCACCCTTGCGCGCACGTTCTCGTGGTGCACCTCGCCGACCATGACCGCCTACCGAAACCTCGAAGGCCCGGTGTCGTTCACCAAAGAGCAGGCCGGGCGAGACGAACAGTGCGTCTCCTTCGAGATGACGACCACCGAGAGCAGCGACGGTTCGATCGCGGCCGGGGACGGGACGGTCCGTGGAGCCTGTGCTTCGTCAGCACCGATGACGGGTGGCGCCTCTTTGACCAGGGTGGCGCCTAGGGAAGTCGCTGCAGCCTCACCGTCGAACGGCTCATGCGTCACGAGCACCGCGCAAGATGTCGTAGAGCGGGCGGTGGCGCGCTGGGTGCTGACCGTGGGTGTGGCCACTGCACCCGTCAGCCGGTCGGGTGGCCACGGATCTTCTCAGAGTCGGGTCGCCACGGCTCTTCCCCGGGTCACGGGACCGCTGAGCTGTGTTGTTTCGAACTGCGCCGTTTCGAACCGTGCCGTTTCGAACCGTGCCGTTTCGAATCGTGCCCTTTAGAACCGTGGCGTTTCGGAGCGCGTGGTGCCGGGTCTGGTGAGGGCGTCGATGGTGTCGAGCCTGGGGGTGGTCCGGGGTCAGCGTCGGTGGTGG
>JBDTVJ010000125.1:0-7631 GCA_040007275.1 Terracoccus sp.
CCGCCGCGGACCACGCCACCGGTCACCTTGACGTCAACGTTCATCTGGGCATCATCGTCCTCTCGAGGGTAGCCGCGCCGTGGCGGCCGCCCTCGATTGCAAACGGCCCGACCGTTGGGGTCGCGTCGGCCACCCGTGATCTGGGCGCCGGCCGGGTCCCGGTCAGGCGCCTGTCTCCCGTGGCTTCGTGGCTGCTTGTGGTCATGGTTGCTCCTGGTTCATCTGAGGTTCGCAGCCGACGCTAGAGGCCGCGCATCAACGAGAACTCAACCCGACCTCAACCAGCTCGACTGGTGACCCTGACCTCATGGTGACTGCTCTGGTCGGTGACAAGGGTTCCAGGTGGGACGACCTGCTGGGCTGGCGCTGGGGGTGCAATGGCAGCAGGCCGGTCACGGTGGGTGCCGTCTGACTACTTCTCCCGTGGTCGTTGGTCGCGATGACGTGCGCCGAGCGTCTGGTTGTACGCGAGCGCAACACCGAGCCAGAAGCTCAACCCTTCGTCGGTCTCGACCGCGCCGCTCTCGACGAGCATCCAGCTCGGCCCCATCGACCGGCCACCCATCTCGGCCGGAAGGGCTCCGTCGATGGCGAGCAGCTCTGCGGCGCGGGCGGGTTCGACACGGACCAACAGGTCCTCGTCACCGCCCACGCTCACGACGAGCTTTCCGTTCACCATGAAGGCGCGACCGCCGAACATGCCCACTTCACGCATGGCGGGCTGCTGGTCGAGCTCAGCGCGCACGCGCTCGATCAGGCTCCCGCGGGTGCTCATCGTCGCCCCGGCCTATGGGGATGGTGGTGGGGCGTACGAGAGGCGGTCGAACACCAGCAGGCTCTCGACGATGTGCCCGTCACGGATGGTGAAGTGCTCGGCAGCCGGGGCGGTGCTGGTGACCGCCGTGTGCGGGAAGTAGAACAGCACGACGTGCTCTTCGTCGCCGAAGGCGGCGACGTCGGTCAGGCCGGTCATCATCTCGCTGAATCCGCCCAGGAAGGAGCGGTACTCGCTCTTGTTCTTCAGATCCTGACCCGGTGCGCGACAGACGATGTTGTCGGCGACGTGCGTCATGGCACTGTCGAGATCTCCGCTGGTCCAGGCCCGGTGATAGGCCAGAGCCGTCTCGAGGGCCGGAGATGTGGTGTGGGTGGACATGGTCAGCTCCTCCAGAGATGTTCGGAATCGGTTGTCGCTCAGGTCAAGCCGGGCGCGAGCGGCATCCAGTCGTCTTCGCCGGCTTCTCCGCCTTCCGCCACGACCACCAATCGGGCGAGGAAGTGAGCCCACCCCTCCGCGTGCCCAGCTAGCAGTGGGTCGGGCAGGCCGGAGTGCACGACCTCGACCCGGGTTCCGGTCGGCGTCGCACTGAGCGTGAACGCCACCGTGGAGTGACCCGGCGCCAGGTCGTCGCTTCCCGCCACTCCCCAGGAGACGACGACCCGGTGCGGGGGCGTCACCTCGAGGTACTTGCCGCGGATGGGCGAGCCGGCGATGTCGACCTCGAACGCACCGCCCGGATGCGGCTGCAGCACGGCCCGTTGGCCCATCCAGGCCGTCATTCCGGCAGGAGTCACGAGGTAGTCGAACACCTCCTGCGGCGCCGCCTCGATCTCGATCGAGGTGGTGTGCTCAGCCATCGTTACCGCGTGCGTTCGACTCGACGGCCCCTTTGAGAGCCGAGAGCCGGGCCGGCCAGAAACCGTCCAGATACGAGCGCACCGCGGCCAACCCATCGGTGTCGACGGCGAACAGATGCCGGGTGCCCGACCGCTGGCCGCTGACCAGGCCAGCCGAACGCAGCACGCCCAGGTGGTAGGTGGTGGCCTGCTGGGACAGGCCCGTCTCCTGCGCGATCTGGCCCACCGGGCGGGAACCGGCGCGGATCACCGCGAGGATCGACCGGCGGTTGCCATCGGCCAGGGCCGCCAGGGCCTCGTCAACGCGAGCACTCGTATCGGTCGCCACGGCTCTCCATCCGTCGAGCGTCACCTTACACAAGCGGTAGCTTGTACTCAAGAGGGTTTGTGAAATGCAGGGTGGAGGGGTGCGACAGCGCGCTGGGCTGAGACGGCGCTCAGCGCAGGCTCGGCCAGCCGATATTATTCAGAGAATGTCGTGGTCGCTGTGGCTGACCCTGGTGTTGACCGGGGTACTCATCTCCTTGACACCCGGGGCAGGTGCGATCAACACGATGGCCAACGCGCTCGGTGTCGGCTGGACTCGTTCGTTCTGGGGGATCCTCGGGCAGCAGCTTGCTCTCGTCGCCTACATCGTCGTCGTGGCGGCCGGTCTTGGGGTCATCGTGGCCGGCTCGCCGGTCGTCTTCAACGTGATCCGCTACGCCGGTGCGGCCTACCTCGTCCTGCTCGGCATCCGGCAGTGGCGTGCTCGCGCCGTGGCCGTCATCAGCGAGGGCTCGGCTTCTCAGGTCGTCACCCGCCGGTCGATGATCCGTCGGGGGCTTCTCGTGAACCTCACCAACCCCAAGGCGCTGGTCTTCTTCCTCGCCTTCATGCCCCAGTTCATCCGCCCGGACCGACCACTGCCGCCGCAGTACCTCGTGTTCGCGGCCACCATCGTGGTGGTCGACGTGCTCGTGATGTGGTTCTTCTTCGCCACCGCCGCTCGTGGTCTGCGGCGCATCACGCGTAACCCGCGCGGCCAAGGCACGCTGAACAAGCTCTTCGGCGGTCTCTTCGTCGGAATGGGCGCGCTCTTGGCGACCGTCCACTGACCGTGTTCGGGCTCAGCTGTGCCGAATGCACCTGATCGCCCAGGGGCGAGCCTCGAGCCGCCCCTCGGGGATCGGCTCGCCGCATACTTCGCACAGGCCGTAGGTGCCATTTGCCACCCGTTCCCGGGCCTGCCGGATGTCGGCCAGGATGTCGAGCATGTTCTCCTGCGCCGATACCGCGGTGAGACGGTCGACCGCCATCGAGGTCCCCTCACCGATTCGCTTGCCGAACGAGATCGTGCCCACATCGCCGACCGGCTTGGTCAGCTCGGCGAGCTCTGCGTGGATCTCGCGCTCCCGCTCGGCCAGCAGGTCGTCGATGTCTGGGCGCACCGTGCCAGCGTAGGGCGTACGCGCCGGTGTCGCCTGGTGCCTCACTTGGGCAGCGGCAGGGGGCGGAGGGGGTCGACGGTGCTTTTGGTGTTGAAGAAGTTCTCCAGCGCGGTCTTCTTGCCGTCCAGCTCGCGTTGCATCGTGAAGCCGTCCACGTTGATCCGGGCCTGTCGCCACGACTGGCCCGTCAGCTGTGACCAGGAGGGCTTGGAGGCGTCGATCGGGAAGAAGTAGTCGAACCCCGCGCTGCCGCGCAGGAACGCGAACTTCTTGTTGCCCGGCGAGTACTCCGCCATTCCGCTGATGTCAGCACCAAACGGGTAGACCAGCTCGTCGGTGGGTCCGACGATGGGCCGCACCTCGGTGTCCCACAGCCGCGCATCGGCCTTGATGTGTGAAAGGGGAGCGGTGGTCACGTTGATGTGACCCCAGGTGTGGCTGGCGAACTGCCATCCCTCCGCCTTCAGCGCGTCTGCGACCATTTTCGCCTGCTGGCCTTGAGACCGGGTGCGGGCGGTGTTGCCGTACTCCTTGACGGAGCTGCGATAGCCCAGGACGCCGTTGTAGCCGGTGACCGCCAAGATCCCCTTGTCGCCGCGGTAGGAGAAGTCCGGGTGCTTCTGCACGAACTCGTCGATCACCGTCGGGACGTCGTACGCGCCCAGATGGTCATTGCCATCGGCGTCGCGGTAGGTGTTGGTGACCTGGCCGTTCCTCAGGGTGAGGTTGGAGGCGAAACCTGCCCCGGTCATGTACTCGTAGTAGTTCACGTCGTCCACCGACACCACCAGGGGCTTCTTCCCAGGCGGCAGCATCAGGGTGGTGGGTCGCAGCACGCCGCTGGCGTTCTTGGCGACCAACCGTTGTGGGTGCACCAGGACGTACCCGTGCTGATAGACCTGCTGAAGCTGGGCGCGGAACTCGCTGATCGTGACCATGTACTGGGCAAAGCCCACCCGCTGGGGCTGGTTCTTGGCGAACGCGCGGGCCGGGTCGACGATCAGCGAGTGGTAGAAGAGATGGGACACCTCCGTGGTGTCCGGCCACGCCCGGGTTCGCGCCCGCTCCCGCTCGATGTCGGCCAGGGCCTTCTTGCCCGCTGCGGACGTGTCGTGGTTAAGCAGCTTCTCTGCGCCCACGTAGTCGTACTGGGCGGCCAGACGCAGTGCGGCGACGACCGGTGAGCTGGGCGTCGGATCCGTCCCTGTGGTCCGGTGCGCCGGCGGGCTGTTCGGCCCGGCTGGCCGCACGTTGGCCGGGGAGCATCCGGCCAGCAGGCCGGCCGAGCCAGCCAGCAGCCCGGCGACGATGATCGCCGCATTTCGTCGTGCGCGCATCAGTCTCTCCAGACGTCCCGCCCGTCACAGCGCCCAGGCCACGCTGACCCCAGACCGACACCGAGACGGTTAACTGGTGCCACTCTCGCAGTGAAATGGCCGGCCCACTTGGCGCACACGCCGGTTAGGTCAGGAACCACAAGGTCCCAACGGCTTCGTCGATGCCCAGAAGGGGAAACGGTCGACGCTGTTCGACTGGCGACGAGCCGTGCCGCCCGTGCCGCCCGTGGCGCCCGCAGCGCGAGATATCGGATGCCGCAATGGTCACGTGCGTGCGATGGCTGAGCCGGAACCGCCACCGAGAAGGCTGCGCCGACATGACCTCCCACCTCGTCGCCTTGGGCATCGACGAGGACGACCACGACACACCACCGCTCCGGCGCACCGACGACACCGGGTTCCCGATCCGCTCCCTGCCCAGCAAGGAGCAGAAGACCGGGCCGAACCAGATGCACTTCGATCTGACCAGTAGATCGATGAAAGGCCAGCGGGAGATCGTGGCGAGGGCAGCCCCAAGCTCATCTGGGGGTGGACCGCCGCTGCACTCGTAGCTGGAACGAGACCGGCAGCATTTCGACCTCGCCCCCGCCGCAGACACTGAGCAGCAGGCCGAGATCGAGCGGCTCCTCGCCATCGGCGCGGCAGCCGGCTGACATCCGAACACGCCGCCAGGATCACCGAGCAGGCAACCGTCAGGTGGGTTGTTCGGCCTGTCATCCACCTTGTCCCCGTCGGGTCAGGCAGACTCGACGCATGCAGCGTCGACGGGAACCGCCGACATTGCTTGTGGATGAGCTGCCAGCAGACATCCGCAGGGTCATTGCTGCGGCCATCGGCGGGGCCGAGATCACGGTTGTTCGCGAAAGCCGCGAAGTGGGCTACCTCTCTTTCCACGCCTCGGTGCTGGAAGGGGTCGCGTTCCCGATCTCGCGGCTGCCGACAGCCGCTGCGCCGGCCCCCGACGGGGTCACGGTGGTCGCGACTGCGATGCGGCTGTCTGAACTGGCCCGGAGCCGGCTGTCGGACGAATTTGGCCCCGGCTACATCGTGCTCGACCTCCAAGATGCGCCGGAGAGCACCGACGTGGTGCTCACCCACCCCGTCAGCCCCCAGCTTCTCGCGCATCTGCGCGGCAGGTTCCCCGAGGCCCGCATGATCATCACAGAGATCGAGGACGAGGAGTTCGGCATCAGCTACTCCGGTCCGCTCAGCCGACTCTTCGCAGCTGGAGCCTGCGCGTACTTGCCCCCGCAGCGGGTCAGCGGGATTGCGGCCAGCGTTCACGCCTACCTGAGCCAAGAAGGTCTGCCAGGTATCGAAGCGACCAGCGATGAGACGTCCCGGCTCCCGCCACCGCTGACCGAACAGCAGGGCGATCACTGAGGACCGTCAGCGCCTGCGCCTCGAACGCGTCCACGAGGCGCGGGGCCTGCGGCGGAGTGCCGTCCAAGGCGGGTTGTCCTGCGGGCGGGTCAGGGGTTGACTCTCACACGGTGTCAGGCGGGAGAACAGTGACATGTTGATCGGAGACTTTGCCCGACTCGGGCAGGTGTCGGTGCGGATGCTGCGGCACTACGACGCGATCGGGCTGCTGAAGCCCGACCGGGTCGATGCGTGGAGCAGCTACCGCTCGTACTCGCCCGAGCAGCTGACCGTTCTCAACCGCATCGTCGCACTCAAGGAGCTGGGCCTGAGCCTGGACCAGGTCGGCCGCATCCTGACCGACGAGGTCGGGCCCGTCGAGCTTCGCGGCATGTTACGGCTGCGCCGAACAGACCTGGAGAACGAGATGCGGGCGGTCGGCATCCGGCTGGCCGCCGTCGAGTCACGCCTTCGAATGATCGAGAAGGAGAGCGATATGTCTGCTGACTACGTCGTTAAGACCGTGCCCGCGGTGAGACTGGCGGCCCTGACGGGCATGCTGGAACCTGAGGAGATGGGACGGAACATCGGCCCGATGTTCGACCAGGTGAAGTCGCAGCTGAACGCCGCCGACGCGAGCCTGTCGACGGCGATCGCCACGTACGCCGAGGCGGAGGAGGGCATGAACGTTGTCGTCGGATACGCCTACGAGGGCTCGCCGCCAGATGGTCTGGAACAGGTCGACCTGCCGACAGCCACGGCGGTCTGCAGCGTCCACCTCGGCCCGATGAGCCAGATCGGCGAGTCGTGGCAGGCCATGCACCGGTGGGCTGTCGAGAACGCCTACGAGTACGACGGACCGTGTCGCGAGCTCTACCTGCGGACCGAGTCGGAAGACCAGCAGGACTGGGTGACCGAGCTGCAGCAGCCGGTGCGTCGAGGCTGACCCCTCGCGCGCGGGGGCCCGGTCGCCTGATCCGGGCCTCCTGCCACCTAAGGACGTCCAACGCACACCCGTCGTCGATCCTCAGCCGGCGATGAGGTCGGTGAGGTAGCGCTCGAAGGCGCTGAGGGTGTGTCGGTGGGGTTCGGGTAGAGGCCGGTCCCTGCGGCGGCGCTCTTCTCCGGTGGGGCCTTCCCGGGGATGAGCGGTGGCGCGGTGGATGGGTGGGGGTGTCCGGTGGGGGTGGTCAGTTCGACGGTGTGTGGTGTCCCGGTTGTCGAGGGTCGGGGGTGATGGCGCGGGCGGTGAAGCCGGGGAGCTGTCTGGTGTGGTTGCAGTGCACGCACAACCCTTGGCCGTTCTCCGCCGTGGTTGGACCGCCGCGCCTGCCACTCGCTCAGAACCCCTGCCTGAAGACAGGCCAGCACGGTGGGCAGGTGCCGGTACAGGGTCAACGCGAGCGTGACGTGCTGGCTACTGCGGTGGGGGGACTCGTGTCGGGCCAACGCAACCCGGGCCGCGATCCCGTTCGCCATCACCGGCTGCGCTTGCGCGACCGCCGACCCTGGCCGCTATCTGAGCCACCCGAACCGGCCGCGACCGCCGACCTGACCCGCTCCAACGCCGAGAGCTGATCGATGCGCCTGGCGTCATCGACCCTCTCATCGAGACGAGACAGAGCCGCGACCAGGGCCTGCCGGCCCTCGGGCGTCAACTCGAAAAACCAGACTCCAACATGTGTTCGATTCTACCCGATGCGGCTAGTCGGTGCCAGACACAACATCTACGAATCCGTACTGTCAACAACGGAATCCGATCGCTGCGGGCGGTGAACAGTTCGCGATCCTATGGCCAATCACGGGCCTCCGCGCCAGTGGTCGATGCGGTGGTGGTCGGGGGAGAAGCCGTGGTCGACGCCGA
>JBDTVJ010000126.1:0-7569 GCA_040007275.1 Terracoccus sp.
TCACCGCTGGGACAGCAGACCCACCCGCCGACCATGACCTATCCGCGGAATCTCTTAGTGGTAGTCGACGATCTCGACGTCCTCGGGCCCGGCGTGGGTCCAGACGAAACAGATGCGCCACTGCTGGTTGATCCGGATGCTGTGCTGCCCGGCGCGGCCCGCCTTGAGGGCTTCGAGGCGGTTGCCGGGCGGAACCATGAGGTCGTCGAGCGTCTCGGCGGCGTCGAGCATGACGAGCTTGCGCAACGCGGTGCGTTCGATCCGTGGGTCAAGCTTCGTGGTGCGTTGTCGTGACCAGAGTCGTTCGGTTGTTGCGCCGCGGAGCGACCTGATGGCATAACGCGCCGCGTTATGCCCGTCCAGCCATCGACCGCATCTCAAAGTCCACTCCCACGTTTCACGCGCATGCAGCCGCGTTGCAGGAGACTACGCTCTTGCTATGCCGCCAGGCGCGCGTTCGCGCGTCATCCGAGCAGGGGGACCTCGAGGTCGTACGCCAGCACAACCACACGTGCCAGCTGCGGCTCTTGTGTGGCGTTGAGGCACCCCACGGTGCGTCCGAGGGCGGCCACCGGGACGGTGAGGACGTTATCCAGCGAGACGACGCAGTCATGGTCCAACCCGTTGCCCGGTCCGACCCCGACCTCGTTGGACGGGGACTTGATGGTGCTGGCAACGGTGACCTTGGTCATCGCGCCCCGAGCGGCTTCTCGAGTCAGCCCGAGCGCGGGCCGCATCTTGTCGAGGCGGACCAGGCAGATCTCCCGCACCGGTCAGTCCTTGATCGTCGCATGGGTGGCGGTCCACTCGACCAGGCCGTCGAGGTCGTCCGCCGCACCTTGCGCCCGAAGGATCTCCACGTCCCGCACGGCGGCCAGTCGACGCATCTCTCTCTCCACTGCGGACGCTACGAGTGCGGCCCTGCTCGGCGCCCTGCAGGCCGCAACGGCGTGATCGAGGAACGCGACCATCTCGTCGGGAAGGCGGACTGCGATCTGCGTGCTCATGCAGTCCAGTGGATAGCCCTGCATCCCAAGTTAGGATGCACTCTTATGGCCGCAGACCGGACGTCCGATCTTGCCGCGGACCAGGCAAGCTCACGCCTGGTCGTAGCGTGCTCTTGCCACAGGTAGTGCATTTGGCGAGGGGGCTCGTGGGGCCGGGTTCACCTGGCCCTGTGGGCCCGAGTTGGGTCGGTGCGGTAACCGACATTGCCTCTTCGCTCGAAACGAACATCTCGATCAGTCCCGGAAACCACAGCGTCAAGAGGTTGGCGACGGTGGGTGTTGCGATGAGCAGCTCGAGTGCTGCTTGGTCGTCGCGCCACGCTTGCGCGGGTTTGGTGCACGGCCCAGATCGCCGCCCATCTGAGGGCCCGCTGGGGGGCGACGCCGACCTCGGTAGCCAGCGCTTCAGCGATCGGCAGAATGATCTCGGCTGGATGGTAGGCGGCGAAGGACGCCACCTCGGCAGCCGGATCGCCCACCACCGGCAGCGGATCAAGCGCCACCCAGCCCACCGGGCTGGTGTTCTCGCTGACGATGTTCTTCGTGATGAAGTCAGCCATGAAGAAGAACGGCAACTGGAGCAGTCGCCATCAATCGCTGCGCCGCGACGGCCGCCGCCGGTAGCCGTCGTAGTCCGGGCACACCTCGGTCGGGTTCCCTGCGGTTGCGTTGCTCCACGCTGGCGTCCTCGCGAGCCACCCGCTCCTCCTCGGCCTAGGCCGAGCTGAGTGTCGGGTAGCGGGCGTAGTCCTGACGTGCCGACCACAGCCTGCGCAGTAGCTCACCGGCCGCCGCGACCCCGTCCTCCAGTCGTCCTTCCGGCCGCCAGGGCTGTTGCCGGCCGGGCCTGGCCCGGACCAACAACAGCGCGTCGCCGCTCGCGGCGACCAGTTGTACAGCCGCGCCGGTCCCAGCCCACGACCTCAGAGCAGCCGCCTCGGCCAGTGCTGGGTCGCCGGTGACTGCGCTCCGGGCCGGGAGTTTCAGGACGAGGTCGCGGCAGAGTGCATCGGTGGCTGCAAAGACGGCCGAGCGTGCTCCACCAGACAGTTCTTCGCCACCGCTCAGGCCCCATTGGGATGCCGCGGCTCGGGCGCGATCATCGACAACAGACATGCGCACCAGCATGGCCTCCGCCGCCAGATCTTGTCGACGAGCGCGTTGCCGGGCGCCCACGTCGTTGACGACCGTGCCCAAGGGGGGTGACACGGGCACCCCCCTTGCTCGGGAATCTCCTCAGGTCACCAGCCGCGCTCGGCGAGCCGGTGCGGTTGCGGGATGTCGTCGACGTTGATGCCCACCATTGCCTCACCGAGCCCGCGCGAGACCTTGGCGATCATGTCGGCGTCGTCGTAGAAGGTGGTGGCCTTGACGATGGCCTCGGCCCGCTGGGCGGGGTTGCCCGACTTGAAGATGCCGGACCCTACGAAGACGCCTTCGGCGCCCAGCTGCATCATCATCGCGGCATCAGCCGGGGTGGCGATGCCGCCGGCGGTGAAGAGCACGACCGGCAGCTTGCCGGCCTGCGCGACCTCCTTGACGAGGTCATAGGGCGCCTGCAGCTCCTTCGCGGCCACGTAGAGCTCATCTTCGGGAAGACTCTGCAAGCGGCGGATCTGCTGGCGGATCTGGCGCATGTGGGTAGTGGCGTTGGAGACGTCGCCAGTGCCGGCCTCACCCTTGGAGCGGATCATGGCGGCGCCCTCGCTGATGCGACGCAGGGCCTCACCCAGGTTGGTGGCGCCGCACACGAAGGGCGCGGTGAAGCGCCATTTGTCGATGTGGTTGGCGTAGTCGGCCGGGGTGAGCACCTCCGACTCGTCGATGTAGTCGACCCCGAGGCTCTGCAGCACCTGGGCCTCGACGAAGTGGCCGATGCGGGCCTTGGCCATCACGGGGATCGAGACGGTGGCGATGATGCTGTCGATCATGTCGGGGTCGCTCATGCGCGAGACCCCGCCCTGGGCGCGGATGTCGGCCGGCACCCGCTCGAGGGCCATCACGGCCACCGCACCGGCATCCTCGGCGATCTTGGCCTGCTCGGCGGTGACGACGTCCATGATGACGCCTCCCTTGAGCATCTCGGCCATGCCGCGCTTCACGCGGGTGGTGCCGGTGCTCGTCGAGGCGATGTCGTCGGGCTGGTTGACGGGAGTGCTCACGCTGTCCTGCTTTCTCGGGGATCTCACTTCTAGGGTAGAGCGCGGTGCCGGTCAGCCTGCAGCCGGTTCGCGGCTGAGGTGCTCGGGCATCTCGTCGTCGAACTCGATCGTGTGCGGCAGCGGCGTGTGACCCGCCAGCCGGAAGAGCGCAATGGCCCACTTGCGCCGCACCCGGCGGACGTCCGTGACGGCGTCGTTGTGGAAGCGCCTCGCCAGCTGCACCCGGTTGCACGCCGACACGATGCGGGCCAGATGCTCCTCACCCACCGCGCCCCGCGACCTCAGGTCGTCAACGGTGTGGCGGCTGAGCGACACGTCGAGGGCCTCGGTGAGGTCGTTCTCGGCGATCTCGCGGGCCTCGCCGTACTCGTCCGGCGACTCGAGCGAGTCAACGGCTGCCCCCCCGAGGATCAGCGAGGTGGCACCGTCGAGCAAGCCGCTGTTGGCCAGCTCGAGGGCCGCTTCGGCCCGGCGCACGAGGCGCGCATCGAGGGCGGCCAGGGTGCCGCTCAGCCGGACGTGCAGCCGATCCAGGCGGGCAGCGGTGTAGCTGAGGTACCAGGCGACCATGACGATGACGAAGAGAACCGCGAAGAACCAGGTGAGGAAGTTGATCACCAGCTCGGCCCACCGTGAAGTAGCCGGTTCCACCGGGTTCGGGGCTCGCTCCGAGCGGCCAGGCGCCCCTCGATCACGGTCTCGTACACCGCCATGATCTGGTTGGCCACGACCGACCAGTCGAACCGGGCGGCCCGCGCACGGCCCGCCGCACCCAACGACCCCCGGCGAGCGGGATCGCGCAACAACGAGAGCAGCACGGCAGCGAGGTGGTCGGGTTGCTCGTTGCGAAACAGTGCCCCGCTGCGCCCACCATCGAGCACCCGGGAGAAGGCGGCGATATCGCTCGCGAGCACGCAGGCGCCCGCCGACATAGCCTCGATGAGGATGATCCCGAAGCTCTCACCGCCCGTGTTCGGCGCGACGTAGACGTCGACCGAAGCCAACAGCTCGGCCTTCTCCTCGTCGCTCACCGCACCGAGGAACTCCATGGCGGCGACGACCTCCGCGGGCATCCCCTCCGTGATCTCCTCAGGGTCGCCGGGGCCGGCCACGAGCACCCGTAGCCCGGGCACCTGAGCGAGCAGGTCGGGCAGGGCGGCCGCCAGCACAGGCAGGCCCTTGCGAGGTTCCCCCATCCGGCCGAGGAAGGCAATGGTCGGGCGGGTCGGCGTGCCGGTCCACCGCGGGACGTGTCGAGCGTTCGCGAACCGCGCGACGAAGACGCCGTTGGGGATGACGACGGCGTCGCCGCCGATGTGCGTCGTGACCGTGCGTCTGGCGTCCTCGCTCACCGCGATACGCCCGGCGATCTTCTCCAGGCTCGGCCGGAAGAGCGGGAAGGCAGCCTGCATCGAGCGCGAGCGCACCATTGAGGTGTGGAAGGTGGCCACGATGGGCCCGTCTGCCGCCATCAGGGCGAGCACGCTGACGCTCGGGGTGAGGGGCTCGTGCAGGTGCAGCACGTCGAACTCACCGGCATCCAGCCAGCGGTTCACCTTGGCCGCAGCCACGGGGCCGAAGTTGAGGCGGGCGACCGACCCGTTGTAGCGAACCGCGGTGGCGCGGCCCGCAGAGACGACGTAGTCGGGCAGCCTCGTCTCGCTGTCGGCCGGTGCGAGCACTGAGACTCGATGGCCCTGGCCGATGAGGTACTCGGCGAGGTCGCGCACGTGGAACTGCACCCCACCCGGAACGTCGAACGAGTAGGGGCAGACGATGCCGATCCTCACGTCGACTCCCCCTCGGACGCGAGCTCTCTGGTCGTGCTGCTCGCCGAGTCTCGGACAGTGTCATGAGCAGTGTCATTGGCGGTGTCGTGGGCCGGGTCGAGGTCATCGACGAAGATCTTCTGGAGCATGTGCCAGCTCGAGGTGTGGGCCCGGATCGTGAGGGTGAGGTAGTCGGCACACTGCTGGATGAGGTCCTGCGCCTTGACGGCGCTGCTACCGGCCACGCGAGGCATCAGACGCGGCGAGAACTCGATGACGGAGCGGTAACCCCCCAGACCCGTTCCCTTCGGCGCCGGCTCGTAGTGGATCGTGGCGCAGAAGAGCGGCGCACCGGTCATGAGGGAGAGCACCGCAGGCCCTTTGGCCATCCGTGCCCGGTGGCCGAGCAGGTCGACCTCCACTCCGTGGCGGGTCAGGTCACGGTCGCTCGCGAGGGCGATGGCGCGACCTCCGGCCCGAGCGACCGCCAGCAGGGAGGCGAACGGGTCGTCGCCGCCGGTGAGCGGGATGATGTCCATGTCGATGCTGTTGCGGAAGGCCACGAACTCCTGGAAGACCTCCTCGGGCTTGAGCCGCTCGGCGACGGTGGTGACCGGCGCGAGGTTGCTGGCCGCCCAAGCGGCTGCGAGGTCGAAGTTGCCCAGGTGCCCGACGAAGACGACCACGGTCTCACCCCGACGCGCGAAGGCGAGGGGACCATCGAGGCCGGTGACCCGCACTGCCGCATCGATGCGCTCGCGACCGGTCGACGGTAGCCGGAACGCCTCGCAGTAGTAGCGCATGTACGAGCGCATCCCGGCCCGCACGAGCGCGTCGAGCTGGCCGGCATCCAGCTCGGGGCGAGCCCGCGCGTAGTTCGCGCGAAGCCGGGTGATGCCCTTGCCGCGGCGGAGCACGGCGAGGTCGGCGATACGGTCGAAGAGGGCGTAGGCCACCGGCTCGGGCAGTGCCTTGAGGCTCGACCAGCCGATCTTGAAGCCGAGCACCGAGACGGTGTCGGTGGCAGAGCGGGTGAGGCGACCGAGGCCGGTCAACTCGAGACCTCTCCGGCCGCCAGGGCCTGACGTCGCACGGTCAGCATGCGTTGCAGCACCGTGACGAAGCTGGCCACGGCCAGCAGCGCCAACACCACCCCGAGCAGCAGGGTGGAGCCCAGCAGGTCAGCGAAGAAGGTGGCGACCAGCACGGCGACGAGGCGGTCGGCCCGCTCGGCGATGCCGACGTTGGCGGTGTAGCCGAGCCCCTCGGCCCGCGCCTTGGCGTAGGAGACCACACTGCCGAGGATGAGGCACGCGAGCGCCAACCCGGCCATCCAGCGGTTGTTGCCGGGGCCGGCGTAGTAGAGCACCAGACCGCCGAAGATGGCCGCATCGCCCATGCGGTCGAGCGTGGAGTCGAGGTAGGCGCCCCACTTGCTCGAGCGGCCCGACTCGCGGGCCATGATGCCGTCGACCGTGTCGGAGAACACGAACGCGGTGATGACGAGCACCCCGATCCACAGCTGACCGCGGGGGAAGAAGGCCAGGGCACCCGTGCAGACCCCGACGGTGCCGATGACGGTCACCACGTCGGGGCTGATACCCAGACGCAGGAAAATATGGGCGATCGGCGACAGCAGCTTGGTCATCGACGCGCGCAGAAGTCTGTTGAGCATGGTGGTGACAGCCTACTGACCGTCGAGACCGATCCTGACCGAGTCGCCCCCGACTGGCGACACGACCGGCTGCGCTGGGTCGGTCGGTGTTAGTGGGGCCAGTGGGCGACGATGCGCTCTCGGGTGGTTTCGAGCAGCACCGGCAGCGCCTTGGTCTGCCCGACGATGGGCAGGAAGTTCGAGTCTCCGCCCCAGCGCGGCACCACGTGCTGATGCAGATGAGCGGCCACACCGGCTCCGGCGACGGCGCCCTGGTTCATTCCGAGGTTGAACCCGTGGGGTTCGGAGGCGGCTTCCAGAGCCCGCACCGCTGCCTTGGTCAGGGTGGTGAACTCCGCCGTCTCGTCGTCGTTGAGGTCGACGTAGAGCGAGACGTGCCGGTAGGGGCAGATGAGCACGTGGCCGGGGTTGTACGGAAAGAGGTTCAGCACCACGTAGCAGTGCTCGCCGCGGTGGACGATGAGCCCGTCCTTGTCGGATCTGCTCGGCGCCAGGCAGAACGGGCAGCCGTGGCCGGCCTCATCGGTCGGTCGCTCGCCCTCGATGTAGGCCATCCGGTGCGGGGTCCACAGCCGCTCGAAGCCGTCGTCGACGTGGGCGAAGTGCTCGTGGGGTTCGAGGGTGACGTCGTCGGCAGGGGCGTTCGCCTTCTCGGTCATGCCGCCGATCCTAGAGTGTGCGCCCGGGGTCGGCTCATGCCGCATGCGTCCGTGGTCGAGGTAGCGCAGTTGCGCTCGGACGCGTCGGGACACCTTGACCGGGCAGGATGAAGGCTGTGAACATCCCTGACGACCTCGTTGCGAGCTGGCGCTCCGCGTTCGCCTCGACGTCCGTCGGCTGGGACTTCTCGGCGGTGGGCGACCACCTGGTCGAGCAGCAACCCCCGTGGGACTTCGACGGTTTGAGCATCGACGCGCTCGCGGCCACCGACTCCGCCGTCGACATGGGCACGGGCG
>JBDTVJ010000127.1:0-7200 GCA_040007275.1 Terracoccus sp.
TCGCCGTGGCCAACCTGCTCTGGGTCGTCTTTCTCGTGCTCGGAGTCGTCGTTCCGCGCACGCTGCTTCCCGGGGCAGCATCCTCCGTCGCAGCCGCACTGCCGTCGTCGTCACTCGCCGACGGCCTGAGGTCGGCCCTGGTGGATGGACGACTGAACCTGGCGGCCCTGCTCGTCGTTCTCGGGTGGGCAGCGCTCACATCGGCTCTCGCGGCGCGCTTCTTCCGCTTCGACGACTGAACCGACACACTGCTCATACCGCCCAGTCGAGGACCTGCCCAAGCCGTCGCCTGACCACGTGTCCGTCACCACCTCTCCCGGGAGCCCCTCATGTTCGACTTCGTGTTGGGACTACCCATGCACGCGCTGGTGATCCACGCGGTGGTGGTGCTCGTGCCGCTGTCGGCGCTCTGCACCGTCGCCTACGTGGCCCGGCCCTCGTGGCGGACGGTGCTCGTCTGGCCCACCGCGGCCGGTGCCCTGATCTCCGGGATCAGCGCCTTTGTCGCCGCAGAGAGCGGGGAGAAGCTGCTCGTGCGCGTCTCCACGACCCGGGCGAGCACGACGAACTTCGAGCTGCTCGCCAACCACACCATGTGGGGTGACCGCGCCAAGGTCGTGTGTCTCGTGTTCATGGTGCTCGCCCTCGCGGCCGCCTTCCTGATGTCGCCTCCGCTCGCCGGGCCCGGACGACCACGGTCGAAGTCGGCCACGGCGAGGCGTGGAAGTGTTCCCTCGCGCGCAGCGAGATGGCGCGCAGTGGCGCTGCAGCCGGCCGTGCAGGCCCCGCTGGTGCAGACCACCCTCGGGGTCGTCGTGGTGGTCGTCTCGCTCGCCGCGCTCGTGGTCGTGGCCCTGGCCGGTCACGCAGGCGCCCAGGTGGTCTGGGACGGGCTGGGCTGACGCCGCGCGCTGACCCCTCGGCGGCCGCTGGGCGGGATGCCGGCTGCTGAGCTGTGCTTGGCCCGACCTTCGTCGCGTGTCGGGCCGGCACAGGCCGCCATGACCTCGAGCGGCCGCGCGGCTTATCCTGAAGGGGTGTCACGCACCTCGACCCTCGACCGACCCCTTCGACCACCGGCCTCGAACGCGGTCGCCCGACTGGTCAACCTGCTGCCCGCCGCGCCGGTCCGATGGGTGCGGCCGATCGTCATCGCCAACCTCGTCGGTGAGATCGGCATCGTCGTCACCGGTGGGGTCGTACGGCTGACGGGAAGCGGCCTCGGCTGCACGACCTGGCCCGAGTGCATGCCCGGCTCGTTCACGCCGGTGCGCACCGACCCCAGCCAGTTCCACGACCTCGTCGAGTTCGGCAACCGCACCCTCACCGGAGTGGTGGGCATCCTCGCGATCGCGACGATCTGGGCGGTGCTCACCCGCTGGCCGGCTCGCACCCGGATGCACGTGCTCGCGTTGGCCGTGCTCGGCGGCATCGTCGTGCAGGGAGTGCTGGGCGGCATCACCGTGCTGACCGGCCTCAACCCCTGGTTGGTGATGGGCCACTTCCTCGTCTCCATGGTGCTGGTCGCCATCTCGACGGCCCTGCTGCGCGGAACGCTCGACGAACGGCACGGTCCCGGTGAGCTGGTGGTGCATCCTGTGGCTCGACGCCTCACCCTCGCCACCTCGGCCGTAGGGGCCGTAGTGCTGCTGCTCGGCACCGTGGTGACCGGCTCCGGCCCCCACTCGGGCGACGCCCTCATCCCGAACCGCACCGGCTTCGACCCCAAGGCCGTGTCGTGGCTGCATGCCGACCTGGTCATGCTCTTCAGCGGGCTCGTCGTGGCCACCCTGGCCACCGTGGTGATCACCGCGACAACCCAACGCGTCAAGCGGTCGTGGTACGCCGTGCTGGCCGTGACGCTGGCTCAGGGCGCTATCGGCTACGCCCAGTACTTCACCGGGCTGCCGGTGCTGCTAGTGCTGCTGCACATGCTCGGTGCGAGCCTGCTCGTGGTGACCTTGACCCGCGGCGTGCTCGACACCAGAAGCGTCGCGGTCTGACTCGTCCGTAGGCTGGGTCGGTGCCCTCCCCCGCCACCGATCAGCCCGACCAGCAGCCCACCCTCACCGACGGTGACCTCGTGCTGCGTCCTTGGACCCGTGCGGACCCCGAACCCACGCGCCTTCGGGACGACACGAAGCACGCGTACTGGTTCGACTCCCGCTCCGTCACCCCGTCGTCTCCGCAGCATCTGGCGTGGGTCGAGACCACGCACGACGAGTGGGCGCTCGACCGCTCGAAGGCGACCTTTCTGGTCGAGCTCGACGGTGAGCCGGTCGGGTCGGTCGACGTGCGCCGACGCGACCTCGGCATCGGGGTGCTCTCCTGGCTGACGTATGCCCCGTACCGCGGAAAGGGCATCGCCTCGCGGGCCGTGAGACTCCTCATCGAGTGGGCCTTCAGCGAGGCCGGGCTCGGGCTGAGGCGGGTCGAAGCACAGGTCCACCCGCTCAACACCTCGTCGCTACGCACCGCCCTTCGGTCCGGACTGCGCCGAGAAGGACTGCTCCGCGGAAACACCGTTCTCGATGGCTCGGTGCACGACACGGTGATGCTGGGGCGGCTGGCCGATGACCCGGCACCGGGTACCCGCGACGGTTTCACCGCCATGCTCAACTCGGAGCTGCCCACCAAGCGGGTCATCGCACAGGGGCTGGTCCGCAACAGTGCGGGAGCCATCCTGCTCTGCGAGCTGGCCTACAAGAGCGAGTGGGACCTGCCCGGTGGCATCGTCGACCCCGGCGAGTCGCCAGCCGCCTGCCTCGTGCGCGAGATTCGCGAGGAGCTCGATGTCGAGGTCGAGGTGACCAGGCTGGCCGCGGTGAACTGGCTCAAACCCTGGCTCGGCTGGGCCGACGCGGTGCTCTGCGTGTTCGAGGTGGCGCCTGTCGGCGACGACCTGCTCGACCGCGTGCACCTGCTCGAGCGCGAGCTGAAGGGGGCCCACTGGGTCGAGTTGGACGAGGCGGCACGGCACGTGGCTGCGTACAACGCCCGGATGCTGAGCTCGCTGGCGGCGGGGCGAACCGACGCCACGCTGCTGCTCGAGGACGGGCTGCCTCGGCCCTGACCGGCATCCGGTCGAGGGCACCCTGGTCGAGGGCACCGTCAGGCCGCACCGGCCGTCAGGACAGGCCAGGAAGCGGCAGGTGCCAGAGCGGGTCCAGGGCCACCCCGATGAAGAGGACCGTCAGGTAGGTGATCGAGAAGTGGAACAGGCGCATCGGCTTGAGCACGTCTTCGGCGACACCGGCCTTGGCCCGTGAGAGCAGGCGGTGCGCTTCGAGCAGGAACAGGGCACCGGACCCGACGGCCGCCACCGCGTAGACCCAGCCGACCCCCTCGACGGGGATCAGCGCGAGCGAGGCCAGCACCATGGCCCACGAGTACGCAACAATCTGCCTGGCCACCACGACGAAGCGCTCGACGACGGGCAGCATCGGCACGTGTGCTGTCGCGTAGTCGTCCTTGTAGCGCATCGACAACGGCCAGTAGTGCGGCGGCGTCCAGAAGAAGATCACCAGGAAGAGCACCACCGCCGACCAGCTCACCTGACCGGTGACGGCCGACCACCCGATCAGCACCGGCATACACCCGGCGGCGCCGCCCCAGACGATGTTCTGCGCCGTGCGGCGCTTGAGCACCAACGTGTAGCCGACCACGTAGAGCAGCAGGGCGCCGAGAGCCAGCCCCGCACTCAACCAGTTGACGAGCAGCCCGAGCCACAGCGTCGAGACCACGGTCAGCGCGAGACCGAAGAGCAGGGCGGCGCGTGGGCTGATGGCGCCCGTGACGAGAGGGCGGTTGCTGGTGCGGTGCATGACCGCGTCGATGTCACGGTCGAAGTAACAGTTGAGAGTGTTGGCCGCGCCGGCTGACAGGCTGCCGCCGACCAGAGTGACCAGCACCAGCACCAGGTCGGGCACGCCACCCTGCGCGAGGAACATGACCGGGATGGTGGTGATGAGCAACAGCTCGATGATGCGCGGCTTCGTCAGCGCGAGGTACTGGCCGAGGGTGAACCTGACGCCACTGCCACCGGGCCCACGAAGAGCCGAGAGGTCGGCTCGGGGGTCCACCGTTGTCACTGAAAACCTCGCCGGTCGTTCGTCGCCCCGGGCCGTTCGGGTACGGGGCCTTACGCAAGCAGTTCGTCTACCAATCACCAAGCCCGACGTCGCGTCGTAACTCATCCCAAGTCTAGACCGTGCCACTGCAGACCCGTCACCCGACGCCACCGGGTGCGTACCCGGTGGTGGCACTAGGCTCGGGTTTCGTACGAGAGACGCCTTGCCGCGAAGGAGAACCGTTCCGTGACCAGCACCGCCACGCAGGCGAAGACACCCACCCGCTCGAAGAACACCAAGAGCAGCTCGGTCAAGGCAAAGGGGGTGCTGGCCCAGCGTGATCCGAGCCTGCCACTGCCGGTCGTGACGAAGGCGGGCTGGTCCGACCTTGACATCCGGGCCGTCGACACCGCGCGGGTGTTGGCGGCTGACGCCGTGCAGAAGGTCGGGAACGGGCACCCGGGCACCGCCATGTCACTGGCGCCGCTCGCCTACCTGCTCTACCAGAACGTCATGAACCACGACCCGAGCGATCCGGCCTGGCTGGGGCGCGACCGCTTCGTGCTCTCGTGCGGCCACTCGAGCCTGACCCAGTACATCCAGCTCTACCTCTCGGGCTACGGCCTCGAGCTCGACGACCTCAAGTCGTTGCGCACCTGGGGTTCGCTGACCCCGGGTCACCCGGAGGTGCACCACACCAAAGGGGTCGAGATCACGACCGGCCCGCTCGGCTCCGGGCTCGCGTCCGCCGTCGGCATGGCCATGGCGCAGCGTCGCCAGCGGGGGATGTTCGACCCCGAGGCGAAACCGGGCACCAGCCCGTTCGACCATCACATCTACGTGATCGCCTCTGACGGCGACATGCAGGAGGGGGTGAGCCACGAGGCCTGCGCCCTGGCCGCCCACCAGGAGCTCGGCAACCTCACCCTGGTCTATGACGCGAACCAGATCTCGATCGAGGACGATACCGACATCGCCTTCAGCGAAGACGTGGGCGCTCGCTTCGCCGCCTACGGGTGGCACGTCGTCGAGGTCGACTGGCGCCAGAACGCCGACGGGCACACCTACGTCGAAGACGTCGACGCCCTGCTCGCCGGCATCAGCTCGGGTGAGAAGGTGACCGATCGGCCAACCATCGTCGTGCTCCACACGATCATTGCCTGGCCCTCCCCGACCAAGCAGAACACCGGCAAGGCCCACGGTTCGGCGCTCGGCGACGAGGAGGTGGCGGGTCTCAAGACCGTGCTCGGGTTCAGCCCGAAGAAGAGCTTCGCGGTCGAGCCCGCCGTGCTCCGTCATGCCCGTGAGGTGAAGAAGCGCGGCAAGGCCGCCCACAAGACCTGGGACCAGGGCTACCGGGCCTGGCGCAAGGCCAACCCCGAACGGGCCAAGCTGCTTGACCGCATCCAGTCGGGCGCCGCACCCGACGGTCTGGCCAGGGCGCTACCGACCTTCCCGGCCGACACGAAGGGGATGGCCACCCGGGCGGCATCCGGCAAGGTCCTCACTGCCATCGCCGACGTCATGCCCGAGCTCTGGGGCGGCTCGGCCGACCTCGCCGGCTCGAACAACACGACGATGGAGGGCGAGCCCTCGTTCATCCCGAAGGACAAGCAGACCTCGACCTGGCAGGGCGGGCCCTACGGCCGCACCCTGCACTTCGGCATCCGCGAGAACGCCATGGGGATGATCCTCAACGGCATCGCGCTCGAGGGGCTGACCCGACCCTACGGCGGCACCTTCCTCGTCTTCTCCGACTACATGCGCCCCGCGGTGCGTCTTGCCGCCATCCAGCAGGTGCCGGTCACCTACGTCTGGACCCACGACTCGATCGGTGTCGGAGAGGATGGCCCGACCCACCAGCCCATCGAGCACCTGGCCGCCCTGCGCGCCATTCCGGGGCTCGATGTCATTCGGCCCGCTGACGCCAACGAGACCTCGGTCGTGTGGGGCGCGATCCTGGCCGAGCGCAGTGGGCCGGCCGCCCTGTGTCTCACCCGCCAGAACGTGCCGACGTGGGATCGCAAGAAGTACGCCAAGGCGTCGGGCGCGGCCAAGGGCGGCTACGTGCTCGTCAACGAGTCGGGCACGAGCGGCCCCGACCTGATCATCGTGGGCACCGGGTCGGAGGTGCAGCTTGCGGTCGAGGCCGCCGAGAGGCTCGAGCGGAGCGGCGTGGCGACGCGCGTCGTGTCGATGCCGTGCCGTGAGTGGTTCGAGAAGCAGACCAGGGCTTACCGGGAGAAGGTGCTGCCGGCCGCCGTTCGGGCCCGGGTCAGCGTCGAGGCTGGCATCGCGATGGGTTGGCACGACGTCGTCGGGGATGCCGGTCGCAGCGTGAGCATCGAGCACTTCGGCGCGTCCGCCGACGCCGAGACCCTCTTCCGGGAGTTCGGCATCACGGCCGGCGCCGTGGTCAAGGCCGGCAAGGCGTCCCTCAAGGCGGTCCGAGCCTCTGCCGACCCGCTGACGGCTCCGACCATCAACGAGACGAGCCCCGCACGGGCCGAGGCGAGCGCCAACACCGACGTCATGGGCAGCGACGTCTCTCAGGGCGGCGGCACGGCTGCCGCCGCCAGCACATCGACTGAAGGAAAGTGAGCGACATGTCGAACGTCAACACCCAGGCCCTGTCCGATGCCGGAGTCTCCATCTGGCTCGACGACCTCTCGCGCGAGCTGCTCGAGACCGGCAAGATCGCCGACCTCGTCAAGGAGCGCAACGTCGTCGGCCTCACCTCCAACCCCTCGATCTTCCAGGCCGCCATGTCCAAGGGCGACCGCTACAACGAGGACCTGGCCCGGCTGACCAAGGCGGGCAAGGACGTCGAGGAGGTCGTCTTCGAGCTGACCACCTCTGACGTGCGGGAAGCCTGCGACCTCTTCGCCCCGCTGTACGCCTCGACGAAGGGCGTCGACGGCCGTGCCTCGATCGAGGTCGACCCGCGACTGGCCCACGACACCGACAAGACGGTGGAGCAGGCCAAGACGCTGCACGCCGCCGTCGACCGCGAGAACGTGCTGATCAAGATCCCCGCCACCAAGGCCGGGCTGCCGGCGATCACCGCGACCATCGCCGAGGGCATCTCCGTCAACGTGACCCTGATCTTCTCGCTCGAGCGCTACCGCGG
>JBDTVJ010000128.1:0-7147 GCA_040007275.1 Terracoccus sp.
GGCCGATCGCGTACGCCGCCGGGTTGGGTCCGAGCTCGCGACCCGACAGCAGAGCAGCCCCGGCGGCCATCACGACGGCGGCCGACAGGGCGACCGCGTGGCCACGGAGTCGTCGTCGCAGGTGCTCCCGGCTGAACCGGGCCGTCGGTGGGGCAGTGGCGCTGAGCGACACGGCCGAGTGCGAGAGCAGCAGACCCACCGCCGCAGGGAGGCTCCACCAGGTGAAGCTTCCAGCGGGAAGCAGGATGAACCAGCCGTAGAGCAACAGGGCCATCACGCCCAGCGAGAGCCCGGAACCGGCGAAGGACATGGTGGTGGCCGGCACCAGCACGAGCAGCCAGTAGACGCCCGAGAACCCTTCCGCGGCCTGAGACAGGGCGGCGAGGTAGAGGCTCACCCCCAGGGTGTTGGCGGCGGTCAGCGCCAGCTGGTGCGACGACCACTCGGGGCCGGTGCCGAAGCGAAGCGTGCGGACCGTGGTGGACCGGGGGGTGCTCCCTGAGGAAGAGGGTGGCGCTGTCATCAGCTCAGCGCCTGACCAGACGTGGCGCGGACGACCGTCTGGCCACGTCACGCAGCACGTGGTCGAGCGACCCGGGACCGCGCCACGGTACGACCGGCACCCCACGAGCGACGAGGCTCGACACCTGCGCCTCGCGGGAGAGCAGGCGCACCCGCCAGGCGAGCGACTGGTAGGCGTTCTGCGGGTTGTCGACCAGGTGGGGTGGGAAGGTGTCGACGAGCACCACCGTCAGCCCCCGCGCCGCGAGGCGGTGGGACAGCTCGACCATGGTGGGGTCGATGAGCGGGGTGAGCACGAGACACAGTGCCATGGGGTCGATGCCGCGGATGGCCCGTTCACCCTCGTCGCGGCGCTCGGTCGCCGGCGCGATCGAGGCGAGTAGGTCGAGCACTCGCCGCAGGTGGCCGGTTCCCGACCCGATGGGCAGCAGCGGCACGTCAGCCGCTCCGACGGTGCGCAGGGTCAGCCGGTCGCCCGAACGCAGGAAGTGCTCGGCGATGGCGCCGGCCGCGCGCACCGTGACATCGAGGCTCGTCGGCCGCCCGTCGATGCCCTCCCGGGGACCGAGATCGCTGTAGGCGTCGAGGAGCACGAACACGTGGGCGTCCTCGTCGGTATACGTCGAGGTGACGTGCAGCCGACCCGTGCGCATCGAGACCGGCCAGTGGATGCGGCGCAGCCGGTCGCCCGGGTGGAACTCGCGGATGGTGTTGAACTCGCTGCCCGAACCCGGCCTCGAGCTGCGGTTCTGCCCCACGACACCGCGTGGATGTGGGGTGGGCGCACTGGTGTCGAAGGTGGCGGGCACCGGCAGGGTCTCGGTCGACAGGTCGGGCAGGTCGATCGGCCCGACCCGGAACGCGTCCCAGGTGCTGGTCAACGAGAGGCTCACGGTGCCGACCTGGCGTCGACCCCATCGGGTGGTGCGCACGGCGATCACGGCCCGTCCGCCCTGCATCATGACGGTGCCGGTGGAGGGCCGGCGCTCGACCCACGGGGCCAGGGCCAGCGTGGCTACCCCCTCGATGTCGTCACCCATCGGCTCGGCCCGCACCACGATCGTGCTCGCCTCGCCCTCGCGCAGCGTCGTCGTCGCGATCTCGGCGGTGCCCGTTGACAGCACGCGGGGGCGGGCGAGCCGGCCCCACGCCGCGGCGACCGCCAACGGCGCGACGATGACGAGCAGGTCGGCGCGCCGGCCGATCACGGCGGCCACGGCGGCCGCGGCCGACAGCACCAGGGCTCGCACGTGGGCGGCGGTCGGCTGCCACGCCCCGAGGGCTCGGCTCGACCGCTTCTGTCGTCGTGGCGCCACCAACACGCGGGTCAGCCTCCTGCCGTCTGTTCGGGGTGGGCCCTGGGGCCGCCCGCCGTTGGGCTCTCGCGCGCGGCGGGAGCCGGGACCGACCGCAGGATGGCATCGACGACGGCCGAACCGCTGACGTTGCTCATCCACAGCTCGGGCCTGACGGTGATCCGGTGGGCCAGCACCGGACGGGCGACGGCCTTGACGTCCTCGGGCAGTACGTAGTCGCGGCCGTCGACCACGGCGTACGCGCGGGAGCACAGCAACAGGCCGAGGGCGCCGCGTGGGGAGGCGCCCATGAGCACCTCACTGTGCGTTCGGGTCGCCGCTGCGAGCGCCACACAGTAGCGTCCGACCGACTCGTCGACGACCGTCGCCTCGATGGCCTGCTGCATGGCCAGCAGCTCCTCGCCCGTCACGATGGTGGTCAGGGTCTGCTCCTCCTGGCGCCGCCGCATCCGCCCGGCGAGGATCTGCCACTCCTGCTCGAGGCTCGGGTAGCCGAACGAGACCCGCATGAGAAAGCGGTCGAGCTGGGCCTCCGGCAGGGGATAGGTGCCTTCGTACTCGACGGGGTTGGCCGTCGCGAGCACGTGGAAGGGCTGCGGGAGGGGAAAGGTGCGCCCCTCGACGGTCACCTGCTTCTCCTGCATGGCCTCGAGCAACGCCGCCTGCGTCTTGGGCGGGGTGCGGTTGATCTCGTCGGCGAGCACGAGACCGGCGAAGATCGGCCCGGCGCGGAACTGGAACTCACCGACGCGCTGGTCGTAGACGAACGACCCGGTGATGTCGCCGGGGAGCAGGTCGGGGGTGAACTGGGCCCGCTTGAACGACAGGCCCAGGGTCTGCGCGAAGCTGCGGGCCGCGAGGGTCTTGCCGAGGCCGGGAAAGTCCTCCATGAGCACGTGGCCCCCGGCGAGGATGCCGGAGAGCACGAGCCGCATCGACTCGCGCTTGCCCACCACGGCCTTCTCGACCTCATCGAGAATCGCGTTCGCGTGCGCACTGACCTGTCGCAGATCCATCGTCACCATGTCTCGATTCGTTGCAGGATGCCGTCGAGCTTCGCCGGGCGGTAGAGGTCGGGAGGGGGAAGGCCGACGAGGAAGTCCCACAGCTCTGGAGGCATGACGCCCTCACTCCAGCGCGGTTCGTCCTCGATGATGAGCCCGTGCTTGGCGAAGAGTCGTTCGCGGATGATCGTGCTCAGCTGCAGGTGCAGATCTCGAACCAGCGCCTCCCGGCCCTCCGAACGGGCGTTGGCGCCCTCGAGCCGCGTCGCGAGGCTGGTGACCCGGAAGTCGTTGCCAC
This sequence comes from Terracoccus sp., assembly GCA_040007275.1. Lineage (GTDB taxonomy): Bacteria > Actinomycetota > Actinomycetes > Actinomycetales > Dermatophilaceae > DSM-29435. The sequence continues at coordinate 3,141 of JBDTVJ010000128.1, forward strand.
GCGAGCCCGCTCCGAGGTGTCCGTCGACGAGCGGCCAGACCGTGAGGTGGTTCGCGGCCGTGTGGTCGATAACGAACCAGGTCACCGAGAAGAGGGAGGCGAGCACGACGAAGAGGATGGGCACTGAGGGTGACAGCCCGAGCACCTGTGCCCCTAGCACCCCCACGAGCCACACGATCGCCAGGGTGATCATGCGTCGACGCCACGGACGGGCGGCGGCTACCACATCGGCCAGGCCGATGGCGCGGGCGAGGCCGCGGCTCATGCGGGCGCCCCGGCCGAACCGTCGGGCAGAGCGGCTTCGCGCTGCGCCCGAGCGACGCGTTCGAGGTCGGTGTGGAGCACGGCGAGGTCGTCGATGGCTCGCCGCCGGTGCCCCTCGTCGAGCGGGTGCACCGAGAAACGGGCCTCCCGGTAGAGGCCGGCCAGGTCGCCGAGCCGCGCCGGGTCGACCTCCCAGACCCCGATCACCCGCGCCGTGTACTCCGTCGAGGTCTCGGCTCGGTCGCGAGGGAGGCCAGTCTCACCCGTAGCCCGTTCGAGGTCGAGCCATGCTGCCACGATGGCGTTGCGCGGTTCGCCGGTCTCGAGCAGCTCGAGCCGCTTTCGGGCCCCGCCGAGCAGCTCGTCGGGAACCGGTGGTGGCGCAAAGGTCGCCTCGGTGTGCCGGGTGAGCGAGGGGCGACGGAAGATGCCGCGGACGGCTGCCGCGATCAGGCTGATGATGAGCACGGTGACCGCCACGCCCAGCACGGCGAGCAGCACCCCGAAGACGGCGCTGAGGCTCGAGGTGCCTTGGGCCGCGCCGGTCGAGGAGGTGGTCGTCGTCGTGGTCGTCGGCAACGTCGGGATCACCGGCGCCGGCGCCCGCGACGCCGTGTCGGTGTTGACCGGGCGGCTGACGATGACGAGCGGGGCCCCCAGCGACGAGATCAACAGCGCCGCCGCGACAAGCACGCCGACCACGGTGGTGACGATCACCCCCCGTCGTGACATGGCGACATACTATTCCCGCGTTCTTCGCGTGCACGGTTCCACTTTCCGGCAGGTACTGTGCCCAGCGTGCGGATCCGTCTTCTGTGGGGCGTGCTGGCCGTGGCCACCGCCATCGCGTGGACGATCTGGGAAGGCGGGGTTCCGGCGCTGGTCGTCGGGGCGTACTGGGCGGCGTGGGCCTGGGGCGTGGTGGGGCCCGGCATCCTCGTGCACCGAGCGATGCGCGGGCGCCCGAGCACCATCGTCGACGACGTTGCGCTGGGTGCCGCCGTTGGGCTGGTGCTCCAGCTCGCCGGCTGGGCCGCGCTGACGGCTCTGGGCCTCCAGCACCTGTTGATCTGGTGGCCCGCGCTGGTCGTGGTCGGGTTCGCGGGGGTGCCGCGCCTTCGCCGTCACTTCTCGCTGCGACCCTACGAGCAGCGGGTGCCGGCGGGGGCCGCGGCACTGGCCGTGACGGGGTTCCTCGTGGCTGCCCACGGGGTGGTCGGGTCGTTCGGCAGCTCCGCTCTGCCGCCGAAGGCCATGGTCTGGTACCAGGACGACCTGTGGCACCTCGGCAACGTGGCCGAGCTGATGCGCACCGTGGCCCCGCAGGTGGCACAGGTCGCCGGCCGGCCCTTCTACTATCACTGGTTCAGCGACGCGCACCTGGCCGCCATGACCCTCAGCACCTCGATCGACCCGGTCACGATCGTGGGCCGGCTCTGGGCCCCTCCGATGCTGCTGGTCAGCGCCGGCGTCTCCATGGCCGTGGGCCACCGCCTCACGGGGTCGGCGTGGGTCGGCGCGGCAGCGGCCTTCTGCTTCTCGGTGGCCCCGAGCCTCGAGGTCTCGTCGTGGCTCGTCCCGGCTGGCGCCTCGGCCACGGCGGTGCACAGCCCATCGCAGATCTTCGCGGTTCCCTTGACCCTGTTGGCCATCGACCTGCTCGTGAGCATCGTGCGCCGACGAGAGCCCCCCCGAACCTGGCTCCTGCTCACCGTCACGTTGGTCGCGTGTGCCGGGGCCAAGAGCTCGGTGCTGCCGGTGCTGTTCGGGGGCCTGGCAATAGCCGCGCTGGTCTCGCTCCTCACGACGCGGCACCGTCTTCGGCCGATACTGTCCACGGTCGCGCTCACCCTTGCGGTGCTGCTGATCACCCAGTCACGACTCGCCGGGGGGCAGAACGGTTCGACCCTGCAGCCGCTCGCGACGCTGAAGGCGTCCGGGCCCTGGGCGGTCGTTCAGGACGCGGCAAAGTCCGGCACGTTGGAGCCGGGCCTTGGCGCGAACGGGACCGGCCGGGTGCTGGTGCTGCTGCTGGCGAGCTATCTGGCCAGCTACCTGTGGCTGCTGGCCGGTGCCAAGGCCCTGCGGAGCACCGACCTGGCCGGGTGGTTCCTCCTCGGCACCGGGCTGGCCGGCCTGGTGGGCCTCTTGACGATCCGGCATCCGGCCCAGTCTCAGATCTACTTCCTCAGGATCGGGATCGTGGCCTGGCAGCTGCTGGCCCTCTGGGGCTACGGCCGCTCGATCGAGGCGGCCCGGCACGGTGCCGGTGGGAGGGCGACCCTGCGCGCCGCGGTCGGGGGTGGTGTGATCGGTGCGGCGCTGCTCCTGCTGGCGCGCGGTGCCGGGGGCCCGGCGCCGTCCGCTCCGCTGGTGTCGGGGGTGACGTCTTCTCTGGAGCGGTCGCTGCTGGTGGTGACCGCCGCGACGGTGATCGCGGCTGTGGGCCTGTCCGTGGCTCGCCGGAGGCTGAGCGGTGCGTCAAGCGCGCTCGTCGTGGTCGGGAACGCGTCGGCCGTGCTGTCGGCCGGCTTGCTCATCTCCGCCCGTCGGGTGCTCACCTCGTTCGGGGTCAGCCCCAGCCTGGCCATCGTCGTGGTCGGGGTGGCCTTGACCACGGTGGCTCTGCTCACGACGGTCCGGTGGAGCAAGCGCCGGGTCGGGCCGGTGTCGGGCGTGGTCGCAGCTGTCGTCGCCGTCGTGTGTGTAGCGGCCGTAGTGACCCAGCGCGTGGTCGACAGCAAGCCCGCCGTCGCCAGCCCGGTGGGGCCGACCCTGGTGACCGCCGATGAGGTGGCTGCCGCGCGCTGGCTGGCCCAGAACGCCGGGCAGTACGACATCGTCGCCACCAACGTCCACTGCCTGCCCACCCGCACGACCACCCACTGTGACGCACGAGCGTTCTGGGTCAGCGGTCTGACCGGTCGCCGGGTGCTGGTCGAGGGGTGGGGCTATACCGACGCCGCCCAGGCCGCCGCCGGGCGCAGCGGACTGGGCTTCAGCCGGCAGCTGTTCGACGACCAAGCACTCTTCGCGCTCAACGAGGAGGTCTTCTCCGACGCGACCCCCGAGAAGGCGAGGAAGCTGTACGCCCTCGGGGTGCGGTGGCTCTTCGCCGACCGGCTCGCCGGGCCGGTCTCGGCCGGTCTCTCCGCCGTGGCGTCGCCGCAGTTCCGGTCCGGGCCGGTCGCGGTCTACCAGCTCAGGTCGCCGGGGCCCGCGGTGACCTCAGCCGGTCTTCTTCGGCACCGGCACCAGCACCGCGTCCCTGACCTCGAGGTGGTCGGCGTCGGCGTAGGTCAGGTCGGTGATGTGCCCGCTGGCGCGCAGGTCGGCCTCGGCCGCCCGCACGTGCTCGAGCAGGGATGACGGACCGGCCAGGGTCATGGCGGCAACCTCCGCCCGCATACCGACCTTGGCCTCCGACTTCACCTTGCGCACACCGGCCAGCGCCGCCCCGACCGCGTCGAGCAGACGGACGTCTCCGCCGGAAGGCAGCTCGGAGCGCACCGGCCACGGCTGCCGGTGCACCGACGAGCTCTCGCCGAACCACGACCACACCTCTTCGGTCACGTAAGGAACGAAGGGCGCGAGCAGCCTCAGCACGGTCTCGAGGGCGACGCGCAACGCGGCTCGCGCGCTCGCCGCCGGGCCCCCACCCTGTCCCCCGTAGGCCCGGTGCTTCACAAGCTCGAGGTAGTCGTCGCAGAAGGTCCAGAAGAAGGTCTCGGTGGTCTCCAACG
>JBDTVJ010000129.1:0-7105 GCA_040007275.1 Terracoccus sp.
GGTGCGTCTAAATCTCAGACATTTCGAGCCTCCGGGGTGCGTCGGGTGCGTCTGGAACTGAGCGACAAACGCGTTCGGATCTCACGGTCATGGCCAGCGCGACTTCGTTTGCCCTGCGGTCTGCTCGGAGCAAGCTGCCCCAGATGCTTGACTCTGATCTCCTCTCGCAATTGCCGGAGACTTTTGTTCGATCGCTCGTGAGTCCAGTAGGCCCACCCGTCGCTCTGGCTGCCGACAAGGCCGCGCAGGGCGGGTGGCGGCTGGACGTACCTTCCGAGCTCCGTGCTGATCCACCCGTCAGTTCGACCTGCCCAACACAGGTCGGACCCTTCCGGGGCTGCACGTGCGTGCCCACGCGTTGGTGGGCAGAGCTGGTGCGGTGGACCGACGTCTGCAAAATCAGGTACGCCCCGCCCATTGCGGATAACCGGTTATGGCAGCAAGACGGTGGTCGTGACGGCGCCCAGGACCAGCCACGGGCCAAGAGCTAGGTCCTGGCGGCGCGTGATCAGTCCCCAGAGCGCGGCTGCGGTGAACGAGGCGAGAAAGGCCCAGAACAGCGTGGTCAACGAGACGGCGCTGGTAGCGGCGGCTACTGCGGCGCCCAGTGTGACGTCACCGAACCCGAGACCGCCGTTACTAAACCAGTGCAGGGACCACAGCATGAGCAGGGACGCCGCGCCCCCGATCATGACGTCTAGCCCGGTGCTGCGGTGGCCGGTGGCGAGTAGCCCTACGGTGACGGCAGCTTCCCAGGCCAGCAGAGGTAGCAGGACCCGGTCGGGTAGTCGGCGGACATCGAGGTCGACGGCGGCGAGCCAGGTCCCAGCGAGGGCGAGAGGCAGAAGCATCCAGAGAACTTCTGGACGCCCATCGAGGAACCGGGCCGTAAGGGAGGCCACGGCGGTTGCCGCTGCGACGGGGACCCACCAGCGTGGCCCGGGGTCAGGAAGCGACTTCTCCTCGGATCGCCGGTAGGTGAGCAGTTGCAGGCGTCTGCGCATGGCCTCACCGATCACTGCTGCGGCAGCTCCGGCCACGACAGCGACCGCGAGTGGGTTCATACCGTCAGGGTAGGCAGAGTGCCACCGGCCTCACGTCCGTCATCCACAGGGGTTAGCGGCGCGGTCGAGCGGCCGGGGCCCGTCCTGGGGCTGTCGGGTTGCGTCGTTGCTCCTTGGCCCCGCCGCGTATCGGCTGGGCCGGTGGGTCACCCGGTAGGTCTGCACCGGCGGGCAGGTTCACCGCAAGGCGGTAGCGAAGGTCTTGGGCGGGGTGTTCACCGAGCGGCTCTTGGGCGACCAGTCGTCGGGTGAGACTGGCTACGTCGTGTCCCTCGAGGTGGCCCTGGTGCAGCATCGCGGCCAGCGCCGGCCAGTCGCCCTGTTGCCCCAATCGCGGGTCGAGTTCCTGCCCGAGGGGCAGCCACCGCTGTGACGGCGTCTGCTGGGCGAGGTTCTCGAGTCGGGCCTTGACGTCGCGGACACCCGTCAGCTGCACCTGTGCCGCCTGTCGGGGGTCACGGTTCCAGTCGAGGGCGTGGGCGTGCAGGCTCTGACGGGCCCGGGCGGTGGAGATCTTGAGCCGGTTGGCGATCAGCCGGGTGCCGGCGTCCCAGGTGGAGGGGCGTTGCGCGGCCAGGACTCGACTGGCCTGGTCGAGGGCCTGGGGCCCGGTCAGGGTGGTCAGCCGCTCCTGCAGCAGCGTCTCACCCAGAGGCCGGGTGGCGGCCAAAGCTTCTCGCAACGCTTCGGGGCCGCGGCGGGCCAGGACGTCGGCCGGGTCGGCGCCTTCGGGCAGGATCAGCGTCGAGGCGGTCACGTTGTGCTGGGCGAGCATCCAGAAGTCCCTCTCCGCGGAGACGCGGCCGGCGAGGTCCGCGTCGGTGGCCACGACCGGGGTGGTGCTCATCCTGGCCAGCTGGACGGCCTGTTCTTCGGTCAGGGCGGTGCCCAGCGGGGCGAGCCCGACGTGGGTGCCGTTACTGGCGATGGTGACGGCGATTGCGTCCAGTGGGCCCTCGACCAGGACCGGGGTGGCGCCGGCGGCGATCAGGTGAGGGATGACCCCGAACAGCTGAGCACCCTTGTGGAACAGGGGAGTGTCGGCGGTGTTGAGGTACTTCGGTCCGGCGTTGGTGTCCTGGTCGGTCAGCGAGGGGTGCCGGCGGCCGACGAAGCCGAGGACCTCACCGGAGTGGATGATCGGCAGCATGGCCCGGTCTCGGAACCGGTCGATGAGTCTCCCGGTGCGGGCGAGGGTGGCGACGCCGGCGGTGGTCATCTCTTCGTCGCTGACCCCGCGCCGGCGGAGGTGGGTGACGAGGTTCGTCCACCCGGGCGGGGCGTAGCCGGGGGCGTAGTCGGGGTGGCCGGTCAGGTCCTGCCCGGTTCGTTCGGTGAGGTAGTCGCGGGCCCATGCGGTGCCCAGTCGGGACTCGTAGTAGGTCAGGGTCAGCTGGTTGACTTCGAGCAGCCGCTCCCGGGTGACGGGGCTGGCGTCCCACTCGGCTGCTCGTTCGACCATGAGGTTGATTTGCGCGTCGGTGGGTTCGAGGATCCCCATCAGCTCACGCATCATGGCGGCCAGCTGCAGATCGGCTTCGACGCCGGCGGGCTCGCGGAGCTGGGCCTTGTCGGGTCCCGACTCGGTGGGGGTCGAAGGCTCCTGCGGCGCGCCGGTCTGTCGGTCGGGGCGTACCTCGGCGGGCTCGTCCCAAGGGCCAGGGCGGCCCTGGTCCATGTCTTCTGGGGGTGCGTCCTGCGGGAACGGATCGCCGAACTCCTCCTCCCACGGTCCGGGCGCGGCGGGCGCGGGGTTCGGGTCGGGCGCCCACAGGTCCTGCGGAGGCGCGTTCTCGGGGAACCGGTCATCCCCGTCTTCATCGGCCGGTGGTGGGTCGGTCAGGACCGAGAGCCGCCAGATCATGGCCTGGCACTCGTCGACGTCGGCGTCTTGGTGGCCGGCGGTGGTCAAGACGTTCTCGATGCTCCAGCCGCGCTGCAGCGCGTGGTCGATGCTGGTGACCAGGGCCGGCCACCAGCTGCTGGCCTGCATCCGGGAGACCCGGTGCTGGCCGAGACGCTCGGTCAGCTGGGGGAGCCATGACGTAGTCAGGGAGTGGGACCGGTCGACGTCGGCCGCGACGGCGGGCGACAGGTGCCGGCTGATCCGCCACCACAGGGCGGCCGCGGCGTGATCGTCAGGCAGGGCGGGTCCTGCGGTGGCTGCTGACCGCAGAAGGGCGCGAGCGTCCAGGCCGGCGCGGGACATGGCGGCCAGCCGCTGCGCCAGCAGCGGGGCGAAGTCGTCGTACCGGACGGCGGGGGCCACCCGGTGCAGCGCGTCTTCCCATTCCTTCATGGCAGGGGTGCGGGTTCCGGTGAGCGCGGTGGTCAGTTGCCGCTGCCACAGGGCGGGCGCTTTGGCGAGCTGCGGCGGGCCGGTCGGGCGACGGTCGGTGTCTGGCACCGCCATCGCGGCCCGCCACACCTGCACGTCGCCCAGGACCTGGTCACTGGGGCGGGCGGTGCCCTGGCGAGCCCAGTTAGGGGTGTCCCCGGTGATGGCGCTGGCTCTGACCTGCCCGGCGAGGTCGATAACCAGTTCGGTTCGGCGGGTCAGGTACGGCCCCCAGGTGGGGTGGCTGGTCAGGGAGTGCGGGACGCGGGGGATCCAGGGCAGCGGGCCCGGGCCAGCGCCTCGCAGTCCGGTGTCATCCAGGCGCCAGTCGAGCACGGCCGCGGTATCGCCGGCGGTGGTCAGCTCCCGGCTCGTGGCCGCGTGACGCAGGCTCGCGACGGGGTCGATGTCGTGCGCGCTGAGCAAGATCAGGTGGGCGCGCAGGGTCGGCCACGCGGCCTGGTCGACCAGGCCCGGGACGATCTTCTCGGCTGCTCGTTCGAGCTCCGCAACAGCCTCCGTCCCGTATGACTCTTCCGCCGCGAGGTAGAGCGCGTCGACGTACCGGGCGGTCGCCTGACCCAGCAGCGGGGCCGGATTGTGCTGGTCGGCGAGCATGGTGGACGCCGAGACGGGGGAGTCGTCCCGGGCCAGAACGGCCTCGAGCAGGTCGGTCGCGGTCGGCGGCGCCAGGTTGTCGGGCCGGATCGCGTTGTGTGGGTCCCCGTCTCCGACGACCTGCAGGTAGAGGTGGTTTCCCAACCGGCCGCGGGTCATCATCGTGTAGATCTGCTGGCGCGATTCCTCACCGGTGGCCAGCCCGTGCATGGTGTCGGCGGTGACCCCTTGAGCGGTGTGCACGGTGGTGGCGTAACCGAGCTCGGTGGAGGCGGCGACGTAGACCGCGGGCAGGGTCACGACTCGCCCGGTACGGGTGTGTTGGACCGTCAGGTCCCCGTCGGGTGCCCCCTCGCCAGGTAGGGCGAGGATGGACCACCGGTCGCCGTTCTTGACCCAGTCCGAGGCGGTGACCCGCAGCCGGCGGTCGTTGGCGCGGGTGATGATCAGGTCCCCGACGCTGGCGTGGTTGCCGTCGGCCAGCAGGACCTCCCGCTCCGGTCGGGCGCCTTCAAGGCGGTGGGTGCGGGCGCGCTGGTTCAGCTCGGAGACCAGCTCGCGGGTGGGGGCGAGCATCAGCGCGTCGAGCCCGCCCGCTCGGTCGTTCTGCCAGGCGGCGAACACGTCTTCGGTCATCGTGGCCAGGTCCCCGACGTGGACCCGGCGGTGGTCCAGGTAGAAGCCGAGGGCCTCGGTGGCTCCTTCTCTCAGGGCCAGAGAGGCGGCGCCCTCGGCGGGGTCGGCGAACCGCATGAGCTCGGTCAGACGCAGCGCCCCGTGGGTGCTGTCCAGGTCGCGCAGGACCCCACCCGCGCCGATCGCGGCAAGCTGCTGGTCATCACCGATGAGCCGGACGCTGCCGCCTGCGCTGGTCACGAACTCGACGGCGGTGTCCAGGGTCAGCGTGTCGGCCATCCCCGCTTCGTCGATCACGACCAACGTTTGTGCGTCGATGTCGGCCGCCCAGGAGGGTAGGTCGTTCTGTTCGATGGACCAGGTCAGCTTGGCCAGGGTGTCGGTGTGGGCACCGATCTCTACCCGTAGGGCGGCCGCGGCCGCCGCTGAGGGGGCCAGACCGATGACGGTGCCGCCGCCGTTTCCCCACGCGGTGGACAGGGCGCTCATGGCGGTGGTCTTGCCCGCGCCGGCGGGCGCGATCGCCAGCTGCAAGCGGGCGCCGGAGGTGGCCATGCCACGCACCAGGGCGGCCTGTCCGGCGTTGAGTGTGCGGCCGTTTGCGGCCGATTCCAGCAGGGCCAGCTCGACCGCGGCGGCGCTGACGGTGGCCCCGTCGAGCCGACCGGCGGTGGCGATCAGACGGCTCTCGGCGGACAGCACCCGCGCCGAGGTGTACTGGTCGGCGCCGTACACGGTGTAGACGCTGGAGTCGTCGCGTCGGCGCAGCTGGGAAGGCTCAATGATGCCGTCATCGGGGTGGGCGAGCCGGATCGAATGACGGTCCAGGACCTGCCCGACGAGCAGGTCAACGACGCCCTCGACGTCTTTGGCAGGGAGGTTCGCGCCGCGGACCCGGCGCTGAGCTTCGGCGCGAACGTGCCACACCTGCCACGTGGACCGGCGGGACTGCACGGCGTCCAGGACCGCCTGCGAGGTGCGGCGCATCCATGCGTTGTTGACCCGGTCACCGCGGCCAGGTCCGCCATGGCGGTGATGCCGGGTGGCCGCGGTGACCATCGCCTCGACGCCGGCCTCACCGCCCAGGACATCGCGGGCCTGCTCTCGCCAGGCGGTGCGCTGCTCGGCCAAAGAGCGCGGTTCCTTCTTCGCCTCCCGGGTCTCCAGCGTCGCCCGCTGCGCCAGCTGGATCGACTCGACCGGTGTCGGTGGCCGGCCGTGGTCACGCTGGAAGTCCTCCGCGAGGACGCCGCGCCGCGCTTCGATACTGGCCCTGCGCGCGGACCAACGCTCGTTGAGGGCAGGGTCGACCCCGACCACTTCACGCACCGGGCGTTTGCGGGCGTCCGTTCCAGGTCGCTCCTCGAAACGCAGGTTCAGGTCATCGCCGAGGTGCTTCTCCAGGGCGGTGTTGTAGGTCTCGGAAGCGGTGACGTTGGCTTTGTACAGCACCCGCCCGTCGATGCTCAGCCACCTCCCGTCCTGCGTCTGTACCTTGTTCGCGACGGCGACGTGGGTGTGTAGGTCAGGGTCCCCAGCCCGGCTGTCGCGGTGGGTGAAAGCGGTGGCCACCAAACCCAGCACGTCGACCTGACGCACCCCGTTGGTACCGGTCCGCGTGTAGAGGGCGTGCTCCTCCAGGAAGGTCAGCGCGTCTTTGACCGCGGCCTGGTGGGCCCGCTCGATCCGGGCGGCGGTCACCGGGTCGGCGATGGCCCAAAGGGTGCTAACACTCTTAACGGGTGAGAACGTCAGGTCATAGCCGGCGACCGCGGTCGTCTTCGGCCGGGAGTGCTTGGCGATGGTGGCCGCGATCTCGCGGGCATCTTCGGGGTCGCGGCCGTACTGGGCGCGGAAGAAACTGATGGCGACCTCGGTGCGGATCCGGGCGCGGTCCGCCACCGGAACCGGGTAGTCCGCTGGATAACCGAGCTCGCTGGCGAAGTCCGCGATACGCATGGCAACCTCAAGCCGGAAGGCGCTGACGTCACCGGAGTACACCTTGTACGGGGCCCCGAGCCGGGTCACCGCGTGGTAGTCCCGGTCGGTCAGGTCCGGACCCACCAGCCCGTCACGGCGCTGCTGCGACAGGGGGTGATGCCCGGCGCCGAACAGGGCCTGCATCTGCTCTGCGGTGACGGTGTCACCGGCGCTGAGCCCGTCGATTCCGGCCATCCCAGACCCGACCCAGACCCCGGGCGCCTCACCTTTGGCGGTGTAGTAACTCGCCAGGCCGGTGTGGCCCTTGTCGGTCACATCCTGGGCGGCGACCTGGCGGGTCAGGTAGTCGTATCCGCTCCCGGCCGTCAGCTTGTGGATGGACATCGTCACACCTAAGAAAGCCTCGGAACGCCCGGCTGGCGGTCAGTGGTTGAGCATTAAAACACCGGGAATGCATGAGGTGTGTGGGACATGAGATTCGGCGGTACGGGTGGGGGTACGTGGTCGG
>JBDTVJ010000130.1:0-7024 GCA_040007275.1 Terracoccus sp.
GGGCGATGGCGGGCACGGCCTCGAAGAAGTCGGCGGCCTCCTCGATGGGCATGTTGAGCACGTCGGAGATCGTCTTGCCCTTGAAGTGCACCTCGAGCGTCTCACGGTTGTAGCGGGCGCCATGGCAGACCTCGCAGGGAACGTAGACGTCGGGAAGGAAGTTCATCTCGATCTTGATAGTGCCGTCGCCGGAGCAGGCGTCGCAGCGACCGCCCTTGACGTTGAAGGAGAAACGCCCCGGCAGGTAACCCCGGACCTTGGCCTCGGTCGTCTCGGCAAACAGCTTGCGCATGTTGTCGAAGACGCCCGTGTACGTGGCTGGGTTCGATCGAGGGGTACGCCCGATCGGGCTCTGGTCGACATGCACGACCTTGTCGAGCTGGTCGAGCCCGGTGACCGTCTTGTGTCGCCCGGGCACGTGGCGTGCGCCGTTGAGCTTGTTGGCGAGCACGTTGTAGAGGATGTCGTTGACCAGCGTCGACTTGCCGGAACCCGACACCCCCGTCACGGCGACGAGGTTGCCCAGGGGGAAGCTGACCGACACGTCGCGCAGGTTGTTCTCGCGCGCACCGGTCACCGTGACCTGCCGCCCGTCGTGCCCGCGTCGGACCGCCGGTGTCGGGATCTCTCGTCGGCCCGAGAGGTACATCCCGGTGAGCGAGTCAGGGTGCTCGAGCAGTCCCTGCACGGAACCGCTGTGGACCACCTGCCCGCCGTGCTCACCGGCGCCGGGGCCGATGTCGACCACCCAGTCGGCCGTCGCGATGGTGTCCTCGTCGTGTTCGACGATGATGAGGGTGTTGCCGAGGTCACGAAGCCGCGTCAGGGTCTCGATGAGTCGGTGGTTGTCGCGCTGGTGGAGACCGATCGACGGTTCGTCGAGCACGTAAAGCACGCCGACCAGGCCCGAGCCGATCTGGGTGGCCAGGCGGATGCGTTGGGCCTCGCCTCCAGAGAGGGTGCCGGCCGGGCGGTCGAGCGAGAGGTAGTCGAGCCCGACGTCGAGCAGAAAGCCCAGGCGGGCGTCGATCTCCTTGATGACCCGCTCGGCGATCTGCTGCTCGCGGGTGGTGAAGTCGACGCGACCGAGGAAACCAGCAGCGTCGCCGATCGCGAGGGCACAGACCTCGGAGATGTTCATGCCGCCCACCAGCACCGCCAGTGACTCGGGCTTGAGACGGGCCCCGCGACAGACCGGGCAGGGCACCTCTCGCATGAAACCCTCGTGACGATCGCGGCTCCACTCCGACTCGGTCTCGGAGTGCCTCCGCTTGATGAACGGGACCACGCCCTCGAAGCCGGTGGTGTAGGACCGGTCTCGTCCGTAGCGGTTCTTGTACTTGACATGGACCTTGTAGTCCTGGCCGTGCAGCAGTGCCTCCTTGGCCCGGGCCGGCAAGGCTCGCCAGGGAGTGTCCATCGAGAACTTCAGGTCATCGGCCAGGGCCTGCATGACCCGCTGGAAGTACTCGGACGAACCTGACCCCTGTGCCCAGGGAGCGATGGCGCCCTCGGAGAGCGACAGATCGTCGTCGGGCACGACCAGGTCGGGGTCGACCTCCAGCTCGGTGCCGATGCCGGTACAGCTCGGGCAGGCTCCGAACGGTGAGTTGAACGAGAACGAGCGCGGCTGCACCTCGTCCATCCCGAGTGGATGGTTGTTCGGGCAGGCCATCTTCTCGGAGTAGCGGCGTTCGCGCTCGGCGTCTTTCGGTTCCCGGTCGACGAAGTCGACGACGAGGACGCCGGAGGCGAGCCGCAGCGCGGTCTCGACCGAGTCGGTGAGGCGGCGCTTGGAGCCGGCATCGTCGCCCTTGGCCACGAGCCGGTCGACGACGACCTCGATGGTGTGCTTCTTCTGCTTCTCCAGCTTCGGCGGCTCGGCGAGCGAGATCACCTCACCGTCGACGCGGGCCCTGGAGAACCCCTTGGTCTGCAGCTCGGCGAAGAGGTCGACGAACTCGCCCTTGCGCCCCTGCACGACCGGAGCGAGCACCTGGAAGCGGGTCTTGTCATCGAGGGTGAGCAGCTGGTCGACGATCTGCTGCGGTGACTGCCTGGTGACCGGTTCGCCACAGACGGGGCAGTGCGGGCGCCCGGCCCGGGCGAAGAGCAGGCGCAGGTAGTCGTAGACCTCGGTGATGGTGCCGACGGTCGACCGCGGGTTGCGGTTGGTCGACTTCTGGTCGATGGAGACGGCGGGTGAGAGCCCCTCGATGAAGTCGACATCGGGCTTGTCCATCTGGCCGAGGAACTGGCGGGCGTACGCCGACAGCGACTCGACGTAGCGCCGTTGCCCCTCGGCGAAGATCGTGTCGAAGGCCAGCGAGGACTTTCCCGACCCGGAGAGGCCGGTGAAGACGATCAGGCTGTCTCTCGGCAGGTCGACCGAGATGTCCTTGAGATTGTGCTCGCGCGCGCCGCGGACGACGAGCGAATGGGAAAGGCCAGGGGGCGTAGCAGTCACTTGTCCAATGTTAAGTGCGACCGCCGACAGCCGCTGACCTGCCGGCCCTCACGCGAGATCGCGGACATCGGCCAACACCCCCCACGGCCGCTCCCGACCGGCTCGTGGACGCCCGTCCGAGCGCGTGCCAGGCAGCGGCGGCATACTCGCGTCATGAGCACGAGTGCGTCCACCCCGATCGAGGACTACGCCGTCTTGGGCGACCTGTCCACCGCCGCGCTGGTCAGCCGCGGCGGCTCCGTCGACTGGCTCTGCCTTCCCCGTTTCGACTCACACGCCTGTTTCGCCGCCATCCTCGGCACCCGCGAACACGGTCGGTGGCTGATCGGGCCCGTCGGCGAGGCCACGACCACGAGACGCTACGTCGACGACTCGTTCGTGCTCGAGACCGTTCACCGGACGGCGACCGGCTCGGTTCGAGTCACCGACCTGATGCCGCTGGGTGACGGGCGGGCCGACATCGTGCGCCGGATTGAGGGCGTCGAAGGCACGGTCCGGATGCGGCACGAGTGGGTCGTGCGCTTCGGCTACGGCAAGACCCGACCGTGGGTGACACACTCCTGTCCCGAGAGTCTGGCGAGTGAACCCGATGATCCACTGGAGCCCACTGAGTCGAAGGCCGCTGGCTCCAGCGAGGATGAGGTGATCCGCGCGGTGGCCGGCCCCGACATGCTCGTGCTGCGAGGGCCGCGTCTCCCCCACCCCGAGGACGGCCACCACGTCGACGAGTTCGACGTGGCCACCGGTGACTGCCTCGTCTTCTCGACGACCTGGTTCCGCAGTCACCTGCCCATCCCGCGCGCGTTCGAGATGGAGCCGCAGCTCTCCGAGACCGTGGCGCACACCAGCGAGTGGGCGGCACGCAACTGCTACGACGGGCCGTACGCCGAGCACGTGACACGATCGCTGCTCGTGCTCCGGGTGCTGAGCCATGGCCGCACCGGTGGCATCGTGGCCGCTCCGACCACCTCGCTTCCCGAGGACTTTGGTGGGGAGCGCAACTGGGACTACCGCTTCTGCTGGCTGCGCGACGCCTCGCTCGCGCTCGAGAGCCTGCTCGGCTGCGGCTACCTGGAGGAGACCCGCCTGTGGCGCAACTGGCTGCTGCGGGCCGTGGCCGGAGACCCCGAGGACATGCAGATCATGTACCGCGTCGACGGCGGTCGTGAGCTGCCGGAACGCGAGCTCGACCACCTGCCCGGTTACGCCGGGTCACGGCCCGTGCGCGCCGGCAACGGAGCGGTCGGGCAACGGCAGACCGACGTGCTCGGCGAGGTGATGATCGCCCTCCACGAGGCTCGTGTCCGCGGCGTCGTCGAGTCAGAGGACACCTGGAACCTCCAGCTGGCCCTGGTCGACAACCTCGCCGAGCACTGGCAGCAGCCCGACAACGGGTTGTGGGAGATCCGTGGACCGTTGCGGCACTTCACCCACTCACGCGTCATGGTCTGGGCCGCTTTCGACCGGGCCGTCCGTGCCGTGGAGGAGTTCGGCCTCCACGGCCCCGTCGAGCGCTGGCGGGAGCTGCGCGGACAGGTGCGGCAGGAGGTGCTCCAGTACGGCTGGAACGAGGAGCACCAGACGTTCGTGCAGCACTACGAGACGACCGAGGTCGACGCCTCGCTGCTCACCATCTCGGCTGTGGGCTTCCTGCCCGGCGACGACCCTCGGGTGCTCGGCACCATCCGCGCGGTCGAGCGCGACCTGATGCACGAGGGCCTGGTGATGCGCTACCGAACGGGCAGCGGCATCGACGGCCTCTCGGGTGAGGAGCACCCGTTCCTCGCGTGCTCGTTCTGGCTGGTCACCGCCTACGCCAAAGCGGGACGCACAGACGACGCGACCGCACTGATGGACCGGCTCGTCGGGCTGTGCAACGATGTCGGCCTCCTCTCGGAGGAGTACGACCCCGTCGGGCACCGCATGGTCGGCAACTTTCCGCAGGCGTTCTCCCACCTCACCCTCGTCGGCGCAGCCCTGGCCCTTGCCGAGGCCGCCGGAGCGAGAACGAGAGGATGAGCCACTGATGCCCGACCAAGAGGACCGTCATGGTTCCGCCTGATCTCGATGAGGTCACCCTCGAGCACATCGCGGCCGAGACCGAGCGGGTCGTCGCCACCGCGGGTTCGCTGAGCAACGACGCCGTGCTCGCGCCCTCGCTGTGCCCGGGCTGGTCGCGAGGGCACGTGCTCTCGCATCTGGCCAGGAACGCCGAAGCGCTGGAGCGGGTGTGTGCGGCAGCGGCAGCCGGCGCCAGCCAGACGATGTACGAGTCCGACGAGGCCCGTGACACCGAGGTGGAGGCGGGGGCTCGCCGCGGCGCCGGCGTGCTGGCCGACGACGTGCGCGTCACCGCGGAGTCACTCGCACGCGCCCTCGACTCACTGGGGCCTCGGCACGCGTCGATGACGGTGCCGCGCACTCCGGGAGGACGGCCGATCCCGGTCGGTAGGCTGCGCTTCCTCCGACTGCGCGAGCTGGTGTTCCACCACGTCGACCTCGACGCCGGCTACGGGTTCGACCAGCTCGCCGCACCGCTCGCCCAGCTGCTCCTCGACGACGCCGTGGCCCGGCTGACCGGGCAGTGGGGGTCATCTGACCCGGCTCCTCTCGAGCTACACACGCAGGAGGGGTCGGCGTACGTCATCGCTCCCGCTGGCCAGGACCGGGCGGCATCCGTGCGAGTGACCGGCACCCGGGCTGCGATGCTGCTGTGGCTGGCTCGCGGGATCGACCACGGGCTGCAGTCGAAGGCTCCACTGCCCCACCTTCCCGACGGAGGCTGACCGTGACACCAGAGACACCAGAGACACCAGAGACACCAGAGACACCAAAAGCACAGAACGCCCCGGGCACCGGACCCGCGGAGGGGGACGGGTACACCGGCCACGTCGAGCCCGGCGGCCCCGCCGACGTGCGCGAGCTGCCCGCGCTCACGATCCGCAAGATGGCCGTGTCGGCCATGCACAACAATGTCTACCTGCTCTCCTGCGTGGCCTCCGGGGAGCAGCTGCTCATCGACGCGGCCGACGAACCCGACCGCATCCTCGAGCTTGTTGCGGTAGGAGGCAGCGGTCTCGCCACCATCGTGACCACCCACCAGCACTGGGACCACGTGCGAGCGCTGACCCAGGTGGTCGCCGCGACCGGCGCCACCACGGTGGCCGGCGCCGACGACGCCGAGGCGCTCCCGGCACCGGTCGACGTTCGGGTCGACCAGGGCGACGCGGTGAGGTTCGGGGCGATCACTCTCCAGGTGGTGCACCTCCGGGGGCACACCCCCGGTGGCATCGCACTGGCCTACGCCGACCCGCACGGCCGCAGCCACCTCTTCACCGGAGACTCGCTGTTCCCGGGCGGCGTCGGCAACACCAAGAACGAGGGGCAGCACTTCGAGACCCTGATTGACGACGTGACCAAGCGAGTCTTCGCGGTCTACGACGACGACACGTGGTTCTACCCCGGCCACGGTGATGACTCCACCCTCGGCACCGAGCGGCCGCAGCTGGACGAATGGCGGCGCCGGGGCTGGTGACAGCTGGGCGAGCCGTTGTCCGGGGTGATCTGACGGACTGGTCGCTCAGCCCGGCGCGTCGCCAGCCATCTGGTCGTCGGTGGCGGGCTCCATGGTGGCGACGGTGGCCGCCCCGGTGTCGGCTTGCGTCGACTCCTCGAGTTCGATGATGAGCACCTCGAGCTCGGCCCGGGCCCAGTCGATGCTGTGCCGCACGTTGCTGATCATGAAGTGTCGGCGGGGGCTGCCGGCCACGCACAGCCCGACCCCGAGGCGTGAGGAATGCTTGCGGTTCCAGAGCTTCTCGAGGTCACGCTCATGCGTCCACGTCCGAGGAGCGTGGAGGTAGCCCTGGTAGTCGGCGAGGTCACCGTCCTCGTCACTACGGCGCAGTCGAGGCGGCTGGATGCTGTCTATGCCGATCTGCTCGTCCATTCCCCGACCGTACGACGAGATTGCGTCGGAAGGAAGGATATTCGGGGAACGGCCGGGTCACCCGGCGTTCGACTGCCCAGCCCCTGAGCCCTCACGGCGTGGAGGAGGGCGCACGGTGAAGGGCGTCGCGCCGGGCGCGAGGCGACGGAGGCCGGGCGCGAGGCGACGGAGATCGTTCCCGAGTGACGCTCGACGATGATCCGTGGGCGGTGTGCGGACCGTGGCGTCGGGATCCTGTTCGCAAACCACCTCATCGCGCTGACCGTACTGCGACCTGAGGTCGCGATCGATCACGGCCGACACGTGTGGGTCGTCATCGATGGTGCGGATCACGGGGCTGCTCATTTTCCCGATGCAGGGGCCGGTGACACCTGCGGAGTGGGTCTTCCGGGCACTGCGGCGGGTGAGGGGTTCCTGGCCGCCGCAGCGCCCGTGGCAGGATGTTGGGCGTGTCACAGCACTCCGTCTCACCATCGACCCGTCACCTCGACCTGGCGGTCTCGGCTGCGATCGTGACCGTCGAGGCCACCACCGTGTGGACCGGCCCCGAGCGCGCTCGTGACGTCGATGCCCCCATGGTCGGCCCCGACGCCGATCTGGCCGCCTGG
>JBDTVJ010000131.1:0-6988 GCA_040007275.1 Terracoccus sp.
GCGATCTACGACTGCATCGTCGGGCCACGCGTCGTAAATCAGGTGTTCGTCGCGGGCTACACGATCTTCTTCTGGTCGAAGACCGGACCGAAAGCGCCGCCACCACCAGACCCGCGAGACCTCGCACAGGATGCGGTCGCCACGATGGACCTGCAACCGATCACGATTGGGGTTGTGCCGCTGCCCAAGCCCGGTTCAATCGGTTTGGTGGGGCTCCCGAACTACATGTGGGTGAGGGAGCCAACCCCCGGCACCTACGGGCCGATCACGCGCACCGCGTCCGCTGGCGGCTACACCGTGACGGCCACCGCTCGCGTCGAGCGGGTGGTCTGGGATATGGGCGACGGGCCTTCGATCACGTGCGGTAAGGGCACCCCGTACGAGTCCCGGTTCGGCAAGCAGAAGTCCCCAACCTGTGGGCACGTCTACACCCGCCAGGGCCGCTACCCGGTGAAGGCCACGTCGTACTGGGTCATCGACTGGGCCGGGATCGGCCAAACCGGGACCATCAACCTCGACCTAACTAAGCAGACGACGTTGACGATCGGTGAGGCCCAGGTGATCAGCCAATGAACAACACATCAGGTGGGGGAGACGGGCGATGACGGCAACAACCGACGCCATCAAGACGAAGCAGAACGGCACCCAGGCGTCGAGCGGCAAGGTCAAGGGTGCTCCGACGAAAGAGCGCCCGGGGACGGTGGAGCCGGCTCCGAAGCTGCGCCGGCGGCCGATGTTGGTTGCGGCGTCGGTGGCGGCTGTCGTTCTGGGCGCGATGTTGGGTGTGTGGACCTGGACGTCGGTGAGCGACGCACAGTCTGTGGTGGCGGTCCGGAACACCATCGCCCGCGGCGCGACCATCGCAGAGAACGACCTCATCACCGTCCAGGTGGGTGTCGACCCGAGTCTGAAGACAACACCAGGGGGCGATCTGCGCAAGCTGATCGGCCAACGTGCGGCGATGGACATGTCCGCCGGGAGCCTGGTCACCGCGGAGGACGTGGCCCCCACGGTGATCCCACCGGCGGGGCAGTCAGTGGTCGGTGTGGCCTTACCGGCGTCGTTGCTGCCAGGGGAGCCCCTGCGGGCCGGGGACCAGGTGCGGGTGGTCAGCACGCCGGGCGCCGACGGCAACGTTGCCGCCGGGCCGCAGGTGCAGATCGCGGCAACCGTCGTCAGCCTTCACCCGGGCGCCGACCAAGGCAAGATCGTGGTCTCGGTGCTGGTAGGCCAAGACAAAGCCGCCGAGTTGGCGGCCCGGGCCGCCACCGGCCGGGTCGCGATGGTGCTCGACCCGCGGGAGCGCTGAGGAATGGCGCTGATCGTGTTGGCTTCCGCTTCCGGTTCCCCAGGCGTGACCGCGTCGGCTCTGGGGCTGGCCCTGACGTGGGATGCGCCCGTGTTGTTGGTCGAGGCCGACCCCACCGGGGGATCCTCGATTCTGGCCGGGTACCTGCGGGGACGGACCACCCCGACCGACTCCCTGATCGATCTGGCGCTGGCGCACCGGCAGGGATTGCTAACCGAGGCCTTACCCGAGGCCACGGTGATGATCGAAGACACCCAGGTGTCACTGCTGCCGGGCACCCGTTCACACACCCAGGCGCGCAGCCTGGTGCCCCTGTGGCAGCCACTCGCTGCTTTGTTGAAGGGCCTGGAGCGGACGGGACAGGACGTGATCGTCGATGCCGGACGGCTCGGGCTCGCCGGTTCACCAGAACCACTGCTGTACGCAGCCGACCTGTGTTTGTTGACGACGAGATCTGATCTGGTGGCGCTGTCTGGGGCGCGGTCCTGGGTGGAGACGCTCCGGGCCGGGTTCGAAGGGGTGGGCGGCTCGTCCTCTTTAGGAATCCTCATGGTTGGCGAAGGTGACCCGTACACCGCTCGGGAGGTCCACAAGGTCCTGCAGGCCCCAGTGACAGCGTCACTGGCCTGGGATGAACCCGCAGCCCGGGTGTTCGCCAAGGGAGGGAGCGCGCCGCGACGTTTCGACGGCTCGGCGCTGGTGCGCAGTCTGAAGGCCGCGCACGCCGCCATCACCTCGACCGTGACGACGAACCGTGCGGATCTGGTAGTGCCGGTTGTAGGGAGCCCCGTATGAGCAGAAGCGACAACCAGAGGCCGCAGATCACGAGCGACCCGGCCGACCCCTCGTCGCTGCCCCTGTTCGCCGTACCGGGACCACCCCGCCCGGGCCGGGTGCGGGGTTCGTTCTCGATGAACCCGGCCGACTCCGACGGGCCGGCCACCCTCAGACAGTCCCCGAGGGCACAGCCGAGTGAGCCGATGCCGTTGCACCGGACGCGGCATTCGTACAACGAGGGCCTGGACTGGGACCTGATCGCGGTTCTGCGCAAACAGGCGTCGGCGCGCCTCAGTGAGGTGAACCGAGACGACGGTGGACACCTGAGCAAGAAAGAACAACGGGAGCGAGGCCGGGCCATCATCCTCGAGCTCCTCAACGACGAGTCGGCGGCGAGGATGACCGCGGGGCAGGAGTCGTGGACGTTGGCCGTCCAGGAGCAGATGGCCGAAGCGTTGGACGCCGCGTTGTTCGGGATGGGGCGTCTGCAGCCGCTTCTCGATGACGACCGGGTAGAGAACATCCTGATCGCTGGGCACGCCCGCGTCTGGCTCGAGCTGGCCGGAGGGCGCCTGGTCAAAGGGCCACCGGTGGCCAGCAGCGATCAGGAGCTGATCGACTTCCTGGTGTTCCTGGCCTCGCGGTCAGAGGCCAACGCGCGACCGTTCAGCGAGTCCGAGCCGCGCCTACACCTGCGCCTGGACGACGGATCCCGGTTGGCCGCGGTGGCGTGGGTGCACCCGTTCCCGTCCGTGGTCATCCGCCGGCATCGCCTCAGGAAGGTCAGATTGGGCGACCTCGTCGACTCGCAGACGTGTACCGAGCTGGCCGCCTCCTTCCTGGCGGCCGCGGTCAAAGCCGGCCGGAGCGTCGTGGTCACCGGCGCCCAGGGGGCGGGCAAGACGACGGTCGCGCGTGCGTTGTGCGCGGAGATCCCGAAACGGGAGATCATCGGCACCTTCGAGACCGTCTACGAGCTGCACCTGCACGAACTGGAGGACCAGCACGACATCGTCTTCCCCTGGGAAGCGCGGCCTGGGTTCGGCGAACGCGGCCCTGACGGGAAGAAGGCGGGGGAGTTCACCCTGGCCGAGGCCCTGATCGACTCGTTCAAGTTCAACATCAGCCGCCAGATCGTCGGCGAGGTGACCGGGCCGGAGATCCTGGCCATGTTCAAGGCTATGGAGTCCTCCAACGGGTCCATCTCCACCACGCACGCCCGCAACGCCGTAGGTGCGATCGGGAAACTGGCGACGTGCGCCCTGGAGGCCGGCCCTCAGATCACCTACGAGTACGCGATCCGGCAGATCGCCGCGAACGTCGACATCATCGTCCACGTCGCCATGGACAAGAGCGAGCTACCCGACGGCTCAGCACAGCTGTCCCGGTGGGTGTCGGAGATCATCGTGGTCACCCCGGGCGAGAAGGAACTGGGCTACGCGACGACGACGGTTTTCAAGGCCGGACCACACAGCCGAGTGGCGACCCCGAACGTCATGCACGATGACTACAAAGAGCTGGAACAGTGGGGCTTTGACCTGACCGGCTTCTACAGCGAACGCGGCGAGGCCGCGTCATGACCGCGCTGATCCCAGCCCTGGCGGGTGCGCTGATCGTGGCCGGCCTCCTCGGGGCCGTCATCGGCCTACGAGGCACGCCACCTCGGCCACCCGCGCCCGGCCGCAACCGCATCCCCGGGGCCCGGCGGTACGCAGCCCTGACCCGGCGAACACGGTTGCTGCTGCTGGTAGGGCTAGGAATCGGCGCCGTGGTCGCCCTGCTCACCGGGTGGGTGGTGGCCCTGCTCATCGTGCCGGCCGCGTTGGCCGGCCTGCCCTACCTGCTCTCTTCCCCGGAAGCCGGGGACAAGATCGCTCAGCTCGAGGCGCTGGAGGAGTGGACCAGGTCGTTGGCGGGCCTTCTTACCGCCGGCGCCGGCCTCGAGCAGGCCTTGATCAGCACCCTGCGTTCTACCCCCGCCCCGATCCGACCCGAGGTCACCCGGCTGGCCTCCCGTCTGCGGGCCCGGTGGGGCACCGAGGACGCCCTACGCGCTTTCGCCGATGAGCTCGACGATGCCACCGGGGACCTGATCACCGGCAACCTCGTCCTCGCCGCGCGCCGTCGCGGTCGCGGGGTCGCGAACGTCCTGGACGCCTTGGCGGAGTCCGTAGCCAGCGACGTGCGGGCCCGACGAGAGATCGAGTCCGACCGCGCCAAGCCACGCTCCACGGCCCGCTGGGTCACGATCATCACCATCGGCGTGCTGGCCTTCCTCGCGATCACGGGGGAGTACGTCGCCCCGTACGGGTCACCGTTCGGGCAGGTGCTGCTCACCTTGCTGCTCGCCCTCTACGTAGCCACCTTGATCTGGATGAAGCGGATGGCGGCCGGGGAGCGGCTGCCCCGGTTCATCGGGGCCGCCGCCGCTGAAGCGGCCCGCTGATGGCCACCGGACTGCAGCTGGCCATCGCCGCTGGGGCCCTGATCGGGTTAGGAGTGGCGTTCCTACTCTGGCGGCTCGCGCCCGCCGACCCCGATCTCGGTGAGGCGCTAGAGCGGCTCGCCCCGCAGACCCGGTCCCGTGGGACCCGGCTCAGCCTCGATGCCACCGACACCCGGGAGCGTCTTGGGCTGTGGGCCATGAAGGCGTTGCCTGCCGGAACGTGGGGAACCGTCCCCACGAAAGAGCTGGCGATCATGCGGATCTCGTTGAGCCGGTTCTACGGCGAGAAGATCCTCTTCGCCCTCGTGGGTCTACTTATCCCGCCGGTACTGACCGCCCTGTTCACCGTCCTGGGTCTGGGCCTGCCCGTGGTGATTCCGGTGCTCGGCTCGCTGGTCCTGGCAATCGTGATGTTCTTCCTGCCGGACTACAACGTGCGCGACGAGGCGAAGAAGGCCCGGGTGGAGTTCTCCCGGGCACTGGGGGCCTACATCGACTTCGTAGCGCTGGAACGCCGCGGCGGCGCCGGGCCCCGGCAGGCCATGGAGGTCTCGGCCGAGGTCGGGGACAGCTGGGTGTTCCGCCGGCTGGGGGAGGAGCTGGCCCGCACCCGCTGGTCCGGGGTCACCCCCTGGGAGGCCCTGCGCGGGCTGGCCGACGAGCTGGGCCTGCCCGAACTGGAGGACCTGGCCGACATCATGCGCCTGTCCGGGGAGGAAGACGCCCAGATCTACACCAACCTGCGGGCCCGGTCCGCGTCCATGCGCGCCGCCATGCTCGCCGCCGAAAAGGGCAAAGCCAACGAGATCGGGGAACGCATGTCGATCCCGATGAGCATGCTCGGCGTCATCTTCCTCGCCATCCTCGTTGCCCCCGCCCTCCTTCGGGTACTCGAGGGCAGCTGATGACCCGTACGGCGCCCAACCACACCCACGGCCCACTCACCGCCGTGGGACCCACACACCACAGCATGGCCACCACCGAAGGGGAAGAACAATGATCCACTTGGCAGCTACCTTGCACACGCTCGGGGTCCGGCTCACCGACACCGTCCAGGACAAGGTCCACCTGATCAAAGGCGACCGAGACCGCGGGTCGGTGACGATCGAACAGGTCCTCTGGGCCGTCGCCGTGATCGGCATCGTCGCCATCGTCGTCGGGGCGGTCACCACCTATGTTCGCAGCCAGAGCAGCAAACTCGGTGGCACCGGCGCATGAGAGCGCCCCGGCCCACCGCTTCGCCCCGCCGCCACCGTTTGGTGGCAACGGGACGCGATCGCGGGTCGGTATCGATCCAGATGGTGACCATGCTGCCGCTGCTGTTCACGGTCATGTTCCTGGGCATGCAAGGAGCGTTGTACTACCACGCGCGCACCGTCGCGATCGCCGCAGCGCAGGAAGGGGCTCGCGTCGCTGGCAGTGAGGGCGGAACCGGTAGCGAGGGCGCCGCCGCCGCTACCGGGTTCGTTGCTGACGCCGGCGGTGACGGGGTCATCCGCTCGGCTACCGTCAGCAGCCAACGCAGCGCCACCACCGCCACCGTGACAGTGCGCGGCACGGCCATGAGCGTCATCCCAGGCTGGGCCTTGGCGATCAACCAGTCCGCAGCCGTCCCCGTCGAGAGAATCACCCGATGAACATCCTCCGCGGGGACCGGGACCGCGGCTCAGCCGTCATCGAAACCGTCATCGGCGTGCCAGCCTTCATGCTGTTCGTCGGGTTGATCTTCTTCGCCGGCCGGGTCGCCATCGCGAACCAGGCCGTCGAGTCCGCCGCCAACGAGGCCGCCCGGACCGCGTCCATCGCCCGAACCCAGGAACAAGCGAGCTCCGACGCGGCCGCGGCCGCGGCCACCTCCTTGTCCAACCAAGGGGTGGCCTGCGTGAGCCGGGAGGTGTCAGTGGACACCACCGGGTTCGCCGCGCCGGCTGGAACCCCAGCGCAGGTCACCGCCACGGTCACCTGCCAGATCAACCTCGCTGACCTGGCCCTGCCGGGGCTCCCGGGGACCAGGACGCTCAGCGCCACGATGGGCTCAGCCATCGACAGCTACCGAGAACGGTGAGCACGCGAATGGAAACCCAGCTGCGGCGCCTGACCCGTGGAGACCGAGAACGAGGCTCCATCAGCCTCTGGCTCGCCACCTCAGGCCTGGTCATGATCGTGCTGGTCGGACTGGCCGTCGACCTCAGCGGTCAGGTCTACGCCCAACAACACGCCCGCGACGTCGCCCGGCAAGCCGCCCGCGCCGCAGGCCAGCAGCTGCAAGGGCCCACCGCGGTACGCGGCGACGGAGCCTTCGCTGACCCCTACGCCGCGCAACAAGCCGCCCAAACCTACCTCGCCGGGTCAGGCCTGACCGGGTCCGCGACCATCATCAACGGGCAAACCGTGCGGGTGGACACCACCGACAGCTACCAGACAAAGTTCCTGAGCATCATCGGCATCACCGGTTT
>JBDTVJ010000132.1:0-6985 GCA_040007275.1 Terracoccus sp.
CCTTCGCCGAGAAGGAGAACCGCATCGTCATCGCCTACAGCCCGCTCGCCCAGGGGCTGCTCGGCGGGAAGTACGACGCCGACCACCGCCCCGGCGGGGTGCGGGCCGCCAACCCGCTCTTCGGCACCGAGAACCTGCGCCGCATCGCCCCGCTGCTCGATGTGCTGCGCGAGGTGGCGGCGGCGCACGACGCGAAGCCGGCCCAGATCGCCCTCGCCTGGTTGCTCGGTCTGCCCCAGGTCGTCGTGATCCCCGGCGCGTCGAACGTCGAGCAGCTGGAGTTCAACGCCGCCGCCGCCGACCTGACGCTCTCCGACGAGCAGCAGTCGGCGCTGACGGATGCCGCTCGCGCGTTCCACCCGGTCTCGGCCGGGCGCACCCTGATCGACTCGGTGCGGGCCCGCTTCTGACCCTGCCGCCCTGCCCCGCCACCGTGACCGGCGCCTCTGCCGATCGGGTGAGGCCCCGCCGGGTGCGCGGGAGGGTCAGCGCATGTTGCCGGTGTGGCCGAGTGAGTACCGGCCGGGCTGGGGCCAGACGAGCAGCCCGTGTGGGCCAGGTCGCACCGGGATGCGGTGGGTCACCTTGCCGCTCGAGGTGTCGAAGACGTACACCACCGAGTTGTAGCGGCCCGAGAGCCAGAGCTCCTTGCCGTCAGCGGTGACCCCGCCCATGTCGGGAGACCCGCTACCGGGGATCTTCCACTTGGCCAACGGAGCCAGCGTGGCGCCATCGACCACCGAGATGCTGCCCTCGTCACGGTTGCTGACGTAGATCCGGCTCGCATCACGGGAGGGGTAGATGCCGTGGGCGCCCTTGCCGGTGGGCACGAACCGGGAGTACTTCAGGGTGTGGGCATCGATCACCCAGACGCCGTTGCGCAGCATGTCGGCGACGAGGAACCATTTCCCGTCGGGAGAGAGTCGCACGTCCTGGGGCATCGCGTTCGCCCCCCGAACGAGCCCACCGGCGGGGCCTCCCATCGACCGGGCCATGGCCGGGTCGGTGGCCGCGGCGGTCTTGATGGTGTTCAGGTTGATCATCGTGATGACGCGGGTGGCGTCGGCGTCGACGACGGCGAGCTTGCCGCTGAACTCGCAGCTGACGAGCAGGGTCGAGAGGTCAGTGGTGTAGTCGGCGTGGTTGATGCCGGCGCACGGAATCGGAAGCGAGCGAACGAGTTTCATCGTGTGCGCGTCGCGGACGTCGATGCGCCGGAGCGCCTCGGCCATGACGAGGGCATAGCGGCCATCGGGGGTGAAGTAGAGGTTGTACGGGTCGTTCACCGCGATGGTCTTGCCGGGCTTGCCGGTGGAGGGGTCGATGGGCGTCATCGAGTTGCCGGCGTCGCTGTTGACCCAGAGGGTGCGCAGGTCGTGCGAGGGCACCACGTGCTCGGGCGAGCGCCCGACCGAGTAGGTCGCCACGACGCGGTAGGTCTTCGGGTCGATGACCTGCACCGTGCCGGCCCGCTGGTTCGGCACGTAGACCAGAGGTTTGGCGCGACGAGCCTGCGCCGAGAGATCACCGGCGCCGGTGTGGGCGGTGGGCGCTTGGGCTGCGCTCGGGTCGGCGGCCGCGGTTGCGGTTGTGTCGGCAGCGGCCGTCGGGCTCGGCGGGTTGACGGTGGCGCCGCCGGAGGTGGCGCTGCTCGTCGGCGAGGTGGTCGCCGGGGCTGAGGGTTGGGCTGAGCAGGCGCCGAGGAGCCCGACCATGGCGGCGAGGGCCGGGGCGAGGGCGAGGGCGGAACGGCGCCGAGCCACCGCTCGTGGGCGCGTGCAGCGCTCGGTCATCAGACTCCGGCCAGCAGGTCGGTCACCGTCACGGCGCTCAGCCCCCGTTGGCGCAGGCCCTCGAGGATGCCGGGCAGCGCGGCCACGGTGTCCGCGTGGCCCAGGTGCAGGCTCACGATACTGCCCGCCCGCACCGCCTTCAGGGTGCGGTCGCGCACAGCGGCCGTGCCGGGGTCGAGGTAGTCGCTCGGGTCGACGTCGTAGGAGATGCAGCGGTGGTACCCGGAGGCCAGGGCGGCCGACCGGATCGTGTCGGTGCTCGTCGGGGTTCCCGAGGGCCGAAAGAGCAGGCCCGCGCTGCCCCGCACGGCTGCTACGGCGGCGGCCCCGCGGCTCACTTCGAGGGCCGCCTGTGCCGCGTTGAGGCTGCGCATCGGTTGGTGGCTCCACGTGTGGTTGCCCAGGTCGTGGCCCGCCGCGAGGAGGGCGCGTCCGAGCTGGGGGTTCGCCGATAGCCACTGACCGACGGCGAAGACCGTCACCTTGGCGTCGTGGGCCGTGGCGATGGTCAGCACCTTCGCGGTCAAGGCCGCGGCGCCGGCGCCGTGGAAGGTCAGGGCCACGCGGCCCCCCGCTACCGAGCCCGATTGCAGGTCGGGCCCGCTCGTGCCCAGCACGTTCGCCGCGGCCGCGGGTGGCGCTGCAGCACGCGTTGACGCCCCGCCGGCTCCGGTGGGCCGGCTCGGTGCGGTTGCCGAACGCGTCGCTCCGCTTCTCGTGCCGGCGGTGGGGGAGGTCGTGTCGGTGGCCGCGGGCGCAGTACAGGCCGCGGCGCCGATGGCTCCAAGCACCCCGGTGGCCGCGACGATGACCGTG
The DNA here is from genome assembly GCA_040007275.1 of Terracoccus sp. GTDB lineage: Bacteria > Actinomycetota > Actinomycetes > Actinomycetales > Dermatophilaceae > DSM-29435. The sequence continues at coordinate 2,610 of JBDTVJ010000132.1, forward strand.
CGACGCGAGGCCCGCCGGCCCAAGAGGTCAACCCGCTCGGAGGCGCCCGGCGCGGCCGTGTCCCGCACCGCCTGGTCCTGCTCGCTCTGCTGGGGCTTCTGATCGTGCTGCTGCTCCGGGCCCGGACGCGGTTCAGCCATCCTCAAGCCGTCCTGGCCTGGTCGGTGTCACGCTGAACCTCACGCTGAACCTCACGCTGGGTCTCACGGTCTCGCAGGCGCAGCAGCCACGGGCCGAGAACCGCGAGCACGACGAGCACCGTTCCCCCGGCGAAGATGACCGAGGCGATGACATCGCTGAGGTAGTGGGCCCCCAGGTAGAGCCGGGAGCCCGCAACGATCACGACGAAGGGCACCCCGACCCACCACACCGTGCGGGTCGGGCGCCCGAGCAGAACCAGGGTGGCCACGACAGCGAACACCAGGGCGGCGGCGAAGGCCGTGTGACCACTGGGGTAGCTGTCGGCCTTGGTCTCCACGACCAGGGCGTGCACGGTCGTGATCGGCGGGCGAGCCCGGTGCACCAGTGCCTTGCCCAGCTCGACCGACAACCAGCCCGCGATCGTCAGCCCGGCAACGCTCACCGCGACAAACCGGCTGCGCCGCCAGGCGATGGCGCACCCGATGAGCAGCAGGATGGGCGCGATGACCGGCCCGATGCCGACATTGATGAACTGGGCCAGCGCGCTCAGCACGCCGTCACGGTGACCGGCGATGGTGACATCGAGACCCAGCTCGCCGGTGCTCCGGGCCCCGATGGAGTTCACCGTGAAGCCGACGGCGAGCCCCACGACCAGCAACACCACTCCGGTGACGCCCAGCAGCACCCGCGGGAGCCGGGGCGCGCTGACCGTCACCGGCATCCGGTTCGCGTCGATGTCACGGGGTGAAGCTGTCATGAGGGCCTCCTGGCCGTTGGGGTCCGGCGCCGGTCAGGGTCGCGCGGACGTGCTGGTGACCGGTCAGGGCCCTTCTTGGTGACCGGTCGTGGGCGGCTGAGGTGGCCGGCCCGAGGTTGCCGGTCGGCGCTCGTCGACGACGACGGCCAGCGGCGTGGTCTCCGTGCCTTGACCGAGCGGGTTGTCGGCGAACATCTGCTCGAACCGTTGCACCGGGCCTGTCGCGTCGGTGCCGAGCACGTTGCGGCCCAGGTCGTTGGCGTCGATCACGACCGTGCCCTGGAAGGTCGCGGCCAGTGGCGCCGGCAGCCGGTGCCGCAGGGCGGTAGAGAGCGTGGCGGCCACTCCGGCGGGGTTCTTCGGTGGCAGCTTGGCCGACATGTTGGCGGGGTAGACCGAGTACTCGGTCGGCCCGTCGATAGCGCGGACGTCATCGCCGACGGCCGTGTAGAACAGGCCGCGGCGTCCCACGAGCTTTCCGGCGGCGCCCGCCGCGGCCGCAAAGAGCACCCTGGGCAGCCCGGCTTCGTCGATGGCCAGCTGCATCGTGAACGGGGAGCCGAGCCCGATGCCGGCCGGGGTGCGGGTCACGTAGCGGCTGAGCCGGCGAGCGCTGCGCGACACCGGGATGTCCCAGAGGAAGTGCGACCGTTGCTGCGTGGTGGCCACGATCTTCTCCGACACGAACAGGTACCACCGGCTGTTGGCGAGATCGGTGCGGTCGGTGTCTTGGGTGCCCTGGCTGTCGGCTGCCTGCTGGGTGAGCGTGTCGACGAACCGCTCGACCCAGCCGACCGTCTCGGGCACGAGGTCGTCGTCGGCCGAGAACTTCGAGGTCCGCACCGGATGCCGCCGAACCGTCGTGCCGTCGGGAAGCGTGAGATCGAGGTGCTTACCCGGGTTCGCGGAGGTCGACATGACCGGGGTGCCCGAGGCTGGCCGATCGTCTGCCGCGGAGGTCGCGCCCACCACCGCGTCACGTTCGTGGTCCGCCGAGTTCGCCGAGGCCGCCTCCGCCGTGTCGCGGCGGTCGAAGAACTCGCGCAGCCACAGCTCGACGTTGAGCAGCCGCCAGAACACCATCGAGTCGAGGTCTCCCGAACCGCTCAGCCACTGCTCGAACGCGGTGAGCACCTCGGTGCGGTTGAAGTACGGACGCTTCGCGAACGACTCGGACAGGAAGACGCGGTAGATGAACTCGCGCTGCTCGTGGAACCAGTCGTGCTGAGGCGCGGTGAAGCCGATCTTGTTGCGGCGCCGGTTGATCGAGAGCGGCAGCAGATCGGTGGTGGCCTCGCGCAGGACGCGCTTGTTCCACCCGTCCTTGATGATGGCGTCGTCGGGCAGCGCGAAGACGCTCTTCACGAGGCCGGGGTCGAGGAAGGGCACGCGACCCTCGAGCGAGAAGCGCATCGAGTTGCGGTCCTCGTAGCGCAGCAGCGACGGCAGTGAGCCGACGAAAAGGTCGTGCACGAGCCGTCGGCGAAGGTCAGTCCCCTGAACGGCATACGTCTCACCCCGGTGAGCGGCCACGAACTTCGCGTCGAGCAGCGGCGCCGCCCCGCCGCGACCCGGCCGCAGCGAGCGCGCCTTCTCCTTGGCCAGGTGAGCGAGGATGTCGCGGGAGGCAGCCATCTCGGCCATCCCGGCGCGACGGTCGCGACGCAGCAGGTCGCGCACGTGCACCACCAGCTGGGGCACGTAGCCCGCGAGCATCTCGTCGGCGCCCTGACCGTCGAGCATGACGGTGACGTGGCGGCTCGCCTCCTGCATCACGCGGTACTGGGCGTAGGGGCCGGTGGAGATCACCGGCTCCTCCTGGGTGCGCACGAAGTCGCTCAGGTCATCGAGGAACTCCGCCGACGAGGGCCTGATCTTGCTGGCGTTCACTTCTTTGGTGCAGGCGTTGATCGCGTCGTCGACGTAGCGTTCCTCGTCGTTGCGGTAGCCGGTGAAGACCGCTGAGAACGTGCTCTGCTGGTGCCCGACGGCGGCGGTCGAAGGGTCGTGCTCGGTCAGCAGTCGGTCGATGAGCACGGTGATGGCCGAGCTGTCGAGGCCGCCGGAGAGTGATGTGCCCACCGGCACATCAGAGCGCAGGCGCAGGGCGACCGCAGTCGTCAGCCGCTCACGAAACTCATCGGCCAGCGTGGGCGTGTAACCCTCTGCGGGGCCGCGCGTGCTCGTCAGGTCATCCTTGAGGGTGCTGAAGAACGACCGCTTCATGCCGTCGGCCGACAGCGTGACCATCTCGCCGGGCAACAACCGCTCGATGCCGTCGAAGAAGGTGTTCGCGCCGTCGTCGTGCACGCGGAAGCGCAGGTAGCGGTAGATGGTCGTCTCGTCGGGGGCTCGCTCGTAGAGCCCGCTGGCCAAGATGGGTTTGATCTCGCTCGAGAAGAGCCAGGCGTCAGCGGCACCCGGAGTGGTGCCGGCGATGCGGCACAGGTGCAGGGGTTTGATGCCGAAGTGGTCGCGGGCCAGGGTCAGGTTCTGCGCGTCACGGTCCCACACGGCGATCGCAAACATGCCGTTGAAGCGGTCGAACGCCTCCGCGCCCCACTCGGCGAACGCCTGGAGCACCACCTCGGTGTCGCTCTCTGTCGCGAACGTGCGCGACCGGCCCTCGAGCTCGGTGCGCAGCTCACGGTAGTTGTAGACCTCACCGTTGTAGGCCAGCGTGTACCGGCCGTCAGCGGTGGCCATGGGCTGATGCCCACCCTCACGGTCGATGATCGAGAGGCGCTGATGGGCCATCCCCATCAACCCGTCGACAAAGGTGCCGGAGTCGTCGGGCCCGCGGTGGTGTTGGGCCGCACCCATCCGCTCCAACAGGCCGTCGTCGATACGGTTCTCTCCCAGGCCGTAGTAACCGGCGATCCCGCACATGCTCACTCCTCCGCGCACTTGCCGCCACCGGTGACCCTCCAGACGTCATGGTGTCGGGCCGAGGCTGAGAGGACCCTGAGTCCTCGTCGAGGTCGCCGCGTTCAACGAGGGCGATCGGCGTCAGGGCGGCTATTCGGGCCGATATCCAAGACCTCGAAGAGGGGGGATGTCCGGTATGGCAGATGCTGCTGGTTTGTCTGGACCTGACGATCCTACGTGTGAGACACCGGCGTAGCGCTGCCATGCTCACGTTCAGGGCTTGCCGAGCAGTGCAGTACCGACGTCGTTCACCGCGTTCGTCCCGACGCCGACGCGGGCGGTCATGACGTCGGGGCTGCTGGCTAGATCCCGAAGGCAGCTCGCAGACCGGGCTCGGTGGCCGCAGCGCCCAGGGGCGAGAGTCCGAGCACGTCGGTGTAGAGCCGACTAAGCGAGTTGTGCGTGTACCGGGTCGCGACGATCTTGTGCGACAGGGACCGGTGCACCACCACGAAGGGGACGTTCTGGTTCGCGCCGGTCCCCTCGTCGAAGGTAATGACGACCGCGAGCCGGCCACTGCGGTAGTCCGGGCCTGCCATGATCTGCGGCA
>JBDTVJ010000133.1:0-6973 GCA_040007275.1 Terracoccus sp.
GCGCCATAGCCTGCGCGGCTGGTGCCGGGCTGATGCTCGAGTCACCGACCTGGCGTGCCAACCCCGACTGGGGCCAACGCGTCGGGTACGACGATACGGCCCTTGAGCGGGTCAACCGCGACGCAGTCATCTTCCTGCGTGAGCTGGCCCGGCTCTGGTCGCCTGCCGTGTCCACGATCCTGGTGAGCGGGATGATCGGCCCCCGAGCCGACGGGTACCGGGCCGAGGTGCGCATGAGTGGCGAGGAGTCCGGTGACTACCACCGGGCACAGGTCCAGGCCCTGGCTGGAGCTGACCTGGTCACCGCCTACACCCTCACCCACGCCGGGGAGGCCATCGGTATCGCGACTGCGGCCCGCGAGGTGGGTGTCCCCGTCGCGATCTCCTTCACCGTGGAGACCGACGGGCGCCTGCCTGACGGTTCTAGCCTCGCCAACGCCATCGACGCCGTGGACCGACACTGCCCACCTGACTGGTTCCTGGTCAACTGCGCCCACCCGCAACACCTCGCCAGCGCCTTCGCTGCCGACGGGGGCTCGTGGCGAAACCGGATCGGTGGTCTCCGGGTCAACGCCTCAACCCGGTCCCACGCCGAACTCGATGAAGCCACCGAACTCGACGACGGTGACCCCGTACAACTGGCAGCAGCCACCAACCGACTCCGACCCCTCCTGCCCAACCTGGCCATCGTCGGCGGATGCTGCGGAACCGACGCCCGCCACGTCGCCGCCCAATGGGCAGTGCCGACCCGATGAGCGGCACATCAGCACATATGAGCTGCTCAGTGCCGAGCGATGTCAACGTGGCGAGACATGGTGTCAACCGGTGCCACAGCCGAGCGGCTACCACCCGGAGGCGGATGATGTCCGCGGATGCGGGCCGCCCAACTCTCGGGTCAGGCTCACTCGCCGGACTGAGCAACTCGCATGCGACCACCTCAAGATGGATACAGCGCACCGGCTTCGCTCCCCACTGGTGGCGTGTGCACTTTGAAGGCTGGCGCGGTGAACGTCAGCACTTTCTACGCGCTGTTCTCGGCGACCTGCTTCACCCTCGTCGGGTTGTGGTGGGGCGTGGTTCAACGCGACATCCGCTGGGTCCGCGACCCGGCACAGCGGCGCGCCATCGTCGGGGTCTACCTGGCCGGCTGAGACCGGGCTCGATGCGCTTCCCTCCAGGACGAAGGGATGCAGCTTGGTCGGCAGGCTCACCCCCGAGCGAACCACCCGTGCCCTCGCCAACCGCAAGGCGGTTCTGAGCGGTTCCACGCGCTAGCCGAACCCGCCTCGTGGCTGACTGTTCAATGGTCCTGAGCAGTTCCGGAGAGGTTCTCGCGCGCTTGAGCAGGTGGATTTTGGGCAAGGTGCGCCCGATGCGGTTCTTCTGTCGTCACGACTTGAGCGACCCGGGAGTTCATCCCGGGGAACACAAACGGTGCGTGTCGTTCGTCTTCCTTGCGGCACAATCAGTGAGTGGGCAACCCAGGTGCGGTTCTTGAGGTGGGGATCTCGGCTCGTGAGGCGGAGGTTCTGCTGGCCGTGGGCGATCACCTGACGAACGCGGAGATCGCGACCCGGTTGTTCATCTCGATCCGGACGGTTGAGAGTCACGTCTCGTCGTTGTTGCGCAAGCTGCAGGCGGTGGACCGCCGCGAGCTCATCGCACGCGCCGGTTCTGTGCAAGCCGCCGATGCCGGCCCGGCTCACATTCCGGTGGCCTCGACCATCTCGTTGCCCGCACCCTTGACTCCCTTCGTGGGCCGGGTTGCTGAGCGTGAGGCGTTGGTGGCCGCGCTGCAGGAAGATCGCCTGGTCACGGCGGTTGGCCCTGGCGGCGTCGGCAAGACCCGGTTGGCGTTGCAGGTCGCAGCGGAGCTGGCGGACCGGTTCGCGGACGGGGTCTGGTACGTCGACCTGGTTCCCACCACGGATGACTCGATGGTGGATGCGGCCATCGCCGAGGTGCTCGGGATCGGGGAGCGTCAGGGCAGTTCCGCTGCCGAGGACGTGGTCACGTGGTTCGCCGGCCGGTCGGCCCTGCTGGTGCTCGACAACTGTGAGCACCTGCTCGATGGTGTCGTCGTCTTGTTGGAGCGTCTCCTGGGGAGCAGTGCCCGCCTCGTGGTCCTGGCGACCAGCCGGGCCCGTTTGTTGGCCCCGTTCGAGCGGGTGTTCCTCGTTCCCGGCCTGAGCATTGAAGCGCCAGGCGGTGGTGTGGGTGACGCCGTCGAGTTGTTCCGGGCCCGGGCGCGGACCGGGGGGGCTGTGGTCCGAGAGGGTGACGTGCCGCGTGTCGCGGTGATCTGTTCCGCTTTGGATGGCACCGCGTTGGCGATCGAGCTGGCCGCCGCCCGTTGTGCGTCCCTGGGTTTGGACGGGCTCGAGGCCGGGCTTCCGGACGTGTTGCGACTGCTCACCGGCGCGTCCCGCGTCAACGACCGGCACCGGTCTCTGCGTAGGACCCTCGACTGGAGCTACGAGCTGCTGGACGAACCCGATCAGGCGGTCCTACGGCGGGTCTCGAGCTTCGCCGACTCATTTTCTGCGAGCCAGGCGGCAGCGGTCACGGCGGACTGGCCGCCCGTGTTGCCGGCGCACGTGACGACGGCGTTGGCTGGCTTGGTCGATCAGAGCCTGCTGGTCGCGATCGCGCGCCCGAACGGCACCGCCTACCGGCCCTTGGAAACCGTTCGTCAGTACGCCCTTGCCCGTCTGGACGAGGCCGGAGAGTTGTTCACGGCCCGATCGCGGCATTTGAGGTGGTGCCGGGAACAGGGATCGGTCCTGGTCAGCACGTCCCGCAGGGTGGACCGCGCGTGGCGGGCCGAGGTCGACCAGGTCGCCGACGAGCTGCGCGCCGCGCTGACGTGGGCGGCGGACGAGCCGAGCCTACGAGCGGAGGCGTACGGGCTGGCCATGGACCTGGCGCATATTGTCTTCATCCGCGGCTTCCCTGGGGAGGCGCAGCGTCGTTACGAGCAGGCCGCGGAGCTCACCGTCGACGGGGCGGCTGCTGCGTTGGCCTGGCGGAGTGCTGCGGGCGCAGCCGAGGCCCGGTATTTCGGTGAGGATGCGCTGCGGTTGCGGGCCCATGCTGTGGAAGCGGCGCTCCGGGCGGGCGACCGAGCCGGTGCCGCAACGGACCTGGCCCGCAATGCTGAGCTGATCAACCGCGGCCCCGGGCTGATGGCAACCGTCCCCGGGCCTGACGTCGTCGAGGCGTTGATCGAGCGGGGCTGGACGCTGGCAGATGGTGACGTGCACGCCGAAGCCCGGTTGCTCACCGCTGAGGCGTTCAACGGGGCCACGACTGACCCGGCCACCGTGCGCCTCGTCGGGAGAGCACTCGCCCTGGCCCGCCGGATGGGTGACCCCCTCATCGAGAGCGCGGCCCTGGATCAGCTCACGGCCGTGCAGTTCGCCCGCGGCGATGTGCGTGCTGGCGCGGCGAGTGCGCTGCGACGGATCACGTTGTTGTCGCCGCTGCCGGTGACGGCGCTATCCGCTTTGGAGTTCTTCGATGCCTTCGTCATGGCTATCAACGGTGCCATCGCCGTGGGCGATCTGTCGGGTGCTCGAGGCCTGGCCGAGCAGATGCGCGAACTGCCCTTCTACCGGGAGGAGACCCACCTGAACTCCGCGCGGTTGATCGTGGTGACGGTACTGACCGGTGACCTGTCCGAGGCCGTCGACCTGGCCCGCCTGTTCCGAGAGGGTTGGGAGGGGGCAGGGCGTCCCCGCGCCGGCGACCTGAGCCGAGGCGCCTACGCCGCTGCGACGGCTTACGGGCTGCAAGGTGAAGAGACCATCCGGGCGGATTGGCTAGAGGTCGTCCTGGCCCTCCAGACCCCGGGGCGTTCGATCGCGCAGATGCACTTCGGCGAGTTCTTCGATGCGCTGATGCTGCTGCATGCCGGCCAGCCGTCGAGGGTGGTTGAGCTGATGGTGACCCCGCCCGAGGAGTTCACGGAGTGGTTCAACGGCATGTGGCGGCCGTGGTATGCCGCGTTGTGGGCTGAGGCTGCCGTGCTCAGCGGATCCGAGGGCGTCGGTGCCGTCATCGCCCGGGCCCGCGTGCAGACCGAGGGCAACCCCATCGCGACGGCGATCGTGGACCGGGCGGCCGCTTTGGGCCTCCTAGACGGATGCCGTACAGCTCTGCTTCAGGCGGCCTCGGTGTTCGAGAAGGCAGGGTGTCACTATCAGCTGGCCCGCACGCTGATCTTTCTTGGCGACGAGCACCGGACTCGGGGTGAGGCCATGGTCGCCGCCATGGGCGCCACCCCTATGGTTTGGCCTCCAGAACAACACTCATCGGAGTCAGCGCCACGCGGCGAAACTGACTGAAACCGGCGTCGCCAAGCACGCTCATGAGGGCGCTCTCACCGGACTGCGCGTTCACATCTGGGCCGCTGTCCTGCCCGCGTGAGCCTGGCGGCTGCACCACCGCCGGCAGCGCGTAGAACCCCCGCCCTATCAGGCTGAGGCTGTCCTCGAGAGCATCACCGGCGTACGGCTCCACCAGGAGCAGCGTGCCATCGCCGGCGAGTGCCTGCCGGATTCGCCGCGCCGCGACGACCGGGTCGCCCATCTCGTGCAACGTGTGGAAGACACAGGCCAGGTCATACCCCTGACCCGGAAGATCCGCCGCGCCAGCCACTTCGAAGCGGGTCCGATGATCGACCCCGGCCTGAACCGCAGCTTCGCGTGCCGCTTCGATCGATGACGGATGGATGTCGAACCCGGCGAACGTCGAGCGGTGATGGTGGCCGATCCTGACGACGAGGCGATCCGCCTCTACTGGTCCCTCGGGTTCAGCGAGTCCGAACACCAGCCCGAAGGATCCCTCCCGCCGTGCTGACCCGAGGCGCCGCCCCGGCCGACACGACACTCGTTTCATGCAGTATCGAACCGCACGAAAGGTTGCCAGCAATGAGTGCCCGGCCATGACGCAGCCCCGCTGATGACCTGCCGATCTATCGGGTTCTCACCGGGCCCGACGACGAGAACTTCTGTCTACGCGTGTCCGATTCGCTTGAGCTCGGGTACCGACTGCACGGTGGCCCGGCCATCACCTTCGACGGCCAGCGTGTCGTCGTAGCCCAAGCCGTCGTGTGGAACCCACCGGTCGCCCTGGGGCACGCTGAGCCGGTCACCCAGCCTGGGAGCTTTCCTGCGGAGTCGAACCCGTCACGACGTTGACGATCGTGCCCCCAATGTGTGATGCGTCTGGGACGACGCGCCAGCGCGGGTGCGAGTGTTCCTCGAGGACGTGCCCGCCAAGAACACCCCTACCCACTGATGGCAAGTGCAACAGCGGGAACGGCCGGCCTTGGGCCGCCGACCTCAGCCTGACCTCCACGTGGCACTTCTCCGCACAGAACGCACGCACCGTGGGTTCAATTCGTTCCCGTCGAGACGGCGCGCCCGAGCTCGATGTGACGCCCTCGAGCAACGCCCTCGAACCAAGACGGTTCCGACGCCACGGCGCTGACCGGCAGGTTCGACGACGAGCAGGTGGATCTCACCGGCATCCTGGCCGAGGAAACCCACCACCTCGTGCCCTCTCGTCGACGACGACCCCTCAGGTCGGCGATCTGCGGTAGGTGCGTGGCCACCATCGATGCGCACCAGTCGACCGCGGCCCTCGGAGCCTCCGGGACGGATGCCGATGGTCAAGAGTTCGAGGTGCTACCGGGGCCGCGGGGTGCGCACCCGGTTTTCGCCGAACGGGCAGGCGCGGAGATGACGCCACTGGGAGGGAGGGGGCGACCGAGCCACATCCCGACACCGACGAGCACTGCGGCGATGATCAGTCTCGATGACAGCTCCTCGCCGAGGAACAGCACTGCTCCAGCCGTGGTGAGCACCGGAATGATGAGCTGGACGGAGCCAGCGGTGGTCGCTGACATGGAACGCTGGCATGCGTACCAGGCCACGTACGCGAGTGCGGTGGTGCCGGCCCCCATCCCGGCCGCCCAGGCCAGCCCGGAAGCAGACGTGTGCAGACCCGCCGCCTCGCCCACCGCCGTTGGCACCACCAGGGCGACGGCCAGCACGACAAAGTGCCCGGTCGTGGCCACCCTGGGGTCAGCTCCCGTTCGTCCAGCGCCGGTGTAGAGGCCCCAGGCGGTCCCGGTGGTAGCGAGCAGGAGGACACCGAGCGGGGTCACCGTACCGACCGAGCCAGAGGCCAGCACCACGATGCCGGCGAACGAGACCGCGGCGCCCACGGCCCTGCGGGGAGGTACTGACGAACCCGTCACCAGGTCGTGACTGATGAGGGTCAGAAGCACGCTGGCGTAGAACACGAACGTGCCTGCGGCAGCCCCGATGTGGCGATACCCGTAGGAGATCGAGACGGCATACACCCCCAACCACAACGCGGGCAGCAGGTTCGCCCGCCCTACCACCACCCGCTCGCGACGGGCCACGCAGATGAGGAGCAACGCCACCGCGCCGGTCAGAAAGCGTATGGCGCTCAACAGGCCGGCGTCGTACAGCCTGTCAGCGACGACGTGGCGGGTGATGAGCGAGTTGGCCGCAAAGGAGAGAAGTACGAACGGCAGCAGAAACGTCAGGCGGCCCACTGTCGGATCTCCCGTTGCGTGAACGGATGCCGGGTGGTCGACCATGAGCGTTCCCTCCGCCTGGTGTTGTGGCCCTCACGCGTCGTCGTCGAGAACGGCGATGCGCGGTGCGCGACGAAGCAGTTCCTGCAGCCACCGACTCGACCGAGTCCAGGCCGTTGTACATGACCATGATCGGGACTCCTTGGTTGGCTCCGCAATATGACTGATGGTGCTGTGGAACAGCGGATCCATCCCGGCTCTGGAACAGTCCTTCTCGGTGGCGGGTTCAAGCCTCCTCGCCGACGCACTGCCCCCACTGGCTGGATGTCGGGGTCACCCGGTGGGGACGATGTTCTGGTTGAGGCGGAAGAGGTTGGTCGGGTCGTACCGGTTCTTCAGCTG
>JBDTVJ010000134.1:0-6942 GCA_040007275.1 Terracoccus sp.
TGATGGTGACGCCGACCGCCGACGGCGGGTTCGGGATGACGGCGCAGTGGGACGACGACCTGCACCATGCGCTCCATGTGGTGCTGACGGGTGAGACGCAGGGCTACTACTCCGACTTCGCCGGCGACAACGACTCGTGGCCGGTGGGTGGGCCGCTGTCGGTGCTCAGCAAAGCGATGTCTGACGCGTTCCTCCACGACGGTCGCTACTCCTCCTTCCGCGATGAGACCTGGGGCGCGCCGGTCGACAAGACCACCACATCGGGACACCGTTTCCTGGCGTATCTGCAGACCCACGACCAAGTGGGCAACCGGGCCACCGGCGATCGCATCAGCGAGTCGATCACCCCGGGGCAGCAGGCGATCGGCGCGGCGCTCTACCTGCTCTCCCCGTACACGGCGATGATCTTCATGGGGGAGGAGTGGCGGGCCAGCACGCCGTTCCAGTTCTTCACCTCCTTCGACGAGAAATGGCTTGCGGATGCCGTTCGGGAGGGCCGCCGCGGGGAGTTCGCATCGCACGGCTGGGATGAGAACGACGTGCCCGACCCGCAGCAGCCCGAGACCCGAGAGGCGAGCGTGCTCGCCTGGGAGGAGGTGAGCCAGGCCGAGCACATCGCGATGCTCGAGTTCTACCGGCAGCTCATCGCGCTGCGCCGGTCGGAGCCTGACCTGGCCAGTGGCGACCTCACCGACTCGCAGGTGCAGGTCGACGACGCCGCTCGGTGGCTCACACTGACCCGAGGAGCGTTCGTCATCGTGGCCAACCTCGCCGCGAAGAGCCAGGTCGTTCCGGTGCAGTGCGACGGCGCGCAGGTCGTGGCCTCGTGGGGTGCGCCGCCAGTGCTGCAGACGGGCGGCATCCGGCTCGACGGGCACGATGTCGCCGTGCTGCGCACGGACTGAGCGTGCTCACGGCTGCTTGACGCGCACCATGCCCTCCTGGGCCGTGGTAGCCACGAGCACGCCGTCACGCGAGAACATCTGACCGATCCCGAGGCCACGGCCGCTGGTGGCCGACGGGGAATGCTGCGCGTAGAGGATCCACTCGTCGGCTCGCACCGAGCGGTGGAACCACATCGAGTGGTCGAGGCTGGCGACGCGCAGACGCGGGTCGGTCCAGCTGAGCCCGTGGCGCCTGATGACCGGCTCGAGCAGCGAGTAGTCACTGGCGTACGCGAGCACCGCGGCATGGAGCAGCGGGTCGTCGGGGAGGGGGGCGACGGTGCGCATCCAGACGTGCTGCTCGGATGCCGCCCCGCCGGCCGGCCCCTGCCACAGGCTGCCCTCGACGTGGCGCAGGTCGATCGGGCGAGCCTCGGCGAGCTGTCTCGCTCTCGGGTCATCGGAGGCGGCGAACAGTTCGGACAACGGCGGGAGGGTCTCGGGCGCCGGCACCTCGGGCATGGCGTCCTGGTGGTCGAGCCCGCCGGCCTGCGTCTGGAATGAGCAGGTCATCGACATGATCGGGGCCCCCTTCTGCACCGCGTGCACGCGGCGGGCCGAGAACGAGGCCCCGTCGCGCATCTCCTCGACCGCGAACCGGATCGGCAGGGCGTCGTCACCCGGGCGCATGAAGTACCCGTGCAGGGAGTGGATCGGCCGATCGGCACCGAGCCGCCCGGCGTCGATCGTGAGACCAGCGGCCATGACGCACTGGGCCAGCACCTGACCGCCGAAGACCCGACCGTGCGGCATCCGCTGGCTGCGGCCTTCGAAGACGCGCGCCGAGGTGGCGCCGATCGACGACGCGGCGTCCTGGCCCTCGATGCCCGCGACGGAGAGGCGTGCGGTGCCCAGCTCGGTGAGGGTGAGCACGTCGACGAGGTCGTCGATCGGAGAGAGCCGCACCGACGGATCTGAGGCGCCGGTGGTGGTGTCGGAGGTGCTGGTGGTGTCGGTCACTCCACGAACCCTAACCAACCTCGGCACGCTGCCGCTGGCCTTGGTGCCCCAACGGTTCGAGACGCGTCCTTGATGCTGGGTGCATGGCGGTGTGCGAACCTCACCTGTGGTTGAGATGCATTGCGGCAGAACGGATTTCCCTAGATAGGCCTTTGCCCTTGGTGTCGAACATGTGTTCTGGTGGAGGGAGGATGAGGAGGGTACATGGACGGGGTGTCGGTGTTGGAGCACACCTTCGAGGAGGAGCTCGAAGAGCCACGAAGATCTGATGGCCCTCGCTGACGACGGCCATGCTGGTGCAACGGTGGCCCCCGGTGGTTCGTCGGTCCCCCCAACGTCCGACAACGAGCCGGCGCAGGGTGAGGCCGCGATGGCGACGGGGTTGTCGGCCTTCGAGGCCGCGGAACGACTGCGCGGGCTCGTCGATGCGGCCCAGCTCGGGGCGTTGACGCGACTGCACGCCTCCGCGCAGGCGGTCTTCGACTCGGCTGCCGCCCAGTCGTGGGTGGGGCGCACGCCATTCACGGTGCACGAGATGGTGGTCCTGGAGGTGACGGCCGCGACCGGCCTCGGAGCCGGTGAGGTGGGGTGCCGCGTCGACCTCGCCGTCGGCTCGCAGGCTCGACCCTGGCCCCCACCCGCGACGGGTCAGGGCTGTCTGACTCGCCCTTCCCCCGGCGGATGCGACGGGCCATCATCGCGGTTGACTCCGATCGCGAAGCGTCCCGCAAGGCCCCGCGTAAACGCGTCGGGGCGTACGCCCAGATCTTCGACGACGGCACCGGCACGCTGACCATCACCAACGACGCCGAGAAGATCGCCGCGGCCATCCACCCGGCCGATCGGGCCGCCCGGGCCGCGCGCGCCCAGGGCGACCCGAGAACGCTCGTCCAGCTACGCGCCGACTTTCTCACGGATGCCGCCACGTTCGGCGGGCCCGAGGGCCGCGGCTCCTTTGGAGCAGTCAGGCGCCAACCCGTCGGTTCGGTGCGGGTCGTCATGGCGTTCAGCACGTTGTGCGGTTACGACGACGCGCCCTGCGAGCTGCCCGGGCACGGCTGAGTCAGCGCCCGGCACCCCCGTGAGATCGCCACTGCCGAGGGGTCGACCTGGCAGGCGCTGCTCGCTGACGTCAACACCGGTCGCGCCCGTGCCCTCTCCCGCAAGGTGTACCGTCCGACGCCGGAGATGGTCGAGTACGTTCGGGCCGTCGATGGCGTCTGCCGCGGGCCGGGTCTCTGGTGCCGGCCTGATCGGTGCGACACCGATCACGACATCCCGTGGCCGGCGGGCCCGACCGAGGTCGACAACCTGTCGTCGAAGGAACGCAAGCACCACTGGGTACGGACGACCGGCCTGTGGTCAGCTGTTCGACACCCAGACGACTCGATCGAGTGGCGCACCGCAGCCGGACGCCGCTACATCACGTTTCCGAACGACTGGTTCGAGAGCGTCAGGCCAGTGGGGTCGGCCGCGGGAGACTCCGAGCCGATCTCCAGATCGTCGGCCGGTGGACAGCGACAGGCTCCCGGGCCCGAGGAGCCTCCGCCGTTCTGAGGCGTGTCCCTGACCAGACGGCAGACGAGTCAGACCGGGGCGGCTACCTGATGGTCGATCATCGTCGAGGACTAAAAGCCGGCACGCCCGGCAGTGTGAACGAACGTGACGGTCAGGTTGAAGCCGGTCACCTCGGCCTCAGGCTGGTCAGTTCGTTGACGGGGCGGGTGAGGCGCTCCGTGGGGACGGCGCGCAGGGTGTCGTCCACGGCAGATCTGGCGCCAGTATGTACCTGGCAGCAAGACCCAGCAAGAGCCTGAGCGCGAGGTCCTCAGCGAGATGTCGCTTGCGGTGAGGGCCGCGTCTGGAGGGGTGGCGCGCCAAGGGTTTCGTCGCAAGCGCGTCCCCTCGTCGTCGAGCCTGTACGGCCACTCGCATCCGCAGGAAACAGCCGAGCAACGACAGGTGGTTCGCATCGCATCGACGACGGCATTGAATGCCGACGCCAGTGACGCCCTGTCGAGGGTGGCGGCCGGCAGAACGAGCATGAGCTGGCGCTGCTCGAGAGTGAGTTTGGCGGACCACTGCCTTGTGCCCATCGAGGCCAACAGTTGGTTCCACTCCACGAACACCTCGTACAGCAGCTGCCTCAAGGTATGCGCGCCCTCGAGCACCACCAAGGGGTCGAGTCGCTGGTCCAACATGAACGGCGAGACGGCCAGGAATCGGAAGAACTCCTCGATGACATCGAGTCGCGCGCAGCTGGTCGTGGCGGAGTAACGGATCGCGGCGAATAGCGCGAGTGCCGTGCCGGTGGAGACCCGTCTCCGGCCACGCCGAAAGTTACATCGCGGACCCAGTGGATGGAGTTCTCGATCGCCCAGTACCCCGAACCAGCTGCCCGAGGGCGGCGGAGTCCCGCCTGATGGACTTGCGACGTCAGCTGCTGAGGCGAGCTAGCGAGCCAGGACGGCCAAATAGTGCACGTCGACCCACCGGTCGTCGAACAGGAGCGCATCCCGGCCGTGCCCTCGTGCACGAAGCCGACCTTCTCATGGACGTGCCTGCCGCGAGGGTTGGAAGTCGTAGACTTCGAGGGCGATGCGGTGCAGACCTATCGTCCTGAGTGCATACTCGGCCCGGCCGTAGTTCGTGGACGGCGCCCGTGTCGCATCCGACGCCCCGGCGAACGTCAGCCGGCCAAGTCTCCCGAGTTTCTTCTGCAGGACAGCGACTTTCGTACTCTCAGTCGAGGACCTCCTGACCCATCCGGGCTAGGCTGCAGTGTGCCCGAGTTCACTTGGCGACCCGCCAACGAGGCAACCACCGACGACGTCGAGGCGGTATTCGACACCGGTGGCGCCAGGAAGTGCCGCTGCCAGGCGTTGAAGGCCCCAGGCTGGATCTGGCGCGACACCACCCAGGAGCAGCGGGACGCCGCCCTGCTGGAGCAGACCGGTTGCGGCACCTTCGGACCCACGTCCGGTCTCATCGGGTACCTCGACGGCGAGCCGGCGGGCTGGGTCGCGGTTGAGCCGCGGGCGAACTACCCAAGGATCTGGGCCCGACAGAAGTCGTGGATGCGGATGGACCCTGAGCTCGTGGGCGCCTGGTCGGTCACCTGCTTTGTCGTGCGCAAGGGCTTCCGCCGGCAGGGGCTGATGTACGAGCTGGCCGCCGCCACCGTCGAGTACGGAAGGCAGATCGGTGCTCGCGTGCTGGAGGGCTATCCCACCGAGCCGCCGCCCGGGAAGACCGTGATCTGGGACGAGGCGTCGGTCGGGCTGCTGCAAGTCTTCCTCGACGCCGGTTACGAGGTGGTGGCCTCGCCGACCCTGCGCCGGAGGGTGGTGCGTCATCGACTCGGCGGTCCGTCGTGACGGGCCGGGCGCCACCAGCCGATCTCATTCTTGGGCAAGGAGGCCACGACCATCCGCCATGGTCGGAGTGGCAGCCGGCAACGCAACTCTCATGCTGCGCTCAGCGCCTGTTCCGACGCTGGATCCACGATCGGATCACTCGACGGTGACACGGGTGCGGCTTGGTTGTCGGCGATCAGTCGTAGCCTTGCGTCCGAGGCGAGGAGGCATGCGGTGACTGGACAACCCGGCGAGCGTCGACCAATCGGTTGGTGGCTGAAGACGGCCGATGCCCGGATCGAGCACGCCTTCGAGGACGTCTTCGAGGGTCAATCGATCACGAGGCGGGAATGGCAGGTGCTCGAGCCGGTGTCTCGTGCCCCCGTGCTCGAGTCGGAGCTGTTGCAGAGGCTGGAAGCATTCGCTGGCGCTCAGGATGCCGTGAACGAGCTGCGCCGCCGCGGTTTGCTGGCCGATGGTGGGCACGGAGTTCTAACGTTGACTGACGCGGGCCAGGTCGCGCACGGCAGGGCAGCTGCCGGGGTCGCGAGGGTTCGGAGTGCTGTCAGCGCCGCGTTGCCCGAAGAGAACTACGCCACGCTGCTCCGACTGTTGGCTGAGCTCGTCGACGGCCTTGATCGGACCTCGAAGCCGTCGCAGCGAGCCCACGCCCACGACGTCGCCAGGTGAGAGCACGTAATCGAATTGACCGCAGGCGTCAAGACAGGGCCGCGAAGCTCTGCGAGATCACCGACCGCATCGTCCGAGTGGACATCGCAAAGTGCTCACGGGCGATGCTGCCGGCATCTTCGATCCGACACTCGACGATAGCGTCCACCAGTGCGGAGTGCTCAACGACTGCTTGCCGGTAGAACTTCTGGTCGTAGGGCTCGATCGCGAGACCCAGCGAGATGCGGCTGAGCAGGTCACGACTCATGGCCGCCATGTGAACGTTGCCGGTTGCCCAGAGAACGCCCTCGTGCAGGGCCATGTCAGTGCGGTGCTGCTCCTGCGGAGTCCGGGCTTCGGCAAACCTGGCCAGCAGTGCTCTGAGCTCGTCGACATGCTCGGCGGTCCGAACTTCCGCCGCTGTTCTGGCCACCATCTCCTCGTACCGACACCGCAGGTCACCAAGCTCCTCCAGCTCGGCGCGCCGAGGGATGAGCGTTCGGCGCACCGCCCCCGCTGATGCCTGTTGCCAGCTCTGGGACACGTAGGCGCCACCGGTTCGACCACGCCTCACCTCGATGACCTCGCCAGTCCGCAACCGGGCGAGAGCCTCACGCACGGTGTTTCGGCTGACCCCCAACAGTCGCGCCAGCTCTCGTTCCGCCGGCAGCCGTTCGCCGGGAACGAACGCACCCAACGCCAGCGAGCTGAGCAGCCGGTCAACGACCTCGTCAACCGCACTGGGCACCGTCACCGGCAGCAGGGTGGCGACGCTGCTGCTCGGATCGGTCGGCGCGGTGTTCACGCCGTTCAGCATGCCCGAGCAACGCAGGCGGTGGAACCCTGCGCCGAGAAATCACCCTGGCCGGGAGCAGGACACGCAGACCTGAGCCAAAGGTCTTCCCAGCAGACCTTTTCGATGTGATCATGTGCTGCGGGATCGCGCACGCGTTCTCGGATGCACAGGAGGCGTCGGTGACCACTGCTCAACCAGACCTTCCAGAGGCCAGCCG
>JBDTVJ010000135.1:0-6929 GCA_040007275.1 Terracoccus sp.
CATCGTGCGGTGGCAGTGGCCGGGCTGGTCGTGCTGCAGGGTCGTGCTGCAGGGTCGTGCTGCAGGGTGGCGGCGACGGATCCCAGGCGACCGCCTCGGTGACCTCAGCCCGCTTCGGAGCCGACGGTTCGATCACGGCCCAGGTCACCGCCGCCGACCAGCAGCGTGGCCTGCAACGGTGCAGCATCGAAGGTCAGTGCGAGGTCGTGGGTGCGGCCGGCCCGTCGTGGGAGCCTGACATCCCGGAGTCGGCAGGCCCGTTCGTGTGGGCCGAGAACTGAACCGGTCGCGCCTCACTCGAGGTCGAGGGTGCGCTCGAACAGCTGGTGGATCGACTCGGGCAGGTGCGGCTCGGCCACCTTGATGTCGAGGTCGATCGGCTCACAGAACACCGAGTAGCAGTAGGCATCGGGCAGGGCCCGGTCGGCCGTCGCGGCGATGCGCTGAAGGGTCGGCGCGACGAGCAGGTTCTGCCAGTCGCGAGTCATCGACTCCGGCAGGTCGCCGATCGCCAGCTGGCGCTCGCGCACCCGGCCGGCGAACCCGCCGGTGCGACGCAGCAGCACCTGGGTGTCGGCGCCCGGGACCTCGCCGTGGGCCGGGCCACTCGGGGTCTCGGTCTTCGGGTCGGCCGGGGTCGGGGCATCACCGGAACCGTCGGCACTGAGCACCCCCACGGTCGTCCACGCCGCGCGGACGGCCGTGTGCTGGGCGGAGCCGTCGCCGTGGGCCGCGACCGCAGCCGCCAGAGTGAGGTCGGCGAACGTGGCAAAGTCGCAGTCGGCCTTGATGCCGTCACCGGTCAGCACGGCGTACCAGACCGCCCCGACGTCGCCCCAGGCATTGCCGCCGATGGCCACCGCTGCGAGCGCGAAGGCCCGGTTCGCGATGCCGGAGTTGATGTGCACGCCACCGTTGTCGTCGGTCGTCTGCACGTAGTGGGCCATGTCGGCCGGCTGCGGGTCTTTGCCCAGGCGCGAGTCGTCGTAGGCCGTGCCCGGGTGCAGCATGTCGCGCAGGGCTCGACCCGAGACGCTGGGGTTGAGCAGCTCCGCGCCGATCAGCCAGTCGGCCTCGGCCGCCGACTGCCCCAGGTGGTACTGCTTCACCAGCGAACCGAACACGTCGGAGATCGACTCGTTGAGCGCCCCCGACTGCCCCTGGTACCTCAAGCCCGCCGTGTGCTCGGTGACCCCGTGGGCCAGCTCGTGGCCGATGACGTCGAGGCTCTTGGTGAACCGCTCGAAGATCACCCCGTCACCGTCGCCGAACACCATCTGGCTGCCGTCCCAGAAGGCGTTGTCGTAGTTGCTGCCGTAATGCACCGTCGCGAGCAGCGGCATCCCCTTGCCGTCGAGCGAGTCGCGGTGGTAGGCCGCCGACCAGAGCGCCCACGTGGCGCCGAGGCCGTCGTAGGCCTCGTCGGCCGCGGCGTCACCGGTGGCCGCACCGTCTTCCGCGCGGACCTCTGTACCAGGCGTGGTCTGGGTGCCTTTGGCGTCGCTGATGGTGCGCTTGGGGCCCGTTCCCGCCGCTGGCTCGCCGACGCTCGGTTGGGCGGGCCGTGACTGGCCCGGCTGCCCCGGGATGGGTCGGCGGCGGGCTCGGGTGGGAGAACGACGCAAGGCGCGCAGGTCGCGGTCGGCAGCCAGCGACGCACGAGCGTGCGCGGCCGCTCTGGGCTCGTCGCTGGCGGCCAGCGCCTCGAGCAGGTAGGGCGGGATGATCGTGCAGGTCTCGACGGCGCGGCGGTGCGGGTTCGGTGTCGATGGCATACCTCCACCATCCTCCTCACCACCGACAGATGGGCGTTTTGCCGCCGATCCGATGCCGAGCCCGGCGATGCGTGAGAGCACCCAGCAGCGGGTGCGAGACAGCACGGTCTCGCGCGGCAACGCTGAGAAAGACGCTGAGAAAAAGGAGCAGGCTTGCCCGAATCGAGAAGCCGACCGAGACTGGCACCACGACGAAGGGAGCGACGACGTGACCACGACGTCCATAGGGAGCACGAACACACCGACGACAACCACTGCTGAGCAGATCGAGCTGGCTGAGCGGGTGTCGGCCCACAACTACCATCCGCTGGCGGTCGTGGCACGGGCCGCCGAGGGCGCCTGGGTCACCGATGTCGACGGCAAACGCTACCTCGACGCGCTGGCGGCCTACTCCGCACTCAACTTCGGGCACCGTCATCCGGTGATCATGGCGGCAGCCGCCGAGCAGCTGGAGCGGCTGACCCTGACCAGCCGAGCCTTCCACAACGACCAGCTCGGGCCCTTCTGTGCTGGCCTGGCGGCCCTCTCGGGCAAGGATCGGGTGCTGCCGATGAACACCGGCGCCGAAGCCGTCGAGACCGCCCTGAAGATCGCGCGACGATGGGGGTACGACGTCAAGGGGGTGCCTGACAACGAGGCGCGCATCGTGGTGATGGCCGGCAACTTCCACGGTCGCACCACCACCATCATCAGCTTCTCGGGCGACCCGGTCGCCCGACGCGGCTTCGGCCCGTTCACCCCTGGCTTCGATACCGTTCCCTACGGCGACGCGGCGGCCTTCGAGGCGGCGATCACCCCGAACACCGTGGCCGTGCTCGTCGAACCGGTGCAGGGGGAGGCCGGCATCATCATCCCTCCGGCCGGCTACCTCGAGGCGGTCCGTCGGTTGTGTACCGAGCACCACGTGCTCTTCCTCGCCGACGAGATCCAGTCGGGCCTCGGGCGCTGTGGGGCCACCTTCGCGTGCGACGTGGAGGGGGTGCGGCCTGACATGTACATCCTGGGCAAGGCCCTCGGTGGTGGGGTCGTACCGGTTTCGGCCGTCGTGGCCGACGACGACGTCATGAGCGTCATCACGCCCGGCAGCCACGGATCGACCTTCGGTGGCAACCCCCTCGCGGCCGCCGTGGGCCACGCCGTCGTCGGCCTGCTCGAGACGGGTGAGTACCAGGAGCGTGCCCGGGTTCTCGGCGAGCACCTGCGAGAGCGCCTCGAGCCGCTCATCGGGCACGGGCTCACGGCAGTGCGCACCCGCGGCCTGTGGGCCGGAGTCGACCTCGACCCGTCGTTGTTGACCGGTCGACAGGCGGCCGAGGGCCTCGCCGAGCGCGGGGTGCTGTGCAAGGAGACCCACGACCAGACGCTGCGCTTCGCCCCGCCCCTGGTCATCGAAGAAGACGACCTCGACTTCATGGTCGACCGGTTCACCGAGGTGCTGCGCGCCTGACCTGCCATAACGCAACACACCGAGTAGTCGTCAACTCCCCGCAGCTACACCACGCGCGGTTGACGGTTACTCGGTGTGTTGCGGGTCGTCTGGGGTTTGCGGGGTCGGAGCCAGGGGTCTGGCGTCTGCGGGCAGAGGTTTGGGTTCAGCCGTAGGTGTCGCGTGGGCCGCGGCTGTCGGGCGAGCGGCGGCTGCCCTTGCGCCACGACGGCGCACTCGGGCCGAGCACCCTGAGCTCGGTCACCGAGCCGACGCCGATCTCCTCCTCGACCCGGGCCAGCACCGACGAGGTGAGCAGCCGCATCTGCGTGGCCCATGCCGTGGAGTCGGCGCGCAGCGTGAGCACCCCGTCGATGAAGCTCTGCGGCTCGACGTGGTCGGCGATGTCGGGCCCGACGATCTGCGGCCACCGCCCCATCACCGAACCAACCGCCACGTCGAGCTTCCAACCCCGGTCGACGAGCAGCCGGTCGAGCTGGTCGCCGAGCAGCGCCGGGTCGCGACCGTCTCTGGCCGTGCCCGACAGCATCGGTTCGGCCCCGGTTGGTCGCCGTCGCCGCTTCGGCCGCATGCCCGGTCGGAAACCTTTCTCGACAGCGGCTACCCGCGCTCGGGCGAGTGCCGAGGCCGCGGCATCCGCGATTCGGGTGTCGTCATCGGTCGGCTGGGGCGCCTCCGGTGGGTCGTCACTCATCGTCGACCCCCTCCAGCGCCCCCCCCAGCGAACTGAACGCAGTGTTCGTCGTCGAACTCACTGTTGTAACAGCGCTTTCGAGAACGAACGCTGCGTTCGGTTGGCGGGTGGGGTGAACCTGGCCGAGCTCGACCTCGTAGAGGTGGCCCTGCTCGCGCAGCACCGCGGGCACGTCGGCGCCGACTGCCGCCGTGATCAGCACCTGCTCACAGTCAGCGATGAGCTCCGCCAGTCGTTCGCGGCGCCCGGTGTCGAGCTCGGCGAACACGTCATCGAGCATGAGCACCGGGTCGTCACCGAGGTCGCGGCGCAGCAACCGGTACGCGGCCAGCCTCAGCCCGAGCGCGAAGCTCCAGGACTCACCGTGGCTGGCGTAGCCCTTGGCCGGCAGCTCGCCAAGCGTCAGCACCACGTCGTCGCGGTGCGGCCCGACGAGGCACACCCCCCGCTCGATCTCGCTGCCACGCACGTTCTCCAGCGTCTCGAGGATGCCGGTGCGCAGCTCGTCGGCTTCGGGCACCTCACCCTCCGCGATCCGCCCCGCGAGGTCGTCGTGCAGCGAGCTCTTGTAGGTGGCGCGGGCGTTGGAGGCCGCTGCGCTGACCGCGTCGTAGCACTCGGCGATGTCGGGCACGAGGTCGCGCAGCAGCCGGAGCCGGGCGTAGACCAGCTGCGAACCGACGGTCGCGAGGTGGTCGTCCCAGATGTCGAGGGTGTGCAGGGCTACGTCGCGCGCTTCGTCGGTGCCCGGATCGCCGTCACGCACCACGCGCACACCCCGACGAGCGCCCTTGCGCAGCACCGGTGCCGCCGACTTCAACAGGGCTCCACGCTG
Source organism: Terracoccus sp. (assembly GCA_040007275.1). Classification (GTDB taxonomy): domain Bacteria; phylum Actinomycetota; class Actinomycetes; order Actinomycetales; family Dermatophilaceae; genus DSM-29435. The sequence continues at coordinate 4,752 of JBDTVJ010000135.1, forward strand.
ACGCAGAATCTTGTCGTAGTCGCTCTGCACACCGCTCCAGCGAGGCTGACGCTGCACGAGCAGGTCGTCGAGAAAGCGTCGACGCTGCGACGGGTCACCCTTGACGAGCGAGAGGTCCTCCGGTGCGAACAGCACCGTGCGCACGGCGCCGAGCACGTCGCGGGGCCGAGCGACCGGCGAGCGACCCAGCCGCGCTCGGTTGGCCCGACCGGGCGTGATCTCGAGCTCGACCATGGTCTCGCGGCCTTCGCGCACGATCGCCCCGCGCACGATGGCTTGTTCGGCGCCGAAGCGCACGAGCGGCTGGTCCGTGGCCACCCGGTGACTGCCGAGGGTGGCCAGATAGCCGACCGCCTCGACGAGGTTGGTCTTCCCCTGCCCGTTGAGACCCACCAGAGTCGTGACTCCCGGCGTCAGCGCGAGCTCGGCGCTCGGATAGCTTCGGAAGTCCTTCAGGGTCAGGTGACGAACATGCAACGGCAGGGTTCTCGCTAGGCCTTCTTCGCGGCGCGCTTGGCGCTCTTGCGCGCCGGGGCGGCCTTCGCGGCGCGGGCCTGACCCCGAGCGGTGTCGGCCATATCGGTGGCCTGAGTGGCAGGTGCCTTCTGGGAGGTGGCTGCCTTGCGCGCAGCACCGACGTTGGCCTGGGAGGCCACCGCGGCTGACTGGGCACTCGCCTTCTTGGCGGAAGCACGCTTCCTGGCCTGCGTCGGCGCCGACTCCTTCTTCGTCGACCGGGTGGGCACCGCGCCCTGGCGCAGCCTGTCTCCCTCGGCGATGGTCATCACCTGGTGCCCACCGAAGCCGCCACGCAGCGCAGCAACGGCCTGCATCGTCGGGCTGCTCTGCTGCCGGGAGGCGAACCGGGCGAAGAGCGAGGCTGAGATCACCGGCATCGGCACCGACATGGCGATGGCCTCCTCGACGGTCCAGCGGCCCTCACCGGAGTCGTTCGTGTAGTCGGAGACGTCGTCGAGGTGCGGATTCGTCTCGAGGGCGTCGACCATCAGGTCGAGCAACCAGGACCGAACGACCGTGCCACGGCTCCAGGCCTTGAAGGCCCCGGGCACGTCGGTGACGATCTCCTTCTTCTCGAGCAGCTCGAACCCTTCGGCATAGGCCGCCATCAGGCCGTACTCGATGCCGTTGTGCACCATTTTCGTGTAGTGCCCGGCGCCGACCTTGCCGGCGTGCACGAAGCCCTCGTCACGCGGACCCTCGGGTCGCAGCGCGTCGAAGATGGGCATGGCCTTGGTGACCCATTTCCGGTCGCCGCCGCACATCAAGCCGTAACCGTTCTCCAGGCCCCAGATGCCGCCGCTCACACCGCAGTCGACGTAGCCGATCTTCTGCTCGGCGAGCATCTTGGCGTTCTCGAAGTCGTCGGTGAACCGCGAGTTACCGCCGTCGATGACGAGGTCGCCGGGCTCGAGCAGGTCGGCGAGCTTGGCGATCGTCTCGCGGGTCGGGTCACCCGAGGGCACCATCACCCAGACGACCCGGGGAGCCTCGAGCTTCTTGACCATGGCCGCCATGGTTCGCACGTCGGCGACGTCGGGGTTGCGGTCGTAGCCGACCACCTCGTGACCGGCGCGGCGCAACCGCTCGCGCATGTTGCCGCCCATCTTGCCGAGACCGATCAGACCGAGCTGCATGTCGCGTGCCTTCCTGCGGGGGACGAGCGGACGAGTTCGAGGCTAGCCCAGCGCGGCCGCCTCGAGCGACCGGAACTGACAACGGACGAAGACCGACCGAAAAGGCCGGGGGCCTAGCTGGCGAAGCGAACCGGCATGAGCACATACCGGTAGGAGCTGTCGGCCTCGGCGTCGACCTCGGCCTGGCCCGTGAGCACCGCCGGGCGGCTCGGCTGCGTGAAGGAGAGCCGGCTGAACGCGGTGCCGACGGCGTGCAGGCCATCGAGCAGAAACTGCGGGTTGAACGCGATCTGAATCTCGGGGCCGGTCAAGGTCGACTCGAGCGCCTCGGAGGCCTGGGCATCGTCGCCGGTACCAGCTTCGATGAGGACCTGCCCGTCGGTGAACTTCAGCAGCACCGGCGTGTTCCGTTCGGCAACCAGCGCCACCCGCTTGACCGCCTCCTCGAGGGCGGCGGTCTCGATGACAGCCTCGGTGTCGACCGAGCTGGGGAAGATCGAGGTGACCTTCGGGTACTCGCCGT
>JBDTVJ010000136.1:0-6842 GCA_040007275.1 Terracoccus sp.
CGGCCGGTCATCTTCATCGGGCCCTACGAGCACCACTCCAACGAGGTCATGTGGCGCGAGTGCGTGGCCGACGTCGTCGTCATCCCGCAAGACCTCGACGGGCACGTCGACCTTCAGGCGCTGCGTGATCAGCTCGTCGCGCACGCCGGCCGCCCGCTGCGCATCGGCTCGTTCTCGGCCGCGAGCAACGTCACGGGCATCGTCACCGACTGCGACACCATCTCGAGCCTGCTGCACGAGCACGGCGCGCTCGCCTTCTGGGACTTTGCGGCCGCGGGGCCCTACGTGGACATCACGATGTACGGCGGGCTCGGTCACGCCGACCCGAGCAACACGGCATACAAGGATGCCGTCTTCCTCAGCCCCCACAAGTTCATCGGCGGACCGAGCACCCCCGGTGTTCTCGTCGTTCGTCGCGAGCTGCTGACCAACCGGGTGCCCGACGTGCCGGGGGGCGGCACCGTCAGCTACGTCGGCCCCAGCCGGCACGACTTCCTGCGCGACGCCGAGCACCGTGAGGAGGGTGGCACGCCGGCCATCATCGAGTCGATCCGCGCCGGGCTGGTCTTCGCCCTCAAGGAGGCGGTCGGGGTGGCGACCATCCGCGCCAACGAGGAGCGCTTCCTCCGGCTGGCCGTGGAGGCGTGGCGCCAGGAGCCGGCCATCGAGATCCTGGGCAACCTCGAGGCCGAACGCCTCTCGATCGTCTCGTTCGTCGTGCGAGCCCCCAGTGGCAGCTACCTGCACCACAACTTCGTCGTTGCTGTGCTGAGCGACCTGTTCGGCATCCAGAGTCGCGGTGGCTGCTCGTGCGCCGGGCCTTACGGTCACTACCTGCTCGGCATCGACCTCGAGCGCTCGGAGGAGTTCGAGCGCGAGGTTGACCGTGGGTGCGAGGGCATCAAGCCCGGCTGGGTGCGCATCAACTTCAACTACTTCATCTCGGACGCCGTCTTCGACTACATCGTGCAGGCCGTGCTGCTCGTGGCGCGCGACGGGTGGCGGCTGCTCGGCGACTACGACTTCGACGCCTCCAGCGGTCGGTGGCGAAACAAGCACGGCCCCGTCGAGCCGCCCCTGCGTCTGTCCCAGGTGAGCTTCGTCGACGGCCAGCTCACCTACCCGCGTCAGGTCGACCTGGCGAGCGAGGACGACCTCGCGGGCTATCTCGACGCAGCCCGCTCGGTGCTGGCCGAGGCCATCTCCGCCACTACCCGGTCCGGCCACGTCAACGCCGACTTCGACCACCTGCGGTGGTTCGACCTCCCAGCCGACAGCCTCGCCGGCCGCTAGGGGCTCGGGTCACCCCAGACGCCGGCTGTCCGGCTGTTCGCACTGCTCGACCCCGACGACCGGGCGTGGCTCTGCCAGCGGCTGCCCGAGGAGGTCTGGCGTCCCCTGTTCGAACCTCCCGCCCCGGACTCCCGCGGGGCCACCTTGCGACTGATGGCGTATCCGGCCGGTTCGACAGGCTGGGCGGTGAGCCCCCACGTCGTCGATGTCGATGTCGACCAGCTCGCCGGCGCCGCCGTGGAGCAGATGCGACAGGCCGGCTCGTTGGGGTGCTGACGCTCGAGAACGCCATGCGGATCCTGGCCGACGTCGATGAAGCGCACGCCGCCCGCGGCACGGGCGGCAACGCGGGATCGCGGTCGGCCACCATGGTCGTGCGCGCCCTGGTGGTGGGGCTGTCGCTGGTCATGATCTGCGGGCTGGCCACGCCGTGGCTCGAGCATCCCCCTGCTCGCGCGCCGGTTCGGCTTCGACCCGACCGTGGTGAGTGCGCCGTTCATCAGCACGGTCGTCGACGCCACGGGCCTCATCGTCTCCTTCGTCACCGCGCGACTCGTGCTCGGGATCGGCTAAGGCGCGGGAACTGCAACCCGATGGCCCGGACCTCGCGGTCCGGGCCATGGTCGTGCTGGTGCGTCGGGTTCAAGGTCACGTCTTGCCCAAGCCCCCGCAGCTCAGGAAGTGACCGCTGATCCAGGCGCCCAGCCGCGCCCCCATGCGGTCTCCGACCTCGTCGGAGCTGCGGAAGTGGATGCCGCCCCACACCCGAGCATCGATGCCCTCGGTCCGCAGCTTCTCACCAGTCTCGTAGTGACGGACGGTGCCGGTCACCGTCGACGGCAGATTCAGGTCGAGATGGCTCCGGCCCTCGAGCCTGGCCAGTGCCGTGACGACCGACCCCATGACGACCGTGTGTGCACTGACGTAGTCGGGGAAGGGCGGGGTGATGAGCAGCGGCGTCCAGGTCGGGTCGGCACTGGTGCGGGAGTTGCCGTCGGTGTCTGCCTGCCGGATCGCCGTGACCGGCCGCCAGAACGAGTAGTGCAGCTTGGCGTCCCACGAGCCGATGACCGCGTCCGACTGGGCCATGTTGGCGACAGCCAGGTAGCGCGCGGCAGCGCCGGCATCCAGATGGTGACGGGCGATGTGGTCGCGGTAGGCGGCGTTGAGCTGATCGGTGAGGTTGCCGCCGAAGAAGCGGGCGACCTCGGTCTGTTCTGCTGTCCGGGTCGTGCTGGTCGCCGAGCCCACCTGGGCGATCTCCTGAACATCACGCGTGTAGCGCGCAGAAGTCAGCCGAGGAGGGCTGTTCGGGCGGAACTGGTCGGCCCGACTCGCGAAGAAGGGCTTCATCGTCGCCAGCCACGGCGCGAGCACGGGCCCGTAGGCCGGTGGCGTCGGCACCCAGACGCCCGGGGCAGGCGTCACGACGTAGGAGGCTGACGCCTGCCAGCCATCGTCGGCGCGCAGGGCGAGCAGGTGCTCGGCAGCCCGCTGTCCGAACGCGAGGCCGGTGGTCTTCGCGTACCCGTCCGGGACCGCGGCCAAGGCGATGTCGAACGCGGAGCCGACGCGCGAGGCGCTGCCCGGGAAGTAGTGCAACAACACACTCCGCGCCGCGGCGGCCGCAGCGGCGTCGGTGGAAGCGCACCGTGGGCCGCGGTCCCCCCAGCGGTAGAGCGGGCGACCGCCCTCGATACCGGCGACGGCGTTGTAGACGGCCGCCTGGACGTAGGACATCGGGATCGACATCAGGGCCGCGGGGAGCGCCCCGTCGACCCCGGTGACTTCAGAGGCCACCAGGTTCCAGCCCGCGACGGCGGCACCGTCGGTGTGCTGGCACGCCGTCATCGGGCCTGGGGGATGGGCTGACGCGGTGGTGAAGGTAGACGGCACGCAGACGAGCAGCGCACCGAAAGTGAGGGCGCCGAGCGACATCCGGACGCGCTTGAAGGGCCTGATGCTCATGGTGCTTCCTCTCGCAGAGTCCCGGGACCGGTCGGCTCCGGGGGATCGCCGTTGGATCCGGTGCGACGACCGATCCGTCGGCCACTCCACGATGGGGCCTTGACGGGTACGGCCACATGGGGAATTCTCCCTATCCTCGCCAGCGCTCAGCCCTCCAGCGGCCCTGACGCAGACGATCCTGAACCGCAGACCCGGCACGCGTGGTGTTCACGGCTCTGCCACCACAGAGCCGATCCGGTGCGCTCAGGTCAGCGTCTTGGTCTTCGGCACTGACCCATGTCACCGACCTGGGCCGACCCTGGGAAAGACTTCAGGCTCGGATCCCTGTCGCGATCCGAGCCTGAACTGTGTAGCGGGGGCAGGATTTGAACCTGCGACCTCCGGGTTATGAGCCCGGCGAGCTACCGAGCTGCTCCACCCCGCGTCGGTAGTCCCAAGATTACGGGACCCTCCGCGAAAGACCAAATCGCCTCTGGGGCCGAGCGGCAGGCGGGATGTCGATCAGGGCTTCTTGGTGGTGACGCCCTGCGGCGAGGCCTCGACGGCGCGCTTGAGCGCATCCCTCAACTGGGTCTGCGCCGCACCGTACGCCGCGAAGTCGCCCTTCTTGAGAGCTGCCTCCCCGGCGGAGTAGGCCGTCTCGGCGTCCTTGAGCGCGGCGGCGAGCGCCACCTCGTTCGGGGTACCGGTGACCGACGGTTTCGGGGTCGGCGGCGAGGTGGTGGCTCCGCCGGTCGGCGCTCCCGGGCTCGTCGGCGTGGTCGGGGTCGTCGGCGTGACCGCGCCGGTGTCACCCGCTGCCGCGCCGGAGGAGCCGCCGAAGAGGTCGTTAAGGGCGCCGTCGAGTGACCCGGCCCAGGCGATCTTGGCCCCGAACGCCACGGCGATGGCCGAGAGCCGCGGGTAGGACCCGCCGGCCTTGGCCTGTACGTAGATCGGCTGGACGTAGAGCAGTCCCCCGCCCACGGGCAGCGTCAGCTGGTTCCCGAACGTCACCGAGGAGGCGCCTTGGCTCCCGGTGGTGGTGATGAACTGGGCCAGCGTCAGACCGCCGAGGGTGGCGTCCTTGGACGTCTGCGCGGACGTGCGCATGTCGTTGAACACCTGACCGGGGCCGTTGACCGTGCCACCGGTCGTCTCGAGCAGCCGCAGGCTGCCGTACTCCGGTGACCGCTGACCATTGGCCGAACCGGCATCCCCATCGGCCGCGAGGAACCCGGTGAGCACGTTGCGGTCACCGGCCGGCATGAACGTCGAGGTGAGCGAGAACGACGGCTTCGTCGTGCCGGGCATCGCCAGCGAGAGGTAGTAGGGCGGCTGCGTGAGCGCGGCGGTGGTGGGCTGGGTCGGGTCGTCGGGCACCTGCCAGAAGGTCTGCCCGGTGAAGAAGGAGGCAGCATCGGTCTCGTGGTACTTCGAGAGCAGGGTGCGCTGGACCTTGAAGAGGTCTTCGGGGTAGCGCAGGTGCTGCATCAGGGAGCCCTTGATCGACGACAGCGGCTTGACACTGCCGGGGAAGATCGACATCCACGCCTTGAGCACCGGGTCGGTCTGGTCCCATTCGTAGAGGTTCACCGTTCCGTCGTAGGCATCGACCGTGGCCTTGACCGAGTTGCGCACGTAGTTGACCTTGCCGCCCTGCACGGCCCGAACGGACTGGCGCGTGCTGGTGACGGCATCGGTCGTGGCCTGGTCGAGCGTCGTGGTCTCGGAGTACGGGTAGCCGTCGGAGGTGGTGTACCCGTCGAGGATCCACTGCACCCGGCCGTCGATGACGGCGGGGTAGGCGTTGCCGTCGAGCGTCAGCCAGGGAGCGACCCGCTGCACCCGCTCACGGGGCGTGCGGTGGTCGAGGATGCGCGAGTCACCCGTGACGGCATCCGAGAGCAGGAAGTTGATCTCGCGGTACTTCACGGCATAGGCAAGGCGCTTGAGCCCGTCGAGCGGCACCCCACCGGAACCGGCGTAGGTGTAGGTGATCTGTTGGCCGCCGCTGGGGTCGGGGTAGTCGAACTCCTTCTTGCTCCCACCGACGACGGAGTACTCCGGTGAGCTCTCACCGAAGTAGATGCGCGGCTCGTACTTGCCCAGGGCGCCGGTGGTGCCGATCGTCGACTCGAAGAAGGTGGGGCGACCGTCGGCCTCGCGGGTGTTGCCCTTGGCGGCGACGACGCCGTAGCCGTGCGTGTAGACGGTGTGGTCGTTGAGCCAGTTGCTCTGACCTTCAGGAATGCCGTTGAGGTCGAGCTCGCGGGCGGCGATGACGGTGTCCTGCGTCTTGCCGTCGAGCTTGTAGCGGTCGACGTCGAGAACGTCGGCGAACTGGTAGTAGCCCTTGCTCGCCTCGAGCTGCTTGAAGGTGGGGCTGACGATGTTGGGGTCGATGATGCGGATGCCGGGAACGGTGGCCGCGTCGCTGGCCAGCTGGCCGGGTGCGGCGATCGTCTTCGTGTCGTAGTTCTGCACCTGGATCTTGTCGAAGCCGTAGGCCGCCCGGGTGGCGTCGATATTTCGTTTGATGTAGGGAGTCTCGAGCGACTTCTCCGACGGGATGACCTTGAGCGACTGCACCAGGGCCGGGTAGATGCCGCCGACCGCGACGACGATCACGGTCAGCGCGGCCAGTCCGACGACGGGCAACCGCCAGGAACGGGTCCAGATGACGGTGAGGAACAAGATCGCGCACATCACGGCCGCGATGGCGAGGATGCCCTTGGTCGGGATGACCGCGTGGGCCTCCTTGTACTGGATGCCGGTCAGCCGGGTCGACTGGCTCGTGGCCAGGTTGTAGCGGTCGATCCAGAAGCCGACGGCGCGCACCAGCACGAGGGCCGCGGCGATGACCGAGAGGTGCACGCGGGCAGCCTGCGTGGAGCGGGTCTTCTGGCCCGCGACGATGCCCCCGTAGAGGTAGTGGGTGAAGGCGGCCGTGATCAGGCCGAGCACGAGGATCATCGTGAGAAAGCCCACGACGAAGTTGATCCAGGGCAGCGTGAAGACGAAGAAGCCGATGTCGATGCCGAACTCGGGGTCGACCTTGCCGAACGAACCACCGTTGCGCCAGAGCAGGAAGGTGTCCCACTGGGTGGCGGCCGAGAGTCCGGCGAAGAAACCGACGGCCAGCGGCGCCGCGATCGTGGCGGTGCGGCGCATCGGCTCGACGAGCTGGCGGTAGTGCTCCATGGCCTGGGTGTCGGGCGACGGGGCGTAGATCGGCCGGTTCGCGAAGGCCACGTGGATGCTCGACCACACCACGGCCGCGGTCAGCAGGCCACCGACGACCCCCAGGGAAACCTTCGCGACGATCTGGGTGGTGAAGACGCCGGTGAAGGACACCGACTGGTACCAGAGCACCTCGGTCCAGAACTGGGCCGCGATCGCCAGCACGATCAGGATGACGGCAGCCACCACCAGGGCGGTGACGAGCGGGCGGCGCGCCGGCTTGAGAGCCGCCGGTTGAGGTCGGGCCGGTGGGCCTCCGCCGTCGCCTCCGCCAGTGCCGCCGGGGTTGGCCCGCGGGGGTCCGAAGTTGCTGTCGCTCACGTGGTGTCTCGCCTCGATGTGCTGGGGCTGGGCTGGTC
>JBDTVJ010000137.1:0-6842 GCA_040007275.1 Terracoccus sp.
GCGGCTCGGGCGCCGACCTGAGCCGCCGTGCGGCTCCACCTCCACGCCGAACGGCCACGGACGCATCAGCGCCCGTGGCCGTTCGACGTGGCACCCGGACGGCGTGACACGATGAACCGATGAGTGTGACCAACCAGCAGGCGGCCGACTCGAGGGCTCCCATCGACCTCGTCCTCTGGGTCGACCTGGTCTGCCCGTGGTCATGGTTGGCTCGACGGCGGCTCGACACGGCGGTCTCGGCCTTCGAGCGTCCGGCCCACGTGACGATCACTCTGCGGGCGTTCGAGTTGGAGCCCGACTTCCCGCGGGAGTCTCGCGTGCCCGTGGCCGAGCATCTCGGCTCCCGTCACGGCGGCGGGGCGGGGGCCGGTCGGCTCATGAACGCCAAGGTCGAGGCGGCGGCATCCGGTGACGGTCTGGTCTTCGACTGGGGCAGGGCGGTGTGGGCGAACACCTTCGACGCCCACCGGCTGTGTGCGCTGGCGCTCGCCCAGGGCGGTCACGCCCTGCAGTCGGCCGCGGCCGAGCGGTTCTGGTCGGCACACTTCACTGAGGGTCTGGTGCTCGATGACCCCTTGGTTCTCCAGCGCGCCGGCGCCGAGTGCGGCCTTGATGAGCGCCGGGTCGCCTCCGTTCTCGCCGGCGAGGAGTTCGCCGACCAGGTGCGCGGCGACGAGCAGGCTGCGGGGTCGTCGGGCATCACGTCGGTGCCCGTGCTGGTGGCCAACGGATATGCCGCCCTGGCCGGGGCACGAGACGCCTCGGACTACCTGGCCCTGCTGCGCGGGGTGGCGACCGCCGACGAGTCAGGCGCTTCTGCCGGGACCGGTGGTCCTGAACGGTCGTCAGCACCTCCCGGACCGTGACCATCCCCCTGTTCTACGTCGTTCACCGGACCTCAAAGCGGTCACCCCGAAAGGCTAGGCTGCGAGAATGGCTGGGATCGAGTTCGTCGAGCACCATCTTGTTGCGCACGTACCGGAACTCGCGAACCCTGCCAACAACCTGCAGGTGCCGTTGAGCGTCCGGCTCGACCCACTGACCGGACACACCAGTCGCATCGTGACCGGAACCAAGCTCTCGCCTTCGCAGCGTCCCGATCTGACCGGACTCATCGCCAAGCCTTCGTTCTGTCCCTTCTGCGCCGACCGTATTGAGGCGGCAACGGGGACCTTCCCGCCGGAGATCTGCATCGAGGGCCGCATCCGACGGGGGAGCGCTGTCATCGTTCCCAACGTGATGGCCTACTCGGAATACTCCTCGGTAGGGCTCTACGACACCGAACGGCACTTCGTCGACCTGCCAGACCTCACCCCGGCGCTGGTGCGTGATCTGATCTCCGGATTCGTCGAGTACACCAGAGCCATCAACCGGGTCCGCCCCATGTGGTCGTCTGTCAACGCGAACTACCTGCCCCCGAGCGGAAGCTCGATCGTGCACCCGCACGCCCAATCGGCCCACGACGACATCGGCACCACCATCCAGAGAGAGCTGATCGAACGGTCCGAGGCGTGGCCAGGTGAGCTGTCGTACTGGGACACCCTGCTGGCCCAGGAGCAGGGCGGACCGCGCTGGGTCGGCAGCCGCGGACGGGTGGCGTTCCTCACCCCCTTCGCTCCGATCGGCTTCCACGAGGTGTGGGCCGTCGTGTCAGGCTGTTCGGCGATCGAGGTCCTTACCGAGCAGGATTGTGCCCACCTCGGCGAAGGGCTCTCCACGGTGTTCACGGCCTACCACGGGTTCAACCTGACCTCGTTCAACTGGGCCATCTACGGCGGGGGGCCAGCGCCGTCCGGCCGCTACTCGACGCTCGTGCGAGTTGTCAGCAGGAGCAACGCAGAGCCGATGTACCGCAGCGATGTGACCTTCTTCGAGAAGTTGCACCACGAGGCCATGACCGATCTTCCTCCCGAGGAACTGGCGACGAGCCTGCGCCCCCTTTTCGCCTGACGTGGGTCGGTACCCGTTGTCGATCGCCAGACTGATGTCCTTGGGAGGAGGCGTTCCGGGTCCTGAACGAGAGCCCTCCGAGAGCGGGTCCGGTTCGGCCCCTCACCTCAGTTCGCGTTCCTCGTCGTCGACCCGTCCGGACGCCGTTCCGAGCACGTCGTCGTGCCCAGCGACAGCGGCGTCGACCGACAGCACCCGAACGTTCACGGCCCCACCCCCGACTGCGGCGAGCGACAGCTCGGCTCGCACCGCCTCACGCACGGCGACCGCGGTCTCGAGGGCCGTGCGAGGCCCCGTCACCGAGATCTCGACCGCGACGTCGACGGCATCCTCGCGGCGAGTGACCGAGACCCCGTCGGGCGGGTCCGCGTCCTCGGTCGAGGGGGACCGGCCCAGCCGGGCCAGCCCGCGGATCGCGTGGGCCAGCGACGGCTCGAGCCGCGCCACTCCCGGTACGGCCCCGGCGGCCCGAGCCAGCCGTTCCTCGAGCGAGCGTTCAGCATCGACAGGCTCAGGCATCGTGCAGGTCCTCCACGTGGATGGTGATCGACGTGACGGGCACCCCGATGCGACGGTCGATGGCAACGGTGATGCGCCGCCGCAGGTCGGTGAGCAGTGGCGGTAGGCGAACCGAGCGTCCCACCGTGAGGGAGAGCTCCACGGCGAGTGATGTCGCAGTACCGACCCCGGACTGGGCCAGGCCGGGCTGGTCGTCGACCACGCGCACCCGGCACCGCCGCCCCTCGACGTCGTCGAAGCTGTCACTCGCCTCGCGAACGATGCTCGCGACCGCCTGCTCGCTGATCGTGACCTGACCCGGCGCGTCAGCGGATGCCGTGAGCAGCGGAAGGGTTCTGCCGCGGCGAACCTCGGTGCGGGCGATGGCGACGATGGCGGCCAGGGCACCCGGGCGGCCCACCAGACGGGTGTCCTCGCGGTCGGTCTCGACCATGGCCGTCGTGGCCGAGGCCAGGCCGGCGAGGTCGGCACGAGCCGCCTGGCAGTCGGGGCAGGTGGCCTCGTGCTCGTCGGGTTCGCCGTTGATGTTGGCCCACACGTCGTCGACGTCGCGGCCGCAGCCGAGCCGGCCGGTGTCGGTCAGCGCCATTCGCTCATCCCCTTCGCTAGGTGGACCCGGGCGCGAGCGATGCGTCCGCGAACGGTGGCGACCGGCACGCCGATGGCGTAGGCGATCTCCGGATACGACAGGTGATGCAGCTCCTTGAGCACCCAGCACGCACGGAGCTCGGCCGGAAGCGTGGTGAGGGCGAGGTCGAGCCCGGCGCCGAGGGCCGAGGTCTGGGCGGCGGCCGACGGCGGGTCGGCCTCAAGGTCCGGCAGGCGGGGCTCCGGCTCCAGCCCGACCTCTCCTGCCTGACTCAGGCTCGTGCGCCGCCGACGCCTCGTCCTGAGCAGGTTGAGGCACTGGCGGGTCATCAGCTGGTACATCCAGGCGTGGAAGGCCTGCGGGTCCTGCAGGGTCGGCAGCCGGCGCCAGGCGAGCACGAGCGAGTCCTGAACGGCGTCCTGGGCTTCCCCGACATCGGTCAGCATCCGGTAACCGAGGCGAAGCAGCTCCTTCTCGTAGCTGCGTACCAGCCGTTCGAAGGCCTCGACGTCACCATCCTGGGCGCGCACGACCAGGGTCGACTCGCGCAGGGCTCGCTCCAACGGCGTGGCTGCGTCTGGCCGGGGCGCGTCATCGGCGTCATGAGGGGACTCGAGCATCACTCAGAGGGTCACGCTGTCGGAGGTGCGGCGCTCGGGGCTGACGTCGACCTGCACGCCGAGATGCTCGAGCGTGGTGTCGAGGGCGCCGGCCAGACGGGCGACCGGCCCCGCCTGCACCGCGTTCAGCAGCGCCCGCACATCGGCGTGGTCGGATGCCGTGAGCTTGAGGGTGAGCTGCGGGCGGCTCGCGCTCCCGCGCAACACCGCGGACGCGCTGGTGACCTCCGGGATCGTCTCGAGGTCGGCGACGACGACGTCGGCGATCACGGCCGACGTGGCGCTCGTCAGGCCCAGGGCGGCGTCGTCGCGAAGACGCAGGGGCGCGGCCGGCCGGGTGTGCGGAACCTGCGCCGTCAGCCAGGCCAGGCCCAACAGGGCCAGCACGATGCCGAGCACCGCCGTGCCGATGATGACGCCCTGGTTGGCGAAGAAGTCCGTGGCCCCGGCTTCGAGCAGTCGGTCGCCGGACGCCGGCACCGAGGTGCGGGCGCTGCCGGTCAGCGCCGTGCCGAGCAGTCCGGTGGCGACCATGGTGGCCAGCGCTCCGGCGAGCAGCACCACCAGCCCGATGATGGCCAGCCAGGTGCGGTTGAGCCCGCTGGAGAAGACCCTCATGCCGCACCCGCTCTTGTGTCAGGCGCCTTGACGATGATCATGGTTGGGTCGTCCTTACGGTCGCTGTCACGGTGGGGGTGGGCGTCAGGCGCACGGCATCCAGTGCCTCACGCACCGCGGTGGTGACGCTCTGGGTCAGCTCTTCGCGCTGGGCGGAAGGCGAGCTGACGGTGAGACGCACGGCGCGACTGGTCACCGTGGCCGACACGGAGTCGACTCCCGACACCTGATGGGCGTGTGCGGTCGCCAACTTGGCCACGGCCTTGCGCGTCATGACGAACTCGGTAGACCCGACCTCGCCCGAGTCGAGGTCGCTGTCGTCGATGACGTAGGCGTTGGGTTGGCCGGGGGCCAGCGCACTGACGAGCAGTACGAGACCCACGAGGGTGAGCACGATCGCGAGGATGATCGCGGCCGCCGAGCCCCAGGTCAGGTCACCGACGTGGCGGTGGGTCCACCCGACGAAGGAGGGCCACCGACCATCGACCAGGCGGGCGATTCCCGCCCACGCCAGCAGCACCCCGACCGCGGTCACGACGACGGCCGCGATGGTGGCCGGTGCGGTGCGCGACGGCCGCCTCCGTAGCGAGACGGGGTTGGTTCCGCGGCTCATCTCATGGCCTCTCTTTGCCCGGTGGTCAGGTGCAGGCCGGTCACGTCGATGTCGACACGGGTCACCTCGACGCCGGTCAGCTGCTGCACTTTGCTCACGACGTGGTGGCGCACCCGGTCGGTCGTGGCCGCCAGCGGGGTGGGGTAACCGAGCACGATGTCGAGCGCGATAGACGCCTGCTGACCCGACAGCTCGACCTTGGCCGCGGGGCGCGCCGCGAGGTCTGGGTGGGCGCCGATGCCGAGCAGGCCGCCGGACGTGCCGCCGGCCTGGGTGATCTCGCTGGCGACCTGGCTGGCCACTCGCTCCATCACGTGCTGGGAGATCACCAGCTGACCTCGGCCGGTCAGGGCCGGGCGGGGGAGGGCCGCCCGGTTGCCGGTGGCATGCGTCGGGTCAGTCTCGTCAGCGGAGGCCATCAGCGACGATCCGAGGACCGGCCCAGGAGGGACCCGATGTCGAGCTTGCCCTCGAGAACGAGCCCGATGCCCCAGGCGACGGCAGCGAAGACGCCGACGAGCACGAAGTGGCCGAAGCCGCCGAAGGCGGCCACGTAGCCGAGGACGAGACCGACGAGAACGGCGTAGCGGCTCGTGCTCACGCGAGACGCTCCGAAGGCCGGTGGCCGGCCCCGCTGGCACTGCCCTGGTCGTCGTCGGAGTCTTCCTCGGGCAGGTGCACGTCGGTCACGTTGATGTTGACCTCGACGACCTCAAGGCCGGTGGCGTGCTCGACGCCGTCGATGACGCTCTGGCGGATGTTGTCGCTGACTTCGACGATCGAGACGCCGTAGTCGACGACGACGGAGACGTCGATGGCGGTCTGGCGCTCGCCCTTCTCGATGGTCACCCCGCTCGAGACGTTGGCCCGGTTGGACGAGGAGATCTTTGAGGTGAGGTTGCTGATGGCGCGGCCGGCGGCTGAGCCCATCGCGTACACGCCGTTCACCTCACGGGTGGCGATGCCGGCGATCTTCTCGACCACCTGGTCGGCGATCGTGGTGTCGCCGTGCTCGGTGTGCAGGTCGTCGAGCTGCTTGGGCTCGGGCTGCTGCTCCTGCGCCTCCCGCTCGCGGGCCCGCTCCTGCTCCTGCTTCTCGCGAGCCTCCTGCTCCTGCGTGGTGCTGGGGATGGTGGGCTTGGCTTCGGTGATGTTCTCGGTCATGTTCTCTCCTTGGGTGGTGCGCCGTGGCAGATGTCCGTGTGGACACCTGTGGACAGTTCGGGTCGGCCCTCGTGGACCGTCAGAAGTAAAGACACCGCTCCTCCCCGGACCGTCACGGCTCGAGCAGAAGTTTCTGTCGCGGTCAGGGCGCGGCTGCCCGTAGGCGCCCGAGCAGGGGTTCGGCGGCTTCAGCGAGAAAACGTTGCTGGGCCGCCCGCACGGGATGCTGCCCGCCCTCCACGATCACCCCGATCTCGACCGGGGTGTCGGGCAGGTCCCAGCCTTCGGCGGAGTCGACGTCGAAGTGCTGACCGCGGTAGGTGACGAGCCCTCCGGCGTGCAGCTCACGGATGATCTCGATCGCCCACCTCACCAGGTCTTTGGGCCGCTCTGCTCGGTCATCAGGGTGTAGCCGAAGTTCGTCACTGGTGCCTTCGTTCGTCGTGGTCACACGTCGTGCTTGCCCTGTCCGTACCCCGATCCATCACTTCGGCTACCTCCTTCGAGGCAACCTCTCGCCCGAGAGGAGGTGGCGCCCCGGCCGGTAGGGCGGTCTCATGGTGGGAGACCATGATCCGGCCGACCGTGAAGAGAACAGCATGAAGAGAACAGCGTGAGGAGAACAGCGTGAGCGAACAGGTGGATGCCGTCGTCGTCGGCGCCGGCCCCAACGGACTCGTGGCCGCGATCGCCTTGGGCGATGCCGGGTGGGATGTCGTCGTGGTCGAGGCCAACGACGAGGTCGGGGGCGCCGTTCGCAGCGCCGAGG
>JBDTVJ010000138.1:0-6769 GCA_040007275.1 Terracoccus sp.
GTCGAGTGGCCAGTTTCGTACAGGACGGGCCCATTGGCGTCCGGGGCAGTCGGTGGGGGGCGTCCCGCATTGTGAGATTCCCGGGGTGCTCCGGTAAGTTGCGAAGGGAGGTCCTGCACGTGCCCGCCGCCACCGCGACGAGCACCTCTGCCCCCACAGCCGATGAGCGGGCGATCCCCGTGAGCGGCCCGAACAATGGTCGGTTCGACCGGCGAAGGAGCCCCAGTGAGCGACAAAGCAGTCGCCGAGCGGCAGGAGCCGACCCCTTCGGTCGGCGACGGCGGCCCGGACATGATCCAGCTGCTGACCCCGGAGGGCCAGCGGGTTTCCCACCCCGACTACGACAAGTACGTCGAGAACCTCACGGCCGATGACCTGCGCAGCTTCTACCGCGACCTCGTGCTGATCCGGCGCCTCGATGCTGAGGGCTACGCGCTCCAGCGTCAGGGTGAGCTCGGCCTGTGGCCCAGCCTGCTCGGCCAGGAGGCCGCCCAGGTCGGTTCCGGCCGGGCGCTCAAGCCGCACGACTTCGTGTTCCCGACCTACCGCGAGCACGGGGTCGGGTTCGTGCGCGGCATGGACCCCCAGAGCTCGCTGCAGCTCTTCCGCGGTGTCAGCCAGGGGGGCTGGGACCCGAAGGAGAACAACTTCCACCTCTACACGATCGTCATCGGGGCCCAGGCGCTGCACGCCACCGGCTACGCCATGGGCGTGAAGATGGACGGCAACGTCGGCACGGGCGACCCCGAGCGCGACACGGCGGTGATCTGCTACTTCGGCGATGGCGCCAGCTCGCAGGGTGACGTGAGCGAGGCCTTCGTGTACGCCGCGAGCTTCGATGCTCCGGTGGTGTTCTTCTGCCAGAACAACCAGTGGGCCATCTCCGAGCCGGTCACCAAGCAGACCCGAATCCCCCTCTTCCAGCGAGCCCGAGGCTTCGGCTTCCCGGGGCTGCGCGTCGACGGCAACGACATCCTGGCCACGTATGCGGTCACGCAGCACTGCCTCGACATGGCGCGCTCGGGCAACGGGCCGGTGCTGGTCGAGGCCTACACCTACCGGATGGGTGCCCACACGACCGCCGACGACCCCACCAAGTACCGCATCTCGGCCGAGGTCGAGCAGTGGAAGTTCCGGGACCCCATCCTGCGGCTGAAGAGCTACCTGGCTCACGAGGCGATGGCCGATGACACCTTCTTCAAGGCGATCGACGAAGAAGCCGACGGGTTCGCGGCCGAGCTGAGGGCCGGCTGCCTCAGCCTCGAGACGATGCCCGGGCACACCATGTGGGATCACGTCTACGCCGAGGACCACCCGGTGATGGAGGCCGAACGCGCTGCCTTCCTGGCCTACCAGGCCAGCTTCGAAGAGGCGAACTGATGGCCACCACGAAGATGACGCTCGCCAAGAGCCTTACGAGCGGGATGCGCAAGGCGATGGAGCGCGACCCCAAGGTCGTGCTCATCGGTGAGGACATCGGCAAGCTCGGCGGGGTGTTCCGCATCACCGAGGGTCTGCAGAAGGACTTCGGTGAAGATCGGGTCATCGACAGCCCGCTCGCTGAGTCGGGCATCGTCGGTACCGCTCTCGGCATGGCCCTGCGTGGCTACCGACCGGTGTGCGAGATCCAGTTCGACGGCTTCGTCTACCCGGCGTTCGACCAGATCGTCAGCCAGGTCGCGAAGATGCATGCGCGCGGTCTCGGGGCGGTGCGGGTCCCGATGGTCATCCGCATTCCGTTCGGCGGCGGCATCGGCAGTCCCGAGCACCACTCCGAGAGTCCCGAGGCCTACTTCGCCCACACCGCCGGCCTGCGCACCGTCGCCTGCTCCAATCCGGAAGACGCCCACTGGATGATCCAGCAAGCCATCGCCTGCGACGACCCGGTGATCTTCTTCGAGCCGAAGCGTCGCTACCACGACAAGGGCGAGTACGACGTGGATGCCGCCGCCGCCCCGCGAGGCCTGTTCGAGGCCAACGTGGTTCGCGCCGGCACCGACGTCACGGTCGTCGGCTACGGGCCGGTCGTCAAGACGATGCTCGAAGCCGCCGGTGCGGCCGAGACCGAGGGCACCTCGCTCGAGGTTATCGACCTGCGTTCGCTGTCGCCGCTGCCCATCGACGTCATCACGGCCTCCGTGCGCAAGACCGGGCGGCTCGTCTGCGTGCAGGAGGCCAGCAGCTTCCTCGGGATGAGCTCGGAGATCTCGGCGCAGGTCACCGAGCAGTGCTTCTACGACCTCGAGGCGCCGGTCATCCGCGTCGCCGGAGCCAACATCCCGTATCCGCCGAGCCGGATGGAAGACAACTTCCTTCCCGACCTCGACCGGATCCTCGACGGCGTCGACCGCGCACTCGCCTACTGACCACACACACCTGATCGGAGCCGAATCTTCATGGCAATCAAGACGTTCAACCTGCCCGATCCCGGTGAGGGCCTCACCGAGGCCGAGATCGTCGAGTGGAAGGTGGCGGTCGGCGACACCGTCAAGGTCAACGACATCGTGCTCGAGGTCGAGACCTCGAAGTCGCTCGTCGAGCTGCCGATCCCCTGGGCGGGAACGGTGGGTGAGATTCTCGTTCAGGTCGGTGACACCGTCGAGGTCGGTGCCCCGATCGTCTCGATCGACGACGGCCTCGGCGGCGACAGCGCGCCGACACCGGCGATTCCGGGCGAGACGGCCGAGCCCGCCTCCGGCCAGGAAGCCATCCTCGTCGGCTATGGCGCCAAGGCCGGCGCAACGGCGCGGCGAGCCCGCAAGGGCGCACCTGCCGCCCGCACGAACGTTCCCACCGAGACCGAGCAGATCGCTGCTGCGCCACCGGCGCCGGAGCCGACGGTTCCGGCGCCTCGTGAGCCGGTAACAGCACCGACCGCCGCCGTCGCCCCGGGCGAGCGGCCTCGAGCGAAACCGCCGGTGCGCAAGCTGGCGAAGGACCTCGGCGTCGACCTCGCGGCCGTCACCCCGACCGGCGACGACGGCGTCATCACACGTGACGACGTGACCGGCCACATCAGCTCGACGGCGACGAACGAGTCTGCGCCTGTGGCGGTTTCGGCCAGCCCAGCGGCATCCCGGATGCCGTTCGGCTCCGGTGAGCGCGAAGAACGCATCCCGGTCAAGGGCGTTCGCAAGATGACCGCGCAGGCAATGGTCGGGTCGGCCTTCACGGCCCCGCACGTGACCGAGTGGATCACCGTCGACGTGACGAAGACGATGCAGCTGGTCGGCAAGCTCAAGAGCGACAGGGA
Organism: Terracoccus sp.; assembly: GCA_040007275.1. Classification (GTDB taxonomy): domain Bacteria; phylum Actinomycetota; class Actinomycetes; order Actinomycetales; family Dermatophilaceae; genus DSM-29435. The sequence goes on from JBDTVJ010000138.1 coordinate 3,254, forward strand.
GTTCCGCGACGTGAAGGTCACGCCGCTGCTCGTGCTGGCCAGGGCCCTCATCATCGCGATCCGACGCAGCCCCGGGGTCAACGCGACGTGGGACGAGGCGAACCAACAGATCGTGCAGAAGAACTACGTCAACCTCGGCATCGCCGCGGCGACGCCTCGGGGCCTGATCGTGCCCAACATCAAGGACGCCCACGCCCTGACCATGCTGGAGATGGCCCAGGCGATGGGGACCCTGACTGCCACGGCGCGTGAGGGACGCACCCAGCCCGCCGAGATGTCGGGAGGCACGATCACGATCACCAACGTCGGCGTCTTCGGGGTCGACAGCGGCACGCCGATCATCAACCCCGGCGAGAGTGTGATCGTCTGTTTCGGGGCGATCCGCAAGCAGCCCTGGGTGGTGACCGATGCCGACGGCACCGACGAGATCTCCATCCGTCACGTCACCCAGATCGCGGTGAGCTTCGACCACCGGCTCGTCGACGGCGAGCTGGGCAGCCGGTTCCTCTCCGACCTGGCGGCGATGCTCGAGGACCCGGCCCGCGCCCTCGTCTGGGGCTGACCCCGCGCCCCCTTCCAGTCGAGTGGCCAGTTTCGTACGGCCGCATGGCCGACTTTCTTGTCACTCGAGCGTACGAAACTGGCCACTCGACTGAGGAAGGGTGGCCAGACGACTGAGGAAGGGTGGCCAGACGACTGAGGAAGGGTGGCCAGACGACTGAGGAAGGGTGGGGGATGGCTGGTCAGGGGGTGAAGAGTCGCCGCACGGCGACGTCCATGACGCGGTCGGGAAGCAGTCGCCGGGCGGTGACCACGAACCGCGCCCCTCGACCGGCGGGGTACCGCGCAGCGGGCTGGGCTGATCCGAGAGCCTTGAGCACCTGCTCGGCCACCGCCTCCGGGCCCGAGCTGAGGCGCGGGGTGTCGACCCGAGCGTAGGTCAGCGCCATGGCGGCGGCCTGCGTCTCGTAGACGGTGCCCTGCGCGGTCTCGACCATGCTCTCGCGGGCGATCGAGCTCCATTCCGAGCGGATCGGCCCCGGCTCGATGATGACCACGTCGATACCGAACGGTGCCAGCTCGACGCGCAGGCTGTCACTGAAGCCCTCGAGGGCGAACTTGCTGGCGTGGTACCACGCGCCGAGCGGTTCGTAGATCTTGCCGCCGATACTGGAAATGTTGACGATCCGGCCGAGGCGCCGGTCGCGCATATGGGGCGTGACCAGCTGGACGAGCCGCGCCAGACCGAACAGGTTCACCTCGAACTGACGCCGGGCCTCGGTCATGGGCACGTGCTCGACCGGGCCGTAGCTGCCGTAGCCGGCGTTGTTGACGAGCGTGTCGATGTGTCCCTGCTCCTCGATGATGCGGTCGACTCCGGCGACCATCGAGGCGTCGTCGGTGACGTCCATCGCGAACGCCGTGATCCCGTGAGCGGCGAGGTCGGCCATGCGCTCGACCCGTCGTGCCACGGCGTAGACGGTCCAGCCGTCGGCGGCGAGATGGATCGCGATCGACTCGCCGATGCCCGATGATGCTCCGGTGACGAGGGCTACCTTGGTCATCCGCTGACTCTAGGCCTTTGCCCTCCGTCCGCCGGGTGCGCGTCTGGCACCCGTGAGTCCGGGCAGGTGTCAGCCGCGCAACCTGCTGTGCGTCTGACACCCGTGGCGACTACCGGGTGCCAGACGCACGGTCGGGCGGGCGGGCATGGTGGCAGGGCGGCGTCCTCAGGCGACGAGCAGGATGCCGGCGAGGGCCAGGCCGGCGACCCAGACCGTCGAGACCGCGGCCATCGCGAAGGGGCGCAGGCCGACCTTGCGCAGTCCGGCCACCCGAACCGCCGCCCCCAGGGCGAACATCGCCATCGCGAGCAGCAGGGTCTCGAGCGAGGCTCCGACCGACAGCACGTCCGCGGGAATGACGCCGGTTGGCCGCAGCGCGAGGAAGGCGATGAAACCGATGACGAACAGCGGCACCAGCGGGGGTCGGCGACGGTTACTGACGTCGACCGAGGCGCCGTCGGCCCGAGCCGCCGCATCGACGCGGCGCTGACGCAGCCCGATGCTGGCGAGCACGGGGGCCAGCATGAGCACCCGGGCCAGCTTGACCACGACGGCCACGGACAGGGCGCCGCCGCCGATGATGCCGGCCGAGGCGACCACCTGGGCCACCTCGTGGATCGAGGCGCCGGCCCAGAGCCCGGCGGTGGTCGAGTCGAGCCCGAACAGCTCCGAGAGCAACGGCACGAGGGGGATCATCAGTGTTCCGAAGATGACGACGAGGGCGATGGTGGTGACCAGCTCCTCCTCCTCGGCGTCGATCACGCCGTCGACCGCAGCGGCGGCGGCCGCTCCGCAGATCGAGAAGCCACAGGCGATGAGCAGCCGCTGGGTGCGGCTGAGGCCGAGCAGTGCGCCGATGAACAGTGAGCCGGCGATGCCGAGCCCGACGACCGCCACGACGACACCGATGACCGGCCAGCCCAGCGCCAGCACGTCAGGCAGAGCGAGCTGCAGGCCGAGCAGGGCGACCCCGATGCGCAGCAGTCGTTTGGCCGCGATGGCCAGCCCCGCCTCGAAACGAACCGGCACCCCTACGGTGTTCGCGAGCACCGCGCCCAGCACGATGGCCACGAGCAGCGGGCTCATCGACGGGAGGAGCTTGGACACCCCGAAGGCGATGGCCCCAGCCACGAGGGCGAGCCCCAGCCCGGGCAGGGCAGCCATGCGTCCACCCATGCGCCCACCGGAGTGGCCGCCGTCGACGACTCCCTGCGGCGGCGCCACCACGGCGACCTCGTCGTCGGCGGATGGGATCGGTGTGTAGGCCGTCTGGTTCAGGTCGGTGGTCATGGTTCCAGCGTGACGCCTCAGGCGAGTGGCCAGTAGACCGTGAATCAGCATGGATCCATACAGCTTTGATATGCCTAACTGGCCCCGGCCATATGATCTGAGCATGCCCCGCCCCCTGCCTGACCTCGGCGCTCTGGCCCTGCTCGTGGCCGTCGACGAGCTCGGCAGCCTGGGCGCTGCGGCCCGACAGCAGGGCGTCGCACAACCCAATGCGAGTCGCACGCTCAAGGGTCTCGAGCGTGACCTCGGCGTGCCGCTGCTGAAAAGGGGAGCACGAGGTTCGACCCTCACGCCGCAGGGAACGGTCGTCGTGCACTGGGCGCGTCGGGTGATCACCGACGCCGGCCGGCTGCTCGACGCCGCTGCCTCCTTTCGGGAGGCTCGGCAGGTCGAGCTCACGGTGGTCGCGAGCATGACCGTGGCCGAGCACCTCGTGCCCGCGTGGCTCGGCGAGCTGCGGGCCCGGCACGACGGCATCCGCATTCACCTGCACGTGCACAACTCCACCCAGACCTTCGAGCGGGTCGCCGACGGCTCGTGCGAGGTCGGCTTCGTCGAGTCGCCGTCGGTGCCCCGAGGGCTGTTCAGCACGACCGTGGCCCACGACCGTCTCGTCGTGGTGGTCACCCCCGACCACCCGTGGGCCCGCCGCCGCCGGCCG
>JBDTVJ010000139.1:0-6736 GCA_040007275.1 Terracoccus sp.
GGCATCGTGAAGGCCGACACTGCTCCGTTGATGCCCTCGATAACGGTCAGCTGGGTCAGGGTCGCGTGTCCGCTGATGATGAGCGTCGCCGCCACCGCCTGACTCAGCCCGGTGAGCACGTGCGACACCTGGAGCACGACGATGCGCGAGAACCGGTCGGCCACGACGCCGCCGACGAGCAGGAAGACCACCAGCGCCAGAGTGCGCACGCCGAGCACCTGGGCGAGGGCGCCGGCGGAGCTGTCGACATGCAGCACCGCGAAGGCCAGCGCCACCGGAACCATCACCGAGCCCGCGGTCGAGACCGTGCGAGCCGTGAAGTACCAAGCGAAGCGCCGGTCACCGAGCGCCCCGAGCGACTCCCCCAGCATCATCGCTCCTCCTGCGTTTCCGTGGTCATGGTGAAGGCAGCCACCGACACGTTGGTGCGCACCGTGCCTTCGGTGCGGGGCGGCTTGGCTTCTTCGTGCACGAGCCGGCTCGCCCGCATCAGCAGGTCGCGCACCTCCCCCCAGGCCTCCGGGGTGACCCACAGCTCGGCGTCGGTGAGCAGGGCCGGTGACCCGACGCTCCGCTGCCGGAAGCGACGGGGAATCATGTCGGCGAAAGCTCGCACGTAGGCGTCCCTGTCGCCGTCAGACGCCGTGGTCTTCGCTGAGCCCGAAGCCGGCTCAGCGTCCCAGGGATGCCGGTACTTCTTGGCCCGGCCACCGCGAACGTTCTCTTCGCCCGCGATGACGAGCAGGCCCGCGCCCAGCAGGAACCTCAGGTGGTAGCTGGCGTTGGCCTGGGTCGTGCCCAGCTCGCGGGCGACCTCGGCCGCGCTGAGCTCGGCGCCCGTCAGCAGGGACAGCATCTGTAGCCGCATCGGGTGCGCGGTGGCCCGCAGGGCGTTCACCTGTCGACCCCCATCTTCCAAAGACATGTTTGGCAGTATGTCGGTGACACTGAGTGACTGTCAAGCATTTCTTTGGTGGTGAGGCTGGCAGCCCTTGGCCCCGTGACCTCACCACTGCGGTCTCACGACTCGAGGACCCGCTGGGTGTCGAAGACGAAGCCGTGCGCCCGCAACCGGCCGACGAGCTCGACCCCCATGGCGGTGGCCGGCGTGAGCACCCCCGACCGGTCGGGCAGCAGGTCACCATCGAGGGCGAGACAGAGGGCGGTCTCCCCCAGCATGACCGCAGTGCCGTTGTAGCCCGGGTCGTAGTCGGCGCCGACCTTCGTGAGGTAGCGGGCACCCGTCGTGGTGGTCGTTGCGATCTCCATCCGGAACCGACCGGCGGCTCGCTGCTCGGCGGTGGGACCGTCTCCGGGCTTCGGCAGCACCCGGTCGAGCACGGCCCGGGTGGGCCGGTAGGCCAGCCCCGCCACGGCCGCCCCCAGCCCGATGGCCATGCCACCGGCCATGAGCGGCGACACCGGGCTGGCGCCGAAGTCGGTGACCTCGCGGTAGCGGAACTCCCGGCCGTACGACCAGTCGGTGATGGTGTTCGACAACCGGACGATCCGGGTGTTGAACGCGGCCATGATGAACGGTCCGCTCCAGCGGCCCGTCTCGCCGTCTCGGTCGATGGGCACCCACCGCTTGAGCGTGGCCAGCACCCCGCTGCCCGAGCCGCGTGAGGATGCCGGTTCCTCCGACCGTCTCGTGCTGAGGCCGTAGGGGTCGTTCACGGTGCGCCGGGCCACCGCGTCGTCGCGCGCGATGATCGCCTGATGGCGGCCCGAGTCGATGGTGCCTCCGGAGATCCCACCGCGCAGCGACCGCACGGTCAGGGTGGTGTCGCCCAGCGTTCCCGCGTAATCGTTCGCGGCCTGTTCGGCGGTGACGAGCACGCCGAGGTCGGACGGGATGGAGTCGAAGCCGCAGGCGTGCACGATCCGCGCTCCCGTCTCTTCGGCGCGAGCCGCGACCTCGTCGAGCGACCACCTCACGAAGAGGACCTCACCCGTCAGATCGGCGTAGTGCGTGCCCTCCTCAGCGCAGGCCCGCACCAGCTCCTTGCCGTAGCGGGCGTAGGGGCCGACCGTGGTGGCGACCATGGTGGTGCGAGCCGCCATCCGGCGCAGCCCCACGGAGTCCGACGCCTCGACCGTCACCAGCTCCCAGTGGGCGGCAGCCGTGCCGAGGTCGGCACGCACTGCTTCGAGCTTGGCGTGCGACCGGCCGGCGAGCACGACTTTCACGTTCGGCCCCGCGTGGTCAGCGAGGTGGGCTGCCGTCAGGGCTCCGACGAAACCGGTGGCGCCGTAGAGGACGATGTCGAACTCGCGAGTGGTCATGGCGACACTCTGCCATCCGGCCCCCAGCCAACCGGACCGCCGCCGGGGCGGGTGGGGGGTGAACCAGCGCCCGACCATCTGCGCAGCGCGCCGGTCATCAGCTCCAGATGGCTGCGGGGATGCCGTCCGAGAACCGTTCGGGGACCGCCGGCAGCGACGTAGCGGCACCATTCGCGTGTCGGGCGGCTGTCCAGGCGACCACGCAGGCGTCGAGCACATCGTCGGCGGCGTAGCCGGAGCCCGAAAGGACGCTGGGTGAGGCGATGCCGACGCTGTGCAACGCCGCGAGCCGGGCCGAGCGGCCGGCATCCGACTTCTTGTTGGGCCGAATCGGGGAGCCGGCGATGGCGGCGAACGAGAGCTCAGGATGCACCTCGATGACCGTCACCGTAGGGCGGGAGCGCACCCACGCGTCGACCTCGACGATCTTGTCGCGCAGCGCAAACGCCTGCGCGCCGACCCCCTGCCCGCACCGCGACCGGTTGACGGCGTCGGCCGCGGCGCGGTCGGGCGCCGAGTACGCGGCCCGGGTGAGCGTCGGGAACACCGACGACGCCTTGCCGGGTATCGCCTTGCGGGCGAGGCCGTCAGCTCGACGAACCGTGTTGTCAGGCAGACCGATCGGGATGTCGATGCCCACCACTGCCACGCCGAGCGACGTACGGACCGTTTCGACGAGCTCGGTGATGCCCTGGGCCACGGCGATGCGAGGGCGAGGCGCGCCAGGCTCGAGAACCGCACCGACCCAACCACCGCGGCAGCCGTCGACCCCGAGCACCGGCACGGTCACCTCGAGCGGCTCGGGATCAGCAGGGCCGCCCTCACCCGCCAGCCCGGACGCACCACCGGCGGCCCCGAGCGCCTCCGTCAGCCGAACCAGGGCGAACGTCGCAGCCGCGAGCGCCTCCTCCACCTCGCTCGCCGACTGGCGCTGGTCGCGCGCCACGGCCCGCACCAGCACACCCACCTCCACCTCGAGTGCGAGCGCCAACGCCCTTGCGGTCGTCAGGTCGGTGAGGCGCACCCTTTGACGCTACGGCACCCGGGCACGCCCAGGGCTGGCGGGTTGGACGGTGACCTGCCCGGGCTCGGCAAGGTCACGAAAAGTCGGCGCAACCTCTCTTCGGCGCCGACGGCCGCAAGGGCGGAGCGCCAGGCTTCAGCACGCTCCCGGTGATCGGGGCCCAGCGGGGCCGGGGCGCAGAGCCACATGGAGTCGCGGCCGTCGCCCCCGATGGTGTCACGCGCGGCCAGCTCGCCCCCGCCGAGAGGTGACCATCAACCTGACCGAGCGAGACCTCGAAAAGGACGCGGAGGCGGGCCTGATGGGCTGGCTCCAGGAGACGTTCATCGTCGTCAGCTCGGGTTTACGTCGCCATCGTCGATAACCCCCTCCGACGTCCCGGCGTGCACTCACCCACCGTCGGAATCCTGCTGCACGCCGGCGGAAACGACGCGGCTGTTCAATACGCCCTGGCCTCCACGCCAACGCCCAATAGCCGCCGACGGCTCCCACCTGCGGCCCCGTCGATCCAGACGCGCTGAACCCGCCCCGGTGCGCCGGACTCGAAACCATCGTCGCTGGCCCGTGACCGGACGCGGCGACGCCGCCGTCGCCGACGAGGACGCTGGGTCCAAGACTGGGTTGCCGTCGACCAGACGTGACGGCCAGCACGCGTTTGGCGACCCTCTGGCCTGCTCGAGGTCGGGAGCGTCAAGGCGCTTGTCCTCGCTCCGGACAGCGACCGAGAACCCGCCGCGCCGCACCAATGGTCTGACGGAGCGTCGATTATCGGTGCACGAAGTGGGCTGTGCTGCAGTGGTTTCCGTGAGCGGCTGACATGGCCACATGCCACGCTGCCCTTCCCATTCCTGCGGAGGTGGCTCCAGAATCTTGGGGGTCACGGAATGACCGCACGTTGTCTCAAGGGTTGCGTGGCCCGGGTGCTGGGCGTGCGGATGCGAGTTCGAACGATTGAGGGCTCTCGGCGTGTGCGGGGGTGGTTCTTGATCGTGCGGCCGACAAGTTCTTGGTGAGCCCGGTGGTGGTTTGGACCTTGGCTGGCGTCGGCGGCCACTGTTCGAATGTGCCGGTGACGTCGACGAGCAGGTTTGTCGTACCGGCGTTGTTGTACGCGTTGAAGCGGTAGTTCTGATCGAGGCCGACCATGGCCATGTTGGCGACGATTGCCTGCGCGGTGGCGTTGAGGTTGCTCACGTTGGGGCGGTCGTCACCGGTTTGCCAGAGCGACACGTAGGTGTCGGCGGTCGGGCGGACCGCGGTGACGTTACCAACGATCCCGTAGGTGTCGATACCGGCAAGGTTCTCCGGCAGCGTCACGGTGCGCTCGGTGTCCTTGGTCAGGGGGGCCGCGCCGAGCGAGCTGCGAGAGTCAACGATTCGCTGTGGCGTGACGGGCGAGAAGCGCAGCCCCTGGCCGGTGGAGTTGTCGTCGTAGTAGCCGACGAGGTCAACGATCACCTGTGTCGACGCGGTCCTGGAGTTGTAGAGCCCGAAGATTGGCGTGTTGGGGTCAGAGCAGTCGGTCAGGCACAGCGACGTGGGGACGATGACCATGTTGGGCGTGGTCTGACCCGCCGTGTAGTTCAGCGACGAGGTCGCCGGAATGCGGTTGGGGTCACCCTGGAAGGCCGTCAGGTAGCCAGAACCGCTGGGCGACACTGCGGTCACGTTCAGAGCCAAGGCGCGGACGCGGGGGTTCGCTTCGCCGAAGTTGACAATCCCCCACCTCACGGCCCCGGGCGGCAACGGTTTGCCCGACGTCGAGGCGCGCGTGTCGTAGAGCCGTACCGGTGCGACTGGTTGGTAGGAGCCCCACGTGCCGGCGGTCGGGATCGTGGCGCCGGACAGGTAATAGCCCTGCACGTCAGCAATGGCATGGGTCGTGCCTATTCCGTTGAAGATGCTGACCTTGCCGCCTGCGCCGACAGGAACGGTCACGAGGTTCGCGCGAGTGGAGCCGCGCACGAAGTTGATGCTTGACGTGGCGGGGCGAGCCTGTCCAGTCGGGTAGAGGGTGAGGTAGCTGGCCGCCGTCGGCGAGGTCACTGTGACGTTGAGCACGACGGCCGCGACGTCGCTCGTCGGCACACCACTACGGCCGGTTACCTGCACTGTGACGGTGCCGCCGGCAGTCAGGGGCGTCATCGTCGTGACCCCGTTGCGCGAGCGGGTGTCCAGCACCCGCGCAGCTTTGAGCGAGGTGTAGGCGCCGGTGGATGCCGAAGCGCTAGCAACGGTAACCGCCTCGGGCGCCGCTGTGGGAGCGATGGTTCCGGCGGGCTGAGCGAGGGCGGGCGTAGTCATGGCTACGACACCGACGAGAGCGCCGACGGCACCCGTGATAAGGATCTTGCGCATCTGTGACACGTGCTTTCATCGTTGTGGTGGGCGAACGAGGGCCCGGAACGGGCTGCGGCGAATCCTATCCGGAAAGTGACGGAACCTGATCAAATCGGACAAGGCCATCAGTGATAGACAGGGCCGCTATCCCGACGCCGTGGGGCTGGGTTTCGGCTGGCGCGGCTACCGCGTTGCCGAACGGCTCGTCGATCAGCTACGGATACTGGAGTTGACGGGCCCCACGAGCGTCACTCCCGGCTGCTCCAGAAGCACATCCCGCTGGGGGCTGCCGATGTCCGAGGTCGCCTGCACGGGTTCAGAACACGTCGATGTTGACGTGGACGCCGTGGCTGTGGCTGTGGCTGTGGCTGTGGCTGTGAGAACCAGACGCGTTGGTCGCTCAGTTCCCAACGCACCCGCGGTCGGTGTCAACGATCTCTTCAGCTCTTGAGAGACCCGGCTACGGGGGCCGGGGCGGATGTCCAGGCGTATAGGGAAAAGGCCGTCACGAGCGGAGTCTCAATTGGTTGCTCAGCAACGGAACTTCCTTTCGCTGACACGGTGTGGAAGCAGCGTAAATCTCCACGAACGTCAACGTGCAATCACGCCGCGTTGAGGGCCGCTACGCTCGCGCAGCCCGACGTCAAGAAGGGGGCTCGCAGGAGCTGGCGAGATGCAGCCAATCTTGGGCAGTGACGCTGGCTGTATGACATAAACGCCGCGTTATGGGAAGAGTCGCGGACCGCACGCGCGCTTATGGGCTGGCATGACTCCCCACCTCAAGTCCTAAGAGCCGGTGAGGTCTCTCGGGCAAGTCTCGGCGTCACGTTGTAGACAGCAAGCGGGAGCCAGAGACTGAGCCGACCTGGGCACTCCCGCGCGCGAGTCGCTGCCGTCGGGTCAGCGCGCTGCGCGGTCGCGCTTGCACCGAAGCTCGTCTGTTTCGGGTGCCCCCTGCGTACGACGACAACCTGGACTCGCCGAGCGGCCGTAGGGGGGCACGTGGGCAACTGCACGAGAGGCCCGTCGACGGTCCATCCCTTGCCCGATCCATACCGGCAAGAGGACAAACGAACGTCCCCACAT
>JBDTVJ010000140.1:0-6732 GCA_040007275.1 Terracoccus sp.
GCTCATGACTTCGACGATGATCACTCTCGCTGAGGCGGCCGGGACATCCGTCGCCTCCCTCTCCACCGGCCCGGCCGACCCCGGCGGCGCCGGCGCCGGCGGCATCATCGGCACGCTCGATGGCCTGTTCACCAGCGGCACTGACCTGGCCAAGAACGGCATCACCCTCGGCATCCTCGCGATCGGCGGCTGGACGATCGTCAAGGCCAAGATGGCGGCAGCGGCCGTCATCACGGTGGTGATCGTCGCCGGCCTGGCCATGTGGTGGGTCCGAGGGGGACTGTTCTCGACCGGCGACAAGGCCAAGGTTGACCTGGGCGCCCCCACCCAGGTGCACGACCCGGCGAGGAGTCTGCAGGCCGCGACGGTGCCGCCGGGGGAGCGCGACGGCGCCCCGTCGGGACCGACCGCTCTGCCTGACCTCCCTGCGTTCACCGTCTGAGCCCCGTCGCGAGAACGTCAAAAAGGGGGGTAGCGGTGTCCCAGCCGGAGAGCACGATCGTGATGCGCTCGTTCACGCGAGCGTTCAAGATTCCCATCCTGATCGGGAAGTTCGAAGGTGGGGTGTCCCTACCGGGGGGCCCCTACGCCTTGGTTCAGGTGGTGGCCATGGTCGGGACCTACCTGGCGGCGATCGTGCTACGCCCTCTCTGGGGGCAGTGGGGTGTCCTGGACTTCATCGCTGCGGCGATCCCGGCCCTGGCTGCGGGGTTCCTCGCTGGGAAGATCAGCTTTGGGGCCCGGGGCCCGGTGGCGATCGCGGCCAGCCTCATCGGTGGAATGTCCTCACCCACGTTCGGGTCCTACCACGGCAAGGCCTTGGGTTGGCCGGGTCGGAGCCTGGGCGAGCTGTTCCCGTCCCGACCCGCCCTGCGGGTTCTCGTGATCGCCGACCACGTCACAGCCACCCCCGCACTGCGTAACCCTGCCCCCGCGCCCGTGGCGCAGTCCCGCGAGCAGCAGGCCACCCTGGCTGGTCCGACTCCGCTGCTGGCAGGTCAGTCCGCCGCTGGCGGACTGCTCGTCCCGGCTCGTCCGGTCCTGGTGGCGGCCTTCCCGGGCCCTGCTGCCGACGCCACAAGACTCCCGAACCGCACCACCGGCCCCGGCCCGGTGACAGCGATCGAGCGGCTCCTGGCCGCCGCAGAGAAAGTGAGCTGAGCATGCGCTCAGACGTGCCCTACACGGCGCTGCACCGAAACCTGGCTTGGACCCGTAACGGAGCCGTCTGGGCCGGCTGGCGCCTGCCCGGGCTGCCCTACGGGGCCCGGCGCAGCGAGGAGAAGAAGGCGGTGGCCGACATGCACCGGCTGCTGTTCCGGACACTGCCGGCCGGGGACTGCCTGATGCTCGGACTGGTCACCAATACCAGCCCCGCGGCGGTGGTGGCGCGGATGCTGACGGGGATCCCTGAAGAGCACTGGGAGGACCACCCGGACTGGCTCGAGGAGTGCGACGCCACGTTCGACACCCTTGAGCAGTACCCGCTCGGTGAACGGTCCCGGTTTCTGTTCGTGCCCTTGGCCAACGCCGGGTGGGACCGGGCTATGGAACCGGGCCGGGCCGGGATGGAGCGGATCCGCACCGCGCTGGGGGCGGCGCCGGCACCGATTCCGCCCGCCCGACTGCGTTCCCGGCTGGCGCAGGCCGACCTGGTGATGGCCCGGATCCCCGCGCCGTTCCGGCCACGGCCGGTCACCGTCGCCGAGACGGTCTGGATCTGGGAGCACGCCGCCTCGCGGGGGCTGGCGTCCTACCCGGTTGAGGTGGTCCCGGAGAGCCGGCCTCACCCGTCCAGCTCCGCGATGATCTCTGCCCCTGTCCTGGACGTGGGGGGCCGCTCCGACATCCAGGACAGGCGAGCTTTGCGCCGGCTCAACCCGCTCACGGCCCGGTTCGTGAAGGTATGCACCACCGCGCTGGCCGACCGGGGAGAGGACGCCTCGTACCAGTCGCTGGTGGCCATCACCGGGTTCCCACCACACGGGATGGCCTTCCCGGGCAGCGAGTACCTCGGCCGCATCGACGAGTGCGGGGTCCTCGGAGTCGACTGGGCTGTGCGTCTGCGCAAGGTCGGCCGTGAGCAGGCGCTGCGCAAGACCGCCTCGGCGGTAGCCAACCTCAACGACCAGTATTACCAGCGGGAAGGGGCCATCACCACGGGGGAACATGCCCTGGATGAGTCCGGGCGGCTGCTGAGCGAGTACCAGGCGATCCTGCAGAACGACACCAACGAAGCCGAGCTGAACCACGCGACGATCCTGGCGGTTCCGGGTAGCAGCGGGTCGCATGCGCAGGAGCAGGCCAAGCTGGTCCAACAGTGGTTCACCGCCTCGGACTGCACCACCGACCGTCCCGCCGGCAGCGCCCAGGAGCAGCTGTGGGCGGTGATGATGCCCGGGGTGGCGCGCAGCAGGATCGTGACCGCCTACGAGCAGAAGACCACCACCACCGACCTGGCTCTGACGGTTCCGTTCGTCGACAACAGCCTCGGCGACGCCGCCGGGTGGCCCGCCGGGCTCAACACCACTGAACCCGGGCTGCTGGCCGTGCTGTTCCTCGACCTGATCCGCTACAGCGGCCGCGGCTTGGGCGGCAACCTGGCCGTCAACGGCCAGAAAGGCCGGGGCAAGTCAGCCTTCTTGAAGACCGGCATCTTCGCCGCCGTCAAGCAGGGCGCCCAGGCTCTCGTGATCGACCGCACCCCCGAGTGCGAGTACGGCCGGCTCTGCCCCCTCGTGCCGGGCGGGTTCGTCATCGACCCGGTCGACCCGCAGTACACCCTCGACCCGCTGCGGGTGTACGGCGTCGACGTTGGCGCCGAGATCCTTTCCGACTTTCTCACCGCCCTGACGGGCCTGGGACCCAACCACGAGCTCGGCGCCACCCTGGCCCTGGCCTTGGAACCCGCCTATCTCAAAAAGCACCGGGTCAGCGCTGCAGGAGGACTGCTCAAGCACCTCGACTCCGACAAGTGCGCCCTCCCCGGCGCTGACCAGGTCGCCCGCCGGATCCGGGTCCACGCCCAACGCTCCTACGCGCGGGTCATGTTCCAGCCCGGCCTGCCCACCCCCGACATGACCGCGGCCCTGATCGTGCTGCGCACCGCTGGGCTCGAGCTGCCCACCGGTGACGAGCTCGCCCGGCCCCACCAGTTCGACCAGATGTCGGGCCCGAAGCTGTTCGGGCGGGCCTACTACGCGGCGCTGCTCGCTATGGCCCGCGTGCAGGCCTACCTCGACCGGTCCCGCACCACCCTGGTCGTCGCGGACGAGGCGTCCTACCTGACCAGCAGCCCTGAGTCGGAACGCTCCGCCATCGAGATCGTGCGCGAGTCCCGCCGGGCCAGCGCCGCGGTGTGGCTGGCCTCGCAGCTGGCCTCCGACCTGGGCTCCCCGGCCCTGCGGTCCCTGATCGAGACCCGGATCGCGTTCGGCCAGGCCAACACGGCTGCTGCTATCGACACCGTCGAATGGCTCGGGTTCTCCGCCACCGACCCGCAGACCCCCGGGATGGTGCGCGACCTCGTCGAGAACACCTCACCGATCGACCCCGCCACCGGCCGGGTCCTGGCCGGGCGGGAAGGGGAGGCGTGGGTCAGCCACGCCAACGGCACCGCCGGCTGGGCCAAGATGCTGCTCCCGTCCCACCCCGCCTCCCGCGCGGCCACTCTCTCGGACCCGCCCACCGCCCAGGTCGACGCCCTCACGGTGGACCCGCTGGACCCGGTGGAGGCCGCCGCGGATGGCTGACAACAACCAGACTCTCGACGTGTTCGGGGTCACCTCGAGCGCGGGTCTGCGGATGAGCCAGTACCAGCTGAGCCTCGACCCGCAGACCAACGCCCTCGGGTTCAGCTTCAACGCCGTCCTGGTGGGGGTAGCCCAGATCATCTTCTGGGTCTACAAGTTCGTCTGCGCTTTCATCATCTGGATCGTCAACCTGGCCGCCTCCTTCGGGTGGCTCAGCTACGTCCGGGACGGCCTGAACACCATCGCCATCCCCCTGCAGCGGCTGATCGAAGACTCCAACCTGATCAAGTTCCTCGTCGCCATCGCCGCGGCGGTCGCCGCAGTGGCCCTGATGCGAGGCCGAACCGCCTCCGGGTTGACCGAGATGGCCACCTCCGCGCTCATCCTCGCCCTGATCGGTGGCCTGCTGTCCAACCCCGTCAAGCTGATCACCGGCCCCGACGGCATCGTCATGAAAGCCCACGACGCCGGCGTCGAGATCGCTACCAGCGTCTCTGGCGGCAAAAGTGACAACGCCGGCGCCAAGCTCGCCGACATGTTCGTCGAACTACCCACCCAGCTGATCAACTTCGGCCAGGCGTTGCCAGCGAGCTGCACGCAGCAGTGGCACGCCGCCCTGGCCGGCGGGCCCCGCCCGGGAGACGCACCCGAGGTGCGTCAGGCCGTCGAGTCGTGCGCCACCAGCCTTGATGGGACTTCCGCGCTCGGGACGGCCATCGTGCTCTCACCGTCGGTACTCGCTCTGATGCTGTTTGCGCTGGTGCTGGCGGTGGGCCTGCTGGTCTGCGGGCTCATCGCCTGCAAAGACACCCTGAAGCTGTTGTGGGCCGCCCCGCGGGCGATCGCCCCCGGTGACGGGCGCACCGAGTTCTTCCGGACCGCCGCCTCAGCGGTGTTCGCCGCCGTCGGGGTACTGGTGCTGCTGGTCATGCTCACCATCCAGATGGAGCTGCTGCAGCTGGTGTTCCTGCAGGCCACCAAGCCTTCCGCTGACGGTGGGGGAGGGCTCAACCCGATCGTCGCGTTCTTCCTCATCGACCTGCTGGTCGCGATCGGCGGGGTCATGCTGCTGATGTACCTGCTGAACAACCGAAAGAAGGCCAAGGCCGCCGCGGAGCGGCTCAAGAGGGGGCTGTCCCCCGGCGGGGGAGGCACCCAAGCCCGTGGCCCGTCCGTGCTCTCCTCGGTCCGACGTGGGGCGACCACGTACGGCCAGTGGAAGCTCGGCCGCAGCATGCTCGCCGCGAACAAGCCCGGAGCAGGCGGGTCCGGTCCGGGTTCCTCCGTCGAGGGTGGGGGCGCCGGAGGTGCGAGTGCCGGCGCCCCAGCCCCGCACCGTTCTCGGGCGGTCCGGGCGGCTCGGGTCGGCGCCAAGGTGGCGGTCACGGCGGGCAAGGTCGCGCTCGGTGCCTCGATCGGGGCACCGGTGGCTGTTCCCCGCTGGACCTCGGCTGCGATGAGCGCCGCGTCGAGGCAGAAGAAGACCCTTCAGGACAAGATGTCCGCGACCAAGCAGAACGTGTCCACCAAGGTGGGGGAGAAGGCGGCCGCGGTCGACGCCTACGGCCGCGAGTACGCGCACAACGTCGCCGCGGTCGGCGCGTTCGCCGGCCGGGCCGCTCATGCCGCCGGGCGGGCGGCCGCCGCTGGCCGGCCCACCACCCCCGAGATGACACCCCAGCACCCCGGCCCCAACACCTCGATGCCTCCCGGCCCGGCGCGAGGCGCCAAAGGCAAGAAACCCAAGCCGGGGGAGTTCACCCACCAGGCGCCCGTCCCGGACCCGTTCGAGGCCGGTCGCCGCTCGAAGCCCGGCACGCCGCCACGAACCTCGGTCCCCACCACCGCACCCTCGTCGACGACGTCTCCCAGCACGCCGCCACCCCCGGCTCCTCCCTCAGCCAAGGCGCCCCCGAAACCCGGCACCGCCGGCCCGCCCGAACAGCCGCGCCAAGCGCAGACGAGGCAAGCCCAAGAGCGGGTCTCTGCGCTGAAGACGCGCCTGAAACAGCAGCCTCGCACCCCCGGGCGGCTCCCATGAGAAGCATCCTGTCCCGGCCCGTCCTGCTGTACCTCGTTGCGGCCGCGGCCCTGCTCGGGGTCGGGGTGCTCCTGTTGTGGCCCGCCCGCCCACCCCGCTCGCCGGCCGTTGCACCCTCGAGCACCCCAACCTCCGCTGGGTTCGCCGCGACCCCAACCGCGACGAACCCAGCGGTTGCCGTCCCTACCAGGCCCCCAGCGGACGGCGACACTCTCCCCACGGCCACACCCGACCCCACCGTCACCCGCCTATCTGCTGTCCCGACCACCACTGCGGAGGTCGACGAGCCGATGGACGAGGCCCCGCCGGACCCGGCCGACGCCCCCGCCGGCGCTCCACAGACCATTGCCGTCGACCCCGCTTCACCGGCCGCGGCCGCGGCGATCAAGCGTGCCACCGACTTCACCACGGCGTACGCGCGGCCGTCCCGGACCAGCCAGCACGCCTGGTGGGCCGGGGTCACCCCGCACCTGTCCCCGCAAGCGGTGCTGGACTACAACGGGGTCCTGGCCACCCGGGTGCCCTACACCCGAGTCACCGGCCCGGCCCGCCTTCAGCCCTTCGGAGACGGATCCCAGCGGGTCCTGCTCGTCGCGGTCCCCACCGACGCCGGCATGGTCCGGGTGCACCTGGTCCCAGACGAGGCCCGCGGCTGGGTTGTGACCCGCGCCGAGATGCCGGCCCGTCGATGAGCACCGCGAAGAAGCTCCTCGTCGCCGGTGGGGTCCTGGCGCTGATCTCGCTGCTGCCGGCCGGGATGCTCCTGCTGATGGTCTTCGCCCTGGCCGGCGGCGCGTCCGCCTCGGATGCCTGCCTCGAGCAAGCCAGTTCCGGGTCCGCCACCACGATGGTCATCGACGCCGGCGGGCCCGTCCGGCTCCCGGTCGTCGGCCGCTTCCAGGTGATGTCCGAGTTCAACCCGGGCCGGGTCGACCCCGT
>JBDTVJ010000141.1:0-6658 GCA_040007275.1 Terracoccus sp.
TCATGACCACCATCGCCGAGCTCGGCGCCTTCATCACCCGCGAACAAGCCGCTGCTGGGCCCGTACCGGTGCCGGCACCCAACGGCAGCGAGCCCCGGACGGTGCCGGCGTGAGAGCCATCCTTCAACACCGCCTCTGCGCCAACACCCACGGCCAGGACCGTCGTGAGATCCGTGACTCGACCTGGGGTTCGCAGGGAGCCACTCATGACGAGTGACACCAGGTCTACGGGGATGGCGGCACCGGCCGACTCCCCAGACGACCTCAAGACCCTGCCGATGCCGGAGCTCGAGCGGCGGTTGGCCACCTCCGCCGAAGGCCTCAGCCAGGCGGAAGCCGTCAAACGGCTCAGCCAGTACGGGCCGAACGAGATCACCGAGCACAAGACGAACCCGCTCTTGGAGTTCCTGTCCTACTTCTGGGGACCGATCCCTTGGATGATCGAGGTCGCGGTGATCTTGTCCGGCGCCGTCCGACACTGGGCCGACTTCTTCATCATCCTGGTGCTGCTGCTGGCCAACGCCGGCGTCGGGTACACCGAGGAGCGTCAGGCCGGCAACGCCATCGACGCGCTGAAGGCCAAGCTCGCGATCAACGCCCGCGTCAGACGTGACGGCGCATGGGTCACTCCGGCCGCGCGAGAGCTGGTGCCCGGCGATGTGATCCGGCTGCGGTTGGGTGACATCGTGCCCGCCGACGCCCGGCTCCTGGAGGGCGACGAGATCGAGGTCGACCAGGCCGCGCTCACCGGCGAGTCACTGCCCGCGACCTGCGCACCCGGCGATCCGGTGTACTCGGGATCGATCATCCGCCGCGGCGAGATCGGCGCCCTGGTCTACGCCACCGGAACCCACACCTACTTCGGCAAGACCGCCGAGCTGGTCCAGGACGTCCACACCGTCAGCCACTTCCAGAAAGCCGTCCTCAGGATCGGCAACTACCTCATCATGCTCGCGGCGGGGTTCGTCGCGGTCATCGTGCTCGTGTCGTTGCTGCGCGGCGACGCGGTGCTGACCACCCTGCAGTTCGCGCTGGTGCTGACGGTCGCGGCGATCCCCGTCGCGATGCCGACCGTGCTGTCGGTGACCATGGCGGTCGGCGCCCGGCTGCTGGCCAAGCAACAGGCCATCGTCAGCCGTCTCGTCGCGATCGAGGAGCTGGCCGGGGTGGACGTGCTGTGCGCCGACAAGACCGGCACCCTGACCCAGAACTCGCTCACGCTCGGCGAACCGTTCAGCATCGAGACCATCACCCCCGCCGACGTGATCCTGGCCGGCGCGCTGGCCTCCCGCGCCGATGACGATGACCCCATCGACCTCGCCGTCCTCGGTGGGCTGAGCGACCAGAAGGCGCTCGATGCCTACACCGTGACGCACTTCGATCCGTTCAACCCGGTCGACAAACGCACCGAGGCCACCGTCACCGGTGCCGACGCCACCATGTTCAGGGTCAGCAAGGGCGCCCCCCAGGTGATCCTCGCGCTCGCGGGCGACAGCGCCACGATCACACCGGCCGTCGACACGGCCGTCAACGACTTCGCCGCCCGCGGCTACCGGTCGCTGGGGGTGGCCCGCGCCGACGGCGACGAGCCATGGATGTTCTTGGGCGTGCTCCCTTTGTTCGACCCGCCCCGCGAAGACGCCGAGGCCACGATCACCACGGCCCGTGCGATGGGCGTGAGCGTGAAGATGGTCACGGGCGACGCGATCGCCATCGCCAAAGAGACGGCCACCAAGGTCGGGCTTGGCACGAACATCCTGGATGCCGCCGGCCTCGGTGACGTCAAGAAGAGCGAAACCCCCGCGATGGTGCGGCAGATCGAGACCGTCGACGGCTTCGCTCAGGTCTTCCCCGAGCACAAGTACCACATCATCGACGTCCTGCAACGGCGCGGTCACATCGTCGGCATGACCGGTGACGGCGTCAACGATGCCCCAGCCCTGAAGAAGGCTGACTGCGGCGTCGCCGTCTCCGGCGCCACGGACGCCGCCCGGGCCGCCGCCGCTATCGTCCTGCTCACGCCCGGGCTGGCGGTGATCATCGACGCGATCAAGGAAAGCCGCAAGATCTTCCAGCGGATGAACTCCTACGCCATGTACCGCATCGCAGAGACACTGCGGGTGCTGCTCTTCGTGACCCTGGCCATCCTCGTCTTCAACTTCTTCCCGGTCACCGCGATCATGATCGTGATGCTGGCGCTGCTCAACGACGGCGCGATCCTGTCGATCGCCTACGACAACGTCCACTACCAGATGAAGCCCGAAGCCTGGAACATGCGCCTGGTCTTGGGCATCGCCACCGTACTGGGGGTCGTCGGCCCCGTCGCCGCCTTCGGGCTGTTCTACCTCGGCGAGCGCGTCTTCGACATCGGCCGACCCCAGCTGCAGACCATGATGTACCTGATGCTCTCGGTCGCCGGGCACCTCACGATCTTCCTCACCCGCACCCGCGGACCGTTCTGGTCGATCCGCCCGGCCCGCATCCTGCTCCTCGCCGTGATCGGCACCCAGGTCATCGCCACCCTCATCGCCGTCTACGGACTGTTCATGCCACCCCTCGGCTGGGGGTGGGCCGGGTTCGTCTGGGCCTATGCGATCATCTGGGCCCTGCTCAGCGACCGGGTCAAGCTGCTCGCCTACCGCATCCTCGACCCCGACCACGCCGAGACACCTGAGCGCCCGTGATCACCCATTCGGCCCACACGGAGAACCGTGGTGTCTGCGCGAAGCGCGGTCTTGGCCTGGGCGTGCTGGCTCAGACCGAGCAAGACTGTTGAGAGACACACGCACTGGCGTTTGACACGGGTTCGGCAAGACGAGCGGGCAGCATCCTCACACGGGTTCGAGTGCGGTGTATGGCCGGTCCGGAAGGACGATGTCGATGACCTGGCCCGGGTTCACGTCGCCGCCCCGCTCCACGACGCCCATCACTCCTGCCTTGCGCACGATGCGGGAACCGTCGAGGCGATCGACGCCACCGGTGGCGGTCTGTGTGGGTTCGACGGTCGACGGCACGCCGTCGGCCCGGGCCACGACCACCTTGAGCAGACCCTTCTGGAAGTCGTCGATCTGTCGGCAGGGGTTGCGCAAGCCGGTCAGACGCACCACGACCTCGCCGATGTGCAACCGGGTGTCGACGGGAAGATCGAGCAGTGGCACGCCCTGAGTGGTGATGTTCTCGCCCAGGTCGCCCGCGCCGATCTGGTGGCCCCGATCGGCCGCCTCCGCGAAGAGTTCGGCGTGGAGGAGATGTACCTGCCGCAGGTTCTCCTGATTGGGGTCGCGGCGCACCCGTGAACGGTGCTGCACGAGCGTGCCGGCGTGGGCGTCACCGACCACGCCCAGTCCGGCGGCGAGGGTGATCGAGGCGCACGGCATCTTCCTGAAACGGTGCATGAGGTCGCGGCTGACGGAGAGGACGTGACCGGTCGGCATCCGTCCATCATCCCAGCCGCGTGCCTCAGCGAGCGAGAAGTTCTGTCCCCAGCCTCGGTGGTCAGAGTCCCAGTTCGGTGAGGCCCGGGTGGTCGCCGGGCCGCGGACCCGAAGCGTCCCAGCGGTAGAGCCGCTTAGTCTCCGAGATCTGCAGGTCGTTGATGCTCGCGTGCCGGGACTGACAGCGGCCCTCGTCGTCGAACTGCCAGTTCTCGTTGCCGTAGGAGCGGTACCAGAGACCGTCCTTGCCCATCGACTCGGACGCGAAGCGCACGGCGATGCGGTTGTCGCCGAAGCCCCAGATCTCCTTGATCAGCCGGTAGTGCTGCTCCCGGTCCCACTTCTGGTTCAGGAACGCGACAATCTCGTCCCGGCCCGTCACCCAGGTGGTCCGGTTGCGCCACCGACTGTCCGCCGAGTAGGCGAGGGCCACTCGCTCGGGGTCCCGGGTGTTCCACAGGTCCTCGGCGGCCCGGACCTTGGCGACGGCAACCGCACGGGTGAACGGCGGGACGATGGGTGTGGTTGCCACGACAGTTCTCCTGACGCTCAAATCCCCTGACCTCTCGACCGTATCCCCCGAAGGCCGAGCCCCGAAGGGCGCGCAGCCGCTGCGTCAACGGCACTGGAAGCTGCGCACTGCCGTCATACACGCCGCGGCTGGCAACGCTGTAGCCTCCCCGTCGCTGGAGACCGTGCAGCCGGTCGACAGTCCGAGCCTTCAAGCACGACCAAGGCGACCGTGGCCAGCCCTAGTCGCCGGCGGCGTACTTGGCGCGCTTCACCACCTTCGGGTCGGGGGCGAAAACGACCTCGGGATCTTTACCCTCGTAGTCGAACTGGTTCAGGAAGGCTCGCAGGGCGTTCACGCGGGCCCGCTTCTTGTCGTTGCTCTTCACGGTCATCCACGGCGCGTATCGCTTGTCGGTGCGCTCGAACATCGCCTCCTTGGCCGCCGTGTAGGCCTCCCACCGGTCGAGGCTCTCCAGGTCCATCGGCGAGAGCTTCCAGCGCCTGACGGGGTCGATCTGCCTGATCGCGAACCGCGTTCGCTGCTCGTCCTGGGTCACCGAGAACCACAGTTTGGTGACCGTCGTTCCCGACTCGACGAGCATCCGCTCGAAGATCGGCGCCTGGCCCGTGAAGACCTCGTACTCCTCGTCGCTGCAGAAGCCCATGACCCGCTCCACACCGCTGCGGTTGTACCAGGAGCGGTCGAACATGACGATCTCGCCCGAGGTGGGGAGGTGGTCGACGTAGCGCTGGAAGTACCACTGCCCGCTCTCCGTCGAGGTTGGCTTGGTCAGGGCCACCACACGTGCGGCCCGCGGGTTGAGGTGCTCCATGAACCGTTTGATCGCCCCGCCCTTGCCTGCCGCGTCGCGGCCTTCGAAGATGACCACGTGCTTGGCGCCGGTGTCCATCGACCAGTACTGGAACTTCAGCAGCTCGATCTGTAGCAGGTACTTCTCGACCTCGTAGCTGTTGCGCGACATCAGCTCTTCGTAGGGATACTGGTCGCGCCACGTCTCGACGGCCATGCCGTCAGGGGCGATGAGGATGGGGTCATCGCCATGATCGTCACGCACCGTGTACCCCTCGACGCGCAGCTGATCGATGTAGGCACGCAGGTTCATCTTCTGGGGCATGGCCCCATCCCATCGTGTCGGCACGATTTGTGCCAGCCGTTGGCGGCTTTGCCCAGAACGGCCCGCACCGCGCGGCGCCCGCGCTCGCGCTCGCGGCATCCGCCCTGCCGGACCTACGCCGACGGAGACTCGCGGTGCTGCGCTGCGATCGGGTGGTCCCGCGGCTGATCCGCGCCCGACGAACGCAGCTCGTGCACCGTCAGGGGCGCCATGTTCGTCACCATCGGCACTGCCCGGTCCTGGTCAAGCATCTCGGCGGGAACGAGGGCCACCAGCGGCTTGCCGTGCCGAGTCAACACGATGCGTTCCTTGCCGAACCCGACCCGGTTGACCAGCTCCGAGAACTGGGACCTGGCCTCGGTCACCGGAATCTGTTCGTCCATGAGCCTTAGCGTACGCTCTGTCTTTTACGTACAGAACGTACGTTCAGCGAGATGGAGGCGGATGCCGTGGACAGCGAGCCGATCCGACGGGTGTCGCTGCGCCGCAACGCCGACTTCGTTCGCCTCTGGACCGGCGGAGCGGCATCCGGGCTGGGCGCCACCATCACGAGCCTGGCCTACCCCCTGCTCGCGCTGAGTGTCACCACCTCGACGGGTCTGGCCGGGCTGCTCGGCGTGGTGGCCCTCACCGCCGGAACCCTGACCCGCCTCCCCGCCGGCGCCGTCGTCGACCGGGTTCCGTTGCGCCCGCTGCTGGTCGGCGCCGACGTCGTGCGCATCCTCACGACCACAGCCCTGGCGGCCAGCGTGGTCACCGGTCACCTCACACTATGGCAGCTGCTCGTCGTAGCCGGGCTGAACGCGTCGGCAGGCGCCGTCAGCGACATCGCGCACTCGGTCGCGCTGCGCCACGTCGTCCCCGCGGCCCGGCTCCCCCAGGCGTTCGCTGCGAACGAAGGGCGGGGTCACGCGATCAGCCTCCTCGGCCAACCGGTCGGTGGCCTTCTCTACGGCCTCACGGCCGCCTTGCCCTTGGTCGCCGACCTCGCCCTCTTCGGCCTCAGCGCCACCCGCTCAGCCGGCATCCGCCACCCGCTGCGGCCCACCGCGAACGATGGCTCGCCCCCACGGATCCGCCAGGACCTGCTGACCGGGCTCCGGTTCCTCTGGGCTGCACCGTTCCTGCGGGCCACCCTGCTTGCCGCCGCGGCCTTTCAGCTCGTCTTCGCCGCCACCGTCTTCGCGATCATCGCCAGCCTGACCAGCACGGGATCCTCCGCGACCAGCCTGGGTGCCCTGTTCGCCGTCGCCGCCGTCGGAGGCGTTCTCGGCGCGGTCGCCGCCCCGGCCCTACAGTCGCGCCTGTCGCTTGCGACGATGGTCGTGATCATGGGCTGCACGGCCACCACCGCCGTCGCCGCCCTCGGGTGGGTCCACCATCCCGTACTCGCCGGCGCGCTCCTCGGCTGCATCTACTTCACGGCCACCCCCGCCAACGCCGTCCTGCTGGCCGCCCAGATGAACCGCACCCCCGCTCACCGACAAGGTCGGGTCATGGCCGCTTCCCTACTGATCGTTGGCCTGGCCGCACCCCTGGGCCCACCCAGCAGTGGCATCCTTCTCGACGCCGCCG
>JBDTVJ010000142.1:0-6640 GCA_040007275.1 Terracoccus sp.
CCGTCTCGTCGTGGTGGTCACCCCCGACCACCCGTGGGCCCGCCGCCGCCGGCCGCTGACGCCGGGCGAGCTGGCCGCAACGTCGCTCGTCGAGCGCGAACCGGGGTCGGGCACCCGAACCACCCTCGACGACGCGCTCTCGGCGCACGACCGGGCCCAGCCCCTGCTCGAGCTCTCGAGCGGCGCCGCCATTCGGGCCAGTGTGCTGGCCGGAGTGGGACCCGCGGTGATCAGCACCCTGGCCGTTGCCGACCAGGTGAATGCCGGCACCCTGCGCATCGTGCCCGTCGACGGACTGTCGCTCGAGCGCCGGTTGCGGGCGGTGTGGCGCCCCCCGCGCCGCCTCGACGGCCCGGCGGGCGAGCTGGTCACCATCGCCCGCAGCTCACGCACCTGAGCCGGCCGGATACCGCTGGGCCCGGTTCGAGGGTTCGGGCCCAGCGGCATTTGGGCTGGGTCGTGTTTTCAGCGTCCCGCTGCGGCCAGCTGGTCGGCAGCACGGAGGTTCTGGCGGTCGACCAGGTGGGCGGCGCTGAGATCGTCGCTGACCAGCCCGAGCAGCGCGATGTCGACGGCCTCGTGGCGCTCGGCGACAGTGGGCTCCAGCGTGGTCATGACGGTGCGGGCGTCGCGCTCGGCCACGGCCGTGGCGAGCTCGCGCCGCAGCTCGTCGTCAAGAATGCCGTTCGGCCGCTTCGCCCGGGCGGCGACCTCGACGGCGAACCGTTCGGTGTCGGCCGCGATCGCGAAGTCTTCGGTCGTGAGCATCCGGGAGGTGCGTCGGAGCAGGGCCGCGCCTTCGTCGAGGTCACCGTTGCCGAGCTGGGTGACCGCCCGGATCAGCAGGGGACGGTCGCCGCGCAGTGCGGCATCCGCGAGGAGTCCGAGACGCAGGCCGAGCAGGCGCTCGCCGGTTCGGGTGTGCCCGCCGTCGCGACCGAGCGGAACCATGAGCTCCTCCTGCGAACCCTGCGACATGGTGTCGAGCAGCTCGCGGCCGGCCTCCTCGGGGGTGTGCACGGTGTCGCGCAGGGGGATCTCCTTGAGGAACAGGGTGGCGATCAGCGCGAGTGCGAAGGGCACCAGCCCCCAGACGAACACGCTGTGCAAGGAGTCGGCGAGACCCTGCTGCACGCTGGCGGCGACGTCTGGCGGCAGCTTGGCCATCAGGGTCGGGTCGAGCACCGAACCGGCGCCGATCGACTGACCGGAAGCGGCGATCTTCTCGGCCGCCGCGGCGGGCAGGTACGACGCGATGTTGCTGGAGAGGCCGCTCGTCATGATGGTGCCGAAGACCGCGATGCCGACGGTCGAGCCGACGTTGCGGAAGAACTGGGTCGACGCGGTGGCCACGCCGAGGTCCTTGCGCTGGGCGCCGTTCTGGATGATCAGGGTGAACACCTGCATCGACATGCCGAGCCCGACACCGAACACGACCATCGAGAGGGTGAGGTCGAGCTCGCTCGAGCCGTAGTGCATCTGGGTCAGCAGCCAGAAACCCATGCCCATGATGAGGATGCCGGCCACCGTCTGCAGCTTGTAGCGGCCGGTCTTGGTGATGACCAGACCCGCGATGATCGACAGCCCGATCATGGCGACCGACATGGGCATGAGGATGAGGCCGGAGTTCGTTGCTGACACTCCGAGCACGCCCTGGGCGTAGATCGGCAGGTAGATCATCGCGCCGAACATCATCACCGAGACCATGAAGGCGGCGATGTTGCTCAGCGTGAAGAGTCGGCTGCGGAAGAGGCGCAGCGGTAGCACCGGCTCGACGGCGCGGCGCTCCACCGCGATGAACGCGATGAGGCCGACGATGCCGGCGGCGATCATGCCGATGATCACGGGGGAGCCCCAGGCCAGCGTGGTGCCACCGAGCGAGGTGGGCACGAGCAGCAGGATCAGGGTCAGGGAAAGCAGGGCGATGCCGGCCTTGTCGATGACCGCTTCGCGCCGGGTGTGCTGGAGATGAAGGAACTTGCTGATCAGGAAGAAGGCAGCCACGCCCACGGGCAGGGGAATGAAGAACAGGTAGCGCCAGCCCCAGTTGTCGGTGACGAAGCCGCCGGCCAGCGGGCCGAGGATGGCCGAGATGCCGAACACGCCACCCATCAGGCCCTGGTACTTTCCGCGCTGACGCGGGGAGATGATGTCGCCGATGATGGTCTGCGACAGCGGCATCAGGGTGCCCATGCCGACCCCTTGGACGGCGCGGGCTGCGATCAGCCACCAGAAGTTCTGGGCCGTGCCCGAAAGAACCGAGCCGATCATGAACACCACGATGCCGCCGAGGTAGAAGCTGCGCCGGCCGTAGAGGTCGCTCATCTTGCCGACGATCGGCACGGTGATGGCGCTGGCGAGCATGGCAGCGGTGGCGAGCCACGAGTAGTGGTCGATGCCGCCGAGCTCGGCGACGATGCGCGGCATGGCCGGCCCGACGATGGTCTGGCTGATCGAGGCGACCAGCATGCCGAGCATGAGGGCGATGAAGATGTTTCGGGTCGCCCGGCTCAGGCCGGCCTGGGGCGCGCTGCTGTGGTTCGGGGCCGCCTCGAGAGGCGCGGTGGGGGTCGGCGCGGCGGTCGTGCTGGCGACGGCGCTCTCCTTCGTGGTTTCTGGCATGGAACTCACCGTACAACGATTATGCAGTCACTGCAAAATTGCAGCGTCTGCATGAACGTGTCACCATGGAGATATGCCGACGCAGTCAGTCCCTGACGAAACCTGTGGTCTGCGCGAGCGCAAGAAGCGCGAGACCCGCCGTGCCCTGCACCACGCCGCCCTCGACCTCGTCGATGCCTTGGGGTACCCCGCCGTCACCACCGAGGCGATCGCCGAACGGGCGGGCGTCAGCGCCCGCACGTTCTTCAACTACTTCAGCTCCAAGGAGTCAGCGGTGCTGGGCGTCACCGGTGACCAGCTGGCCGAGACGACCGCCGCCATCGAGAGCCGACCTGTCGGGGAGTCACCCCTTGCGTCGCTGCGCCTCGTGCTCAGCGAGCTGCTGGCCCCGGCCTCCGCCGACCGCGACCTGCGGGCCAAGCGGCGCCGCATCCTGCTGGCGGAACCGGCGCTGGCCCCCGCGCTGGTCGGCAACAACATCCGCTTCGAGAACGCCGTGACCGCTGCGCTGGAACGACGGCTCGGCGTACGCCCCGGGTCGTCGGTCGAAGCGAGAGTCACGGTGGCTGCGGCCATCGGCGCCGTGCGCGCCTGCATCGAACACCAGCAGAACGGTGGCTCGGGCCGGCTGGAGCGCAATATCGAGCTGGCCTTCGAGCAGCTCGCAGCCGGCCTGCGCTGAGCTCACCACGCTGCGAACCGCCTTGAGCCGCATCGGGCTGCTGTAGCTGCCCCAGGCCGACCTGCGTGGCGCCGTGGCCGTCGTTAGGCTGCACAGGAGGTGGGAATGGCCTTCGGCGCGGCTCCGGTCGCGCGGAAGCCGGAGACGACGGAGGAACTCATGAGTACACCGACCGACCCGACGAGCACCGCAGCCTGGGCGCGCCTGACCGAGCTGAAAGAGCGCGCCATCGACCTGCGCCAAGCCTTCGCCGACGACCCCGGCCGCGTCGAGCGGATGACGCACGGCGCGGCCGACCTGTACGTCGACCTCTCGAAGAACCTCGTCGACGACGACGTGCTGGCCGCTCTCGTCGGCCTGGCCAGTGAGGTCGGTCTGGCCGAGCGCCGTGACGCCATGTTCTCCGGCGAGAAGATCAACGTCACCGAGAACCGGGCGGTGCTCCACACCGCGCTACGGGCGCCGGAGGGCACCCACGTCGAGGTCGACGGCGAGGATGTCGTGCCCCTCGTGCACGCCGAGCTGGCCAAGGTCTACGCCTTTGCCGAGAAGGTGCGCAGTGGCGAATGGCGCGGGGTGACCGGCAAGCCCATCGAGACCCTCGTCAACATCGGCATCGGCGGCTCCGACCTCGGCCCGGTCATGGTCTACGAAGCCCTCAAGCCCTACGTCAAGCCGGGCCTGAGTGCCCGGTTCATCTCCAACATCGATCCCACCGATGCCGCTCAGAAGACGTCGGGACTCGACCCCGAGACGACCCTGTTCATCGTCGCCTCCAAAACTTTCACCACCCTCGAGACCCTGACGAACGCCCGGCTCTGCCGGGCCTGGCTGCTCGAGAACCTCAAGACGAACGGCGCGATCGACGGCGGCAACGAAGCGGCATCCGAGGCGATCGCGAAGCACTTCGTGGCCGTCTCCACCGCCCTCGACAAGGTGGCCGACTTCGGCATCGACCCCGAGAACGCCTTCGGGTTCTGGGACTGGGTCGGCGGTCGCTACTCCGTCGGCTCGGCGATCGGCACGGCCGTTGCAGTGACGCTGGGCCCTGAGGACTTTGCCGACTTCCTCGCCGGCATGCACGCCATCGACCGTCACTTCGTGGAGACCGACCTCGCCGAGAACGTACCGGCGCTGATGGGTCTGCTCAATATCTGGTACGACAACTTCCACGGCGCCGCCAGCCACGCTGTGCTGCCCTACGCGCAGTACCTGCACCGGTTCCCGGCCTACCTCCAGCAGCTCACCATGGAGAGCAACGGCAAAAGCGTGCGCTATGACGGTTCACCGGTCACGACCGACACCGGTGAGGTGTTCTGGGGAGAGCCGGGCACCAACGGCCAGCACGCGTTCTACCAACTGATCCACCAGGGCACCCGGCTCATCCCGGCCGACTTCATCGCCGTCGCCACCCCTCACCACCCGCTCGTCGACGGCGAGAGCGACGTGCACGAGCTGTTCCTGGCGAACTTCTTCGCGCAGACCGCGGCGCTCGCGTTCGGCAAGACGGCCGACGAGGTGCGGGCAGAGGGAACCGACGAGTCCGTAGTGCCGGCAAGGGTGTTCAGCGGCAACCGCCCCACGACCTCGATCATGGCGCCGGCCCTGACCCCTTCGGTGCTCGGTCAGCTGATCGCGCTCTACGAGCACATCACCTTCACCCAGGGTGTCGTCTGGGGCATCGACAGCTTCGACCAGTGGGGTGTCGAGCTCGGCAAACAGCTGGCCAAACAGGTCACCCCCGCCGTTGGCGGCGACGAGGACGCCCTCGCCGAGCAGGACGCCTCGACCCAGTCGCTCGTGCGCTACTACCTGGCCCACCGCGAGAGGTAGGGCGAGATGGCGGTCGCGGTCGGGTACCTCAGCTTGACGACACCCGACCCGTGACGAGTCGGCCTGGCAGGTCAGGGCAGGGGACCCTGGGGCCCGGTGTCCTTCTGGTGGTGCAAGCCGTCGGATGATCCCGACGAGGTCACCTTGTCGGTCGCCATCCGGGCAGCATCCGAGATCTTGTCAGCGACGACGGGTGCCTGCGCCTTGGCGAAGTCGGCTCCCTGCTGGGCCTTCTCCTGCACGCGGGGGTCGTTCTTGACCTTCCCGAACGCCTGCATGACCTGCTCGTAGGGCTCGCGCCCGGCCCGTGAGCCGAGAACGAAGCCGATAGCGCCGGCCGTCAGGATCAGCAACTTCTTCATGGGTTTCAGCCTCCGGGGGGATTGGTGTCGAGTGGTTCCCACGGGCAGGGACACCGCTCTTGGGTTCTCGCGTGAACCCATACCCGCTCACTGGTTCGAGGTATTCCGCCGCGGCCGAGCGCGTCGGAATACCTCGAACCAGTGGTGTGGGGTCAGCGGGGCTCAGTGCCGGCGATGAAGGCCTCGAGCTTGATCCGGCCCTCGGTGTCCTCGCGCTGCTCGGGCGGGCTCTTCATCAGGTACGAGGAGGCCGACAGGAGGGCGCCGCCGATGCCGCGGTCCTTGGCGATCTTCGCGGCGCGGATGGCGTCGATGATGATGCCGGCCGAGTTGGGGGAGTCCCACACCTCGAGCTTGTACTCGAGGTTCAACGGCACGTCGCCGAACGCGCGGCCCTCGAGGCGCACGTAGGCCCACTTGCGGTCATCGAGCCACTGCACGTAGTCGGACGGGCCGATGTGCACGTTTCGGTCGGCGATCTTGCCGCCGAGGGGGCCGGTGAGGTTCGAGGTGACGGCCTGGGTCTTGCTGACCTTCTTGCTCTCGA
Organism: Terracoccus sp.; assembly: GCA_040007275.1. GTDB lineage: Bacteria > Actinomycetota > Actinomycetes > Actinomycetales > Dermatophilaceae > DSM-29435. Next base: position 6,047 of record JBDTVJ010000142.1, read on the forward strand.
GACGGTCGCGCTCGAGCATGTTCTTGAAGTCCATGTTGCCGCCGACGTTGAGCTGGAACGTGCGGTCGAGCACCACGCCGCGGTCTTCGAAGAGCTTGGCCATGACGCGGTGGGTGATGGTGGCCCCGACCTGGCTCTTGATGTCATCGCCGATCACGGGCACGCCGGCCTCGGCGAACTTGGCGGCCCACTCGGGGTCGCTCGCGATGAACACCGGCAGGGCGTTGACGAAGGCGACCTTCGCATCGATGGCGCACTGGGCGTAGAACTTGTCGGCCGCCTCGGAGCCCACGGGGAGGTAGGAGACGAGCACGTCGACCTTGCGGTCCGTGAGGATCTTCACCACGTCGACCGGCTCGGCGCCGGACTCCTCGATGGTGAGGCGGTAGTACTTGCCGAGGCCGTCGAGGGTGTGGCCGCGCTGCACCTCGACGCCCGAGGTGGGCACGTCGGCGATCTTGATGGTGTTGTTCTCGGAGGCGTGGATGGCCTCGGCGAGGTCCTTGCCGACCTTCTTGTCATCGACGTCGAACGCAGCGACGAACTCCACGTCGTTGACGTGGTACTCGCCGAACGTGACGTGCATCAGGCCGG
>JBDTVJ010000143.1:0-6639 GCA_040007275.1 Terracoccus sp.
GCACGCGCACGTCGGCCGGCCCGAGCCGGAAGCCGCCGGCGTCGCGGTCGAGGATGGAACCGAAGACGCTGGGCCCGTCCATCCGAGGCAGACACATCCACTCGACGTTGCCGCTCGGGGCCACCAGGGCGGTCACCTCGCAGTCGGACAGGAAGCCGTAGTCGGCAATGGGTGGATAGGTGGAGCCCCTTCGGGTGGGCCCGGCGCCAGCAGCCATGCAGACCTCCGTCAACGCTGTGCGGTGAAGTCAGGGGATGTGGTGGGATCCCGTCGTGGCAGTCTGTCCCCAAACCGCCGCCGCGTCGAGCACAGCGACCGGCCGCCCGGCCGCCCCGACCCTTGCTCTGGCCGCTCCCGCCCGGGAATCGAACAAAAGTTTCGCAATCAGCGCCGCCCGGCCAGGCAGCGACTTATAGTGGGCAAATCGGAAGTCGACGTGGCCCCGGGGGTCGGGTCACGTCGCCTTGCGGGCCGGGGGCGGCGATGCTCCCGGAAGAACTCGACCAGCCTCACCGGGAGTGACCTGCTGATGCAGGAAGCGAAGCAGTCCGAGCGAGACCTCGTCGTGCTCAACATCAGGCTTCGGGCTCGGGCAGCGCCACTGGGGGCGCTGCTGCTGCTGTTCGCGTTGCTCCCCTTCCTGGCCGGTAGCGCCAGCCCCGCCGTCAGCCAGCAGAATGTCGTTCTCGCAGCGGGCACGCCCGAGGCGGTGGGGTCGGCGGCCGCCATCGTGGCCGCCCACGACCAGACCGCCGAGCCGCAGGACCGGGTCGTCAGCGACGCAGCGGCCCGGGGCGGCGGACAGATCGTCTTCCCCGAGCTCGCCCTACCGGGAGCGCCGGGTTCACTCGGTACGCCCGGTGCTTTTGCGCCAGAAGGCGTGGTCGTGCTCGGCAGTGCGGGGCCGGAGTTCGGAAGTACCCTCCTCGCCGGGTCGCTGGCCGGTTCAGCGGGCTTCATCCGCCCCGTCGACGCGCCCGAGACCTCCGGCTTCGGTCCTCGGATCCATCCCCTGCTGGGCCGTGCGATGTTCCACACCGGAATCGACCTGGGTGCCGCATGCCGGACGCCGATCAAGGCGGCAGCCGACGGCACCGTCGTCTACGCCTCGACCACCCCGTCGTGGGGCAACCGCATCATCATCGCCCACTCCGCCACTCTGAAGACCGCCTACGGGCACCAGTCGCAGATGTTCGCCAAGGTCGGTGACGTGGTCAAGCAGGGCCAGGTCATCGGGCTGGTCGGCACGACCGGCTGGTCGACGGGCTGCCACCTGCACTTCGACGTCATCGTGAACAACCACTACGTCGACCCTGCGCCCTACCTCGGCTTCGGCGGCACGCACGCTGCCGAGATCCCGTTCTACGCCCCGGCGCCGGGCCACTCCAGCACCTCCCCCACGACGCCGGTCGTCAAGCACCCCACACCGCCGGTCATCGACGGCGACGTGCCGATCCCGCCCGCACCGGCTTCCACCACCACAACGCGGCCGACGCCGACCACACCGGTCACGACGACCAAGCCGCCCGTGACCACGACCACGCCGCCCGCGACCACCACAACGCGGCCGCCGTCGACCACGACCACCACAACGCGGCCGCCATCGACCACGCCGCCCACGACCACCACGACCACCACGCCGACGACGACCACGCCGCCGTCGACCACGACCACGACCACGACCACGACGCCACCTACCACTACGTCGTCGGCTGCTTCGGGCACCACGACCACGACGCAGTGCGCGCCGACGGCATCAGACACGGTGACGCCGCCCGCCGGCAGCGACGTCCCGACCACCCTGCCCAGCTGCAGCGACCCCGCCAGCATCGCGGCTGCCACGGCAGCCAAGAGCGTCGCCAGCACCACCCAGGCCGTACTCAAGATGACGTCGGGCGTCGTCACTCCCTGAGCGGCATCCGCTGGCTGATCGATCATGAGGGTGACGGCTCGCTCACGATTCGGCTTCGCTGTGCCCGCAATCCCGCCTGATGCGCCTGGGACCTAGTAGGTTGCCCGCATGGATGCAGCGCAGCACGACCAGGTCGATCCGTCGCCAGGCCGGCCCGAAGGAGACAACCGCGAGCCGATGGTCATCGTCAAGGACGTCAACAAGCACTTCGGCGACCTGCACGTGTTGCGCGACATCAACCTGACCGTCGGGCGGGGTGAGGTCGTCGTCGTTCTCGGCCCGTCGGGGTCGGGCAAGTCGACTCTCTGCCGCGCGATCAACCGCCTCGAGACCATCGAGGCCGGCACCATCACCATCGACGGCAAGGTGCTGCCCGAGGAGGGCAAAGGCCTGGCGCAGCTGCGGGCCGACGTCGGCATGGTGTTCCAGTCGTTCAACCTCTTCGCGCACAAGACGATCCGTGACAACGTCACGCTCGGGCCGATCAAGGTGCGCAAGACGAGCAAGAGCGAGGCGAAGAAGCAGGCCGAAGCCCTGCTCAAGCGGGTCGGCATCGAGGCCCAGGCCGACAAGTTCCCCGCTCAGCTCTCCGGTGGCCAGCAGCAGCGCGTCGCCATCGCCCGATCCCTCGCAATGGGCCCCAAGGTCATGCTCTTCGACGAGCCGACCTCAGCCCTCGACCCCGAGATGGTCGGTGAGGTGCTCGACGTGATGGTCGCGCTGGCGAAGGAGGGCATGACCATGATCGTGGTCACCCACGAGATGGGCTTCGCGCGCAAGGCCGCTGACCGCGTCGTGTTCATGGCCGACGGTCAGATCGTCGAGATCGGGACCCCCGAAGAGTTCTTCACCAGCCCGAAGAGCAACCGCGCCAAAGACTTCCTCGGCAAGATCCTCACCCACTGACCCCCGGCGTGCGGCACCCATCACGGATGCCGCGTGCCGAGCCGGGCCCGTCCCCGCGCCGGGGGCCGCACCGCCGAACAAAATGCACAACTCACAGCCGCCAGCACGACACGGCAACACCTCTGGGAGGAAAACAGTGAAGACACGACGAATCGGAGCGATCGCAGCAGGAGCGGCCCTCGCCCTGACCCTCGCCGCCTGTGGGTCCGACAGCGGAGGCGGCTCCGGCTCCGGTGGCGCAGCCAGCAAGGGCCTCAAGATCGGTATCAAGTACGACCAGCCGGGCATGGGCCTGAAGAAGGGCAGCGACTTCACCGGCATGGACGTCGACGTCGCCAAGTACGTCGCCAAGAAGCTCGGAACCGACGCGGGCAACATCACCTGGGTGCAGGCACCGAGCGCTCAGCGCGAGACGCTGATCTCGACCGGCCAGGTCGACATGATCGTCGCCACCTACTCCATCACCGACACCCGAAAGGAGAAGGTCAGCTTCGCGGGGCCCTACTTCATCGCCGGGCAGGACCTGCTCGTACGCGCCGACGACTCCTCGATCACCGGTCCCGACTCGCTCAAGGGCAAGAAGTTGTGCTCCGTGACCGGTTCGACCTCGGCACAGAACGTGCTGAAGAAGGTGCCGGGGGTCAACCTGCAGGAGTTCGGCACCTACTCCGAGTGCGTGGCGGCACTGGCCTCCGGTTCGATCGACGCCCTCACCACCGACGACACGATCCTCGCCGGTTATGCGGCGCAGGAGCAGTACAAGGGCAAGCTCAAGGTCGTCGGCAAGCCGTTCTCGACAGAGAACTACGGCATCGGCCTCAAAAAGGGTGACACCGCCCTGTGCGGCAAGATCACCGACGCGATCAAGTCGATGATCTCCGACGGCTCATGGCAGAAGGCGGTCGACACCAACCTCGGCCCGGCCGGTTACAAGCCCGGAGCAGGCAACCCGCCCACCCCGGCCGCCTGCTCCTGACCGACCACCCGGTGCGGGGTGCCAGCGACGTGGGTCGCGGCGCCCCGCCCACGGGCTCACCACGAGAGGTGATGCATGGGCGATATCCTGAGCAAGTACGACATCCTCGGCGCCTTCTGGGTGACGATCCAGCTCTCCCTGCTGGCCGCCCTCGGCGCCCTGGTGCTGGGCACCATCGTCGCGATCCTGCGGGTGTCGCCCGTCGGTGTGCTGCGCCTGATCGGCACGAGCTACGTCAACATCTTCCGCAACACCCCGCTGACCCTGCTGATGGTGTTCAGCATCCTCGGCATCTCCTTCATCCTCGGCATCAGCCTCAGCCAGGACCTCAGCCGCAACGCCTACTGGTGGGCCGCCATCGTGCTGTCCATCTACCACGCAGCGTTCGTGTGTGAGGCACTGCGTAGTGGCGTGAACACCATCCCGACCGGTCAGGCGGAGGCGGCCCGATCGATCGGGCTCACCTTCAACCAGTCGCTCACCGAGGTGCTGCTCCCCCAGGCCTTCCGGGGGGCCATCGCTCCGCTGGGCTCGGTGTTGATCGCGCTCATCAAGAACACCACGGTCGCGGCCGTCATCCTCGGCACCTCCGAAGCCGCCGGCCTGCTTGCGCAGATCACCGAGAACGAGGGGGCCAGCCTGCCGACCTTCTTCCTCTTCGCGCTCGGCTTCGTCATCCTCACGCTGCCCCTCGGCATCCTGTTCACGAACCTCTCCAGGCGCCTGGCGGTGAAGCGATGAGCTCCGAGATCGTTCTGTTCGATGCTCCCGGTCCCAAGGCCCGGCGACGGCACGCCATCCTCACGGTGGTGGGCATCGTCATCGCCCTCGCGGTCGCCTGGCTCGTCGTGCGAAAGATGGGCGAGGCGAACCAGCTCGAGAAGTCGCTATGGACTCCCTTCGTGACCGACCCGGAGGTCTGGACCCAGTACCTGCTGACCGGCCTGTGGGGAACGATCAAGGCCGCCGCATTGTCGGTCGTGTTCGCCGGCATCTTCGGTCTCGTCTTTGGCATGGGCCGGCTCTCGAGCAACCGGTGGGTCAGCGGCCTCTGCGGCGCGGTCGTCGAGTTCTTCCGGTCGGTGCCGGTGCTGATCATGATGGTGTTCGCCTACTTCGGCTACTTCGCCACGAGCAACCTCGTCTCCGCCAGCACCGCCCCGCTGGCTTCCGTGGTGCTGGCTCTCACGCTCTACAACGGGTCGGTCATCGCCGAGCTGGTGCGCTCCGGCGTCTTCAGCCTGCCCAAGGGCCAGAGCGAGGCCGGCCTGTCGATCGGACTGTCGCCGGGCCAGACCCTGAGGTCGATCCAGCTGCCGCAGGCGTTGACGGCTATGCTCCCGGCTCTCGTCGGACAGCTCGTCGTCGTGCTCAAGGACACCGCCCTCGGGGTCGTCATCACCTACCCAGAGCTGCTCAACGCGGCCAAGACGCTGGGCTCGGCCTACGCCAACACGGTGCCGGCCTACATCGTGGCCGCGCTCATCTTCATCGTCATCAACTACGCATTGACCCGGGTGGCAGCCGCCGTCGAACGGTGGCTCAAGAGCCGTGGTCAGGGCCCACAGAAGATGGGCCCTGCGGGCATCACCGCCGTCGCTGTTGCGGATGCGGAGCCAGCCGCCCGCGCCTACTGAACTGCGAAACGTGGCACTCCCGACCACGACGACCGAAGGCCCCGACACGGGAGTGTCGAGGCCTTCGGTCGTCGTGGCTCCCCCGATTGGACTCGAACCAATAACCTGCCGGTTAACAGCCGGCTGCTCTGCCAATTGAGCTACAGGGGAATGCTGCGGGGCAAACATAGCAAAGGGGCAGGGTCGCCGCTAAATCGGCAGGTCGGCGGTCAGCCGGGGCCGGACCGAACGCGACGCGGCGTTCACGCGGCCCGTGAGATCAGCCCTGCTACCAGGGCGCCATAGGCGATGTGGGCCGCGATGGTGATCTCCGGGTGCGAGCGCCGTCGTTGCGCATCAGGAACGCCGGTGGCTCCAGCTGCGGGGACGATCCGGCGGCGGTGTAGGTCGACCCATCCGTGGAATGCACCACCGGCAACAGCACGTAGCCCAGGGCCTTGTCCCTCTTGCGGTCGCTCGTCAGGTTGGTGCCCAACAGGAAGGGCAGGTCGATGCGGGTCAGCGACAGCTCGCTGGCCGCTCGCAGCAGAGTCGTGAGCACCACCGTTCCTGCGCAGCCTCCCGCGACGGCGCCCCACACCATCATGGCTGGCCCCCCAATGGCCGGGGCCGCGGCCGCGCTGATCAAGGACAGGTGGGTCAGGCCCTGAGGGAAGTTGGCCAGGAACGCACCTGATTCGGGGTCGACCTCCTAGGCGTGGAGACCGACATCGTTGGCGTGGGTTGGCTGCTCCTCGAACAGGGCGGTCGCCCGGGCGCGGAGGCCGGTACGGGCCAGCGCTTCGACGAGCCAGAGCGAGCAGACCAGGAACGCTCCCTCGGTGCCGGCCAGTCCGTCGTCACCGGTGTTCCGCGCCACGAAGGTCCCGTGCGCCAGCCGCTCACCGATGGCGTCGACGGTCGACCGCAGGCGCTCGTCGGCGGGTGGGGCGTAGCCGAACAGCACCGCCAACAAGACCGAGGCGTCCAGGTCAGTGCTGCCGGCGAGCGAACGTAGGCACCGGCACGCGCGGCGGCCCGCTCGAGTGCGTTCGCACATCATCCTGGACTGGGTACAGTGCTGCGGCTCGCGCGCACCTCCCAGATGCCCGAGTCCGGCCACAGGCTCGTCTCGGCTGGCTGAATCTGCAGCGTGGGATTCATCAGGTCTCCATCTCGTCAGGGGCGGGCGCATCCCGGCGACCGCCCCCTCGTCCGCTTTCAGTGGT
>JBDTVJ010000144.1:0-6512 GCA_040007275.1 Terracoccus sp.
GCGACCCGCGCGAGCGGCTGCTGGCCGGACACATCGGCCGACCCGAGGAGTACGCACACGTGCTCGTCGACGAGGCCCAGGACCTCTCCCCGATGCAATGGCGGATGGTCGGACGTCGTGGGCGCCACGCGTCGTGGACCGTCGTTGGCGATGCCGCCCAGGCCTCCTGGCCCGATGTGGTCGAGGCCGCCGCGGCCCGTGACGACGCCTTCGGCACTCAGGCGCGCCAGGCCTTCCACATGCAGACCAACTATCGCAACGCCCGCGAGATCTTCGACTACGCCTCCGCCGTCGTGCGCCGTGAGGTGCCCGACGCCGACATCCCGGAGGCTGTGCGAGAGACCGGGATCGACCCGGTCGAAGGCTCGCTCGGGCCTGACCCGCTGGCGTCGGTTCGCGCCGCCGTCAACGCTCAATTGGGTCAGGTGGAAGGTTCGATCGCGGTGGTCACCCCCCACGTGTACGCCGCCCGGCTCGCGATGCTCGACGGTTCAGCGGGCGGCCGCGTGCACGTCGTCGACCCGATGTCGACCAAGGGTCTGGAGTACGACGCGACGGTCGTCATCGACCCTGCCGAGATCGCTCGGGAGTCACCGGGCGGCATTCGCGTGCTTTATGTAGTTTTGACCAGAGCCGCTCACAGAATGACGATACTTTCCTGATTCGTGGGCCCTTGACCGGAGTTTCTCCGCCAAGCCACGACCAGAATAGCCGTCTTTGAGATATTTCCGGTGCTGCACCTGACCGTTGAATGAACTTTCAGAGCGCCGAAGGTAAAGAGTTGTTCAAGTAATGTGCGAACCGGTCGACGCGATGGCGACCGCGGGGGATGATGGATACAACGTCGATGGTGCGCGAACGAACACCCTCCCCGCCGGTCTCTCCCCCCGAGACCACGTCGACGTACGGCGCAGTCCCGCCCCCCGCAGTGGACTCGCTCCGGGCGGGGGACGAGGTACATCCCCCCTATACCTCGCCCCCCGCCCGCACACCAACCCCAGCAGGTCGGCGCACGACGTGAACGCCGTGGTTGGTGATCGTCCCGGCGCTGGGCCGTGTTGCTCAGACGCGGCGCTCAGCCGCCCAACAGCGAGCGCACCCGGTCGGCGCCGACGGCCAGCAGCAACGTCGGTAGCCGTGGCCCGGTGTCGGTGCCGATGAGCAGACGGTAGACCAGCACGAAGAACGCACGCTGGGCCGCGGCGAGCTCGGGGTCGCGAACCTTGGCGTCGGGGTCGATCCCGCGCTGGATCTTGGGAACCGCGTACGCCAGGTGCGTCAGCCCGTCGAGCGACCAGTGTTCGGTGAGTCCGCCGACCAGCAGCTGCAGTGCCTCGCGCTGCACCTCGCCCAGCGACGCGAGCAGAACGGCATCCGGCTCGGTGCGAACGATCGTGCGTTCCTCGGCGGGCACGTAGCCGAGCACCCACCGTTCTGCGCAGTCGAGGCGTGGACGGAGGTCGTCGGTCGAGGCGATGGGGTTCGTCGGGTCGAGCTCACCGAGGATACGAACGGTCTGGGCCTCGTCGCCCTGCGTCACGTCGATGACCGACGCGATGGTGCGAAACGGCAGTGGCCTCGGTGTGGCCGGCAGCAGCGTGGATGCCGTTGACGTGGCCCTCAGGTGGGCCGCGCGGTCGGCGGCCTGGGCCGATCCGTCGGCGACCTTCCGGTTCAGCGCGTCCCACTCGTCGTAGAGCCGCTGAAGCTCGGGGCCGAAGGCGATGTCGAAGCTCTGGTTCGGTCGACGCCGCGCGTAGAGCCACCGCAGCACGGTCGGCTCCATGACCTCGAGCGCGTCGGCCGGAATCGGCACCCCACCCTTGCTCGAGCTCATCTTGGCCATGCCGGCAATGCCGACGAAGGCGTACATCGGGCCGAAGGGCCGTTCCCAACCGAAGATCGGGGCGAGGTCCTTGCCGACGACGAAGCTGCTCCCCGGGCTCTGGTGGTCGACGCCTGAGGGCTCGAACAGCACGTGCTCGTGCGCCCAGCGCATCGGCCAGTCAACCTTCCACACGAGCTTGCCGTTGGTGAAGGTGTCGAGGTTGACCTGCTCGGTGTGACCACAGGTGGCGCAGGTGTAGCGAAGGTCGTGGGTGTCGTCGTCATAGGCCGTCACGGTGGTGTCGTCGGTACCGCAGACCGTGCAGAACGGCTTGTACGGGTAGTAGCCGGCCTTGCCCAAGCTGCCGTCGTCGTCGGTGGCGGCCCCGGAGCCGCGCTCGGCCTCGGTCTGCGCCTGCGCCTGCTCGTCGGTGAGCGGCTTGCCCTGCTGCGCCTTCGCGTCGGCGCGGCGGCCCTTACCCGTGGACTTCTGTCGCGCCGCCTCGACGGCCTCCAGCGTGCGGTACTGGTCGAGCACCTTGTCGATGGCGAACCGATCGCGCATCGCCTGCAGGACCTGGTCGCGGTAGACGCCGGCGCGGTACTGCTCGGTCTGACTGATCTCGCGCACGACGATCCCCGTCGCGGCCATCGCCTCGAGCAGCGGCGCCTTGAAGTGCTCGGCCCAGCTGGCGTGCTGGGAGCCAGCCGGCGAGGGGACCGAGGTGAGCGGCATCCCGATGTAGGCCCCCCACGAGTCGTCGACGCCCTCAAGACCCTTCGGCACCCGCCGAAAGCGGTCGAAGTCGTCCCAGCTGAGCAGGTGCTCGCAGTCGATACCGCGGCGCTTGATCTCGTCGGCCACGAGGTGGGGGGTGATCAGCTCACGAAAGTTGCCCAGGTGGATCGGGCCGGAGGGGCTGATGCCCGACGCGCAGACGATCTTCTCGTTCAGGCCGCGACGCTGCGCCTCGGCGAGTACCTCGTCGGCCAGACGCGAGACCCAGTCGAGAGGCGCATCGGCCTGGGCCTGCTTGGTCGGCGTGGCGTGCTCAGGCTGCTCAGTCATCGGTCGGAGTTCCGTCCCAGCGGAAACCGCTCGATGATCTCGTCGCGCCCCGGTCCGACCCCGATGGCCGAGACCCGCGCCCCGATGAGCTGCTCGACACGCAGCACATACGCCTGCGCGTTCTTCGGCAGGTCCTCGAACCGGCGGCAGGTGGTGATGTCCTCCCACCAGCCGGGCAGGTCCTCGTAGATGGGCTTGGCGTGGTGGAAGTCGCTCTGGCCGAGGGGCATCTCATCGTGACGGACACCGTCGACGTCGTAGGCGACACAGACCGGCACGGTATCGAGGCCGGTGAGCACGTCGAGCTTGGTGATGACGAAGTCGGTGACCCCGTTGATCCGGGTGGCGTAGCGCCCGATGACGACGTCGAGCCAACCGCACCGGCGGGGTCGGCCCGTCGTGGTGCCGAACTCGGCCCCGGTCTTACGCAGGAACTCGCCGCTGTCGTCATGCAGCTCGGTCGGGAACGGGCCCTCGCCGACGCGGGTCGTGTACGCCTTGAGGATCGCTATCACCGAGTCGACGCGGGTCGGCGGAACACCCGATCCGGTGCAGGCCCCGGCCGACACGGCGTTGCTCGAGGTGACGAAGGGATAGGTGCCGTGGTCGACGTCGAGCAGGGTGGCCTGACCCGCCTCGAACAGCACGGTGTCACCACGGTCGAGGGCGCGACCGAGCTCGAGGGAGGTGTCACGCATCATCGGCCGCAGCCGTTCGGCGTACTCGAGCAGCTCGCTCACCACCTCGTCGACCTCGATGGCTCGACGGTTGTAGATCTTGACCAGCACCTGGTTCTTGAAGTCGAGCGTGGCCTCCACCTTCTGGCGCAGGATGCCCTCGTCGTAGAGATCCTGCACCCGGATGCCGACGCGGTTCATCTTGTCGGCGTAGGTGGGGCCGATGCCGCGGCCCGTGGTGCCGATGCGCCGCTTGCCGAGGAACCGCTCGGTCACCTTGTCGAGGGTGCGGTTGTAGCTGGCGATGACGTGAGCGTTCGAGCTGACGATCAGCTTGCTGGTGTCGACACCGCGGGCTTCGAGGCCGTCGATCTCCTCGAACAGCACCCCGAGGTCGATGACAACCCCGTTGCCGATGACCGGTGTGCAGTTCGGGCTGAGGATGCCGGAAGGCAGCAGGTGCAGTGCGTACTTCTCGCGCTTGCCGTCCTTCTCGATGACGACGGTGTGGCCGGCGTTGTTGCCACCGTTGAACTTCACGACGTAGTCGACACCGCTGCCGAGCAGGTCGGTGGCCTTGCCCTTGCCCTCGTCGCCCCATTGCGCTCCGACGAGCACGATTGCCGGCATCACTCCGCCTTCCGGTTGCCTGCGTGAACCTCGGCAAGGCTATCGGCTCGTGCGAGGGTGCACGCGACGCGCCCGGATCCACGCGGCCGCGGCCTACCCGTTCGCCGCATGGTTGCCGCACACTCCAGCAGCCGGGTGGCGATCACCTTCGGACCCGACCCAGCCCACTGAACGCAGCGTTCGTTCTCGAACTCATTGTTGTAACAGAGCTTTCGTGCACGAACACTGCGTTCGATCGACTGGTGGCGCTTGGAGGGTTGATGACCCGGTTCTCGCGGGTCAGGCCGGCCGCGTGACCACCTGGCCGCGCGCGAGGGCAGCGACATCCACGTCGTCGAGAGAGGTCACGACGAGGGTGGCGGCGGCGAGCAGGTCCGCATCATCGTTGCGGGCGATGCCGACGGCAGCCATCCCGCCGGCCCGCGCCGCCGCCACTCCGGACTGGGCGTCCTCGACGACCACGGCCTCAGCGGGCTCGACCCCGAGCTCACGCGCCGCGGTGAGGAAGATCTCGGGGTCTGGCTTGCCCCGGGCGAAGTCGCGTCCGGAGACGTCGACGTCGAAGACGTCGAGCAGGCTCTGGCCGGGTCTGGCCGACGGCGAGTGGATGCCGTGTTGCGCGGCGAACGCACCGAGGTCGACCCGGCGCAGGAGCCGCCCGGCGTTCTTTGACGATGATGCGGCAGCGATCGACACCCCGGCGTCCTTGAGCGCGATGAGCAGACGTAACGCGTCGGGGTAGGCGGTGAACTTCCCCGCCTCGATGAGCTCGAGAACCATGGTCTGTTTCAGCTGTGCGTACGCGTCCGTGCGCCGCTCGAGGTCAGGCACGTGAAAGTGCTCGAGGGCGGCCCGGGCGCCGACCATCCGCGGCAGCCCAGAGACGTGTTCTGCATAGAGATCTGGGGTGAAGGCGTTAGGTGACCAGGTCGTGGTGGCACGCACCGACGCCCAGTCGCCCTCCATCAGCTGACGCAGGGACTCGCGCCAGGCCTGCTCGTGTGGTGAGTCGACGAGAACGCCATCGACGTCGAAGATCACCCCCCGGTAGGCGGCGGGCATCAGACACTCTCCTGCGGTCCGGGCGAGCGGGTCAGGGCGAACACGGTCGTGTCGCCGGGATTCAGCTCGCGCACGTCGTCACCGAGTGCGACACGCAGCACCGGCTTGGTGCTCTCGGGGTGGGTGGAGACAGTCAGGGACGTGTGGTCGAGCACGACCGTGACCGGGGAGCGTCGCACGACGATCGGGAACGAGATGCGCTCGAGCTGGCGCGGCAGTCGCGGGTCGAAGCGCAGCACCCGGTCGCGCACGTGCGCGCCGGCGTAGGCGCGTTGGATCAGGTCGAGCGTGCCGCACATGACCCCCATGTGGATACCCTCCTGCGTCGTACCGTTCTGGAGGTCCTCGGCATCGCTGCGCAGGGCGACAAGGAAGCGTTCCCACGAGTTCTCGGGGTCGATCTTGGACAGGACACCGGCATGGGTGACCAGGCTCAACGTCGACCCGTGCGAGGTGCGCTGGTCGTAGTAGTCGATGTTGCGTGCTGCGGTGTCCGGTCTGTAGTCGTAGCCGAGCCGAGTGAGGATCCGCTCCAGCACGTCCCACCGGAACAGGTAGAAGAGCATGACGACGTCGGCCTGCTTGCTCGCCTTGTAGCGGTTCAGGTCCTTGCCCTCGGCACGCAGGATCCGGTCGAGCCGCTGAATGTTGCCGTAACGCCTCCGGTAGTCCTCCCAGTCCAGCTCCTCGAGGTCCTCGTAGCCCTCGAACTGGGTGATGATCCCGTCGTCGTGGAACGGCACGAACATCCGGCGGCTCATCGCCTCCCACGTCTCGAGCTCGGCGTCGTCGATGTTCAGCTGGTGCCGGAGGGCCTCCGCACGGCCCGGTGGCAAGAGGGCGAGTGTCTGGCCGGCGACCTCCATCAACCACGCGACCATGACGTTGGTGTAGGCGTTGTTGCGCAACCCACCGGTGCTCGCACCCGGGTACTTCTCGTGGAACTCGTCGGGTCCCATGACGCCGTGGATCTCGTAGCGCTCTCGCTCCGGGTTCCAGTGCGCGAGGGAGGCCCAGAAGCGGGCGATCTCGAGCAGCATCTCCGCGCCGTAGTCCTCGAGGAAGTCAGCGTCGCGGTTCGCCTGAAGGTACTCGGCGATGCTGAAGAAGATCGCGGCGTTGACGTGCCGCTGGTTGCGGCTGAGGTCGGGGTCCCAGCGGCCGGACATCGGGTTGAGGTGGACCTGCTGGGTCTCCTCGGTGCCTTCGCTTCCGCTCTGCCAGGGGAACATCGCGCCGCGCAGGCC
>JBDTVJ010000145.1:0-6455 GCA_040007275.1 Terracoccus sp.
CTCTCGAGCCGCTCTCCACCTACGGGCTCGCCCTCGGGGAGGCCTTCCAGCTGCGTGACGACGTGCTCGGTGTCTTCGGTGACCCGGAGGCCACCGGAAAACCGGCCGGCGACGACCTGCGCGAAGGCAAGCTCACCCTCCTGGTGGCCCACGCCCTCGACGCCGCAGGCGAGGACGACCGAGCCACCGTCGAGGCTCTGCTCGGCCGCGACGACCTCGACCAGGGCGGGGTCGAGACGATTCGCGGCATCATGACCGCGACGGGGGCGGTCGACCGGGTGGAGACCCTCATCACCACGCTCGCCGACGACGCGCGCGGCGCGGTCGAGAAAGCCCGCGCCTCCGGGCGCTTCGACGAGGGGCCACTCGGCGTGCTCGACGAGCTCGTCGGTGTGTCCACCGCCCGGAACGCCTGACGTCGCCGGCCGCCGACTGAACCGCCGCTTGACCGGCATCCGGATCAGGCTGCCGATCAGTCTGCGGTTGCTGCTGCCCCAACGACACCAACTGCAGACCGATCCGCCGCTTGAACAGGCGAGGGCCGGCCCCATGGATTGGTTCGTGCGGTCAGAGGGCGACCTCCATGGCGCGCCGACGGACCTCAGTCTTGTGACCGGCCCAGATCGCGTCGATGGGAGCCCCGTCGACAGGCAACGTGGGGTCGGGAGTGAAAAGCCACTCGATGATCTCGTCGTCGCGCAGCCCACCGTCGGCCAGCACCGTGAAGGTGCCACGCAGCTCGGGCCGAGGGCCCGTATCGTCGAAGAACCGGGCCGGAACGGCCACCACCCTTCGATCACCGATGCGGGCGCTCAGCACCTCGCGGTCGACGATGAGCTGACGGGCGGCGGACAACCGCAGGCCCAGCCGGTCGGCGACTTCGGGCACGGTGAGCCAGTCGGCCACGAGCGCTTCCAGGGAGCCACCCGTAGGAGGCGTGGTCATCTCAGGTGATGTCGTCACTGCGCAGAGTCTGCCACCTGCCCCCAACGCACGCGGCGGAAGCCTGGAGTTCGTACTCGGTCCAGCCAGGCGCCCACAGGGCCTCCTCAGGCCGGAGCCGGGTGGCACCAGATGGCGGACGCAGCCGATGTTGAATTACAACGGTGTGGTTTCACTTTAATGGTCAAACCTCTACTACTGTCACAAAAGCCCCACCCGCCCTGCAGCCTCCACCACACCCTGCGCCCGCCGCAGGCCCCGGGAAGGACCTCCATGCCGCTCGCCGCCGACGTCGCGACCCTGGCCCCACCACCACACGCTCTGGTCGCCCCCCTCGCCGCCATCACCAGCTCCTGGAAGACGGTCGTCGTGCGCCCGGGCGACACGCTCTGGGACCTCGCGATCCGCTACCACACGACGTCTCAGGCACTGGTCGCCAAGAACCGTCTGCGGGGCAGTGGGCACCTGCTCGTCGTCGGGCAGAGGCTGCTGGTCCCTGGCGCGGCCCCGTCACAGCCCTCACGACCGTGGTCGAAGGCCGGTTCGACCGCGTCCGGAACGACGAGCCCGAAGTCGTCGACGGGCTCGGCTCGGACTCACGTGGTCACGGCTGGCGAGACGATGACCGCAATCGCGCGACGGTACGGCCTGTCCTTGACGAAGCTGCTCGCGGCGAACCGTCTGCCCAACGCCGGCAGGATCTTCGTGGGTCAGCAGATCAGGGTGCCCGGGGCGAGGTCAGCCTCCCCCGCGCCGGCCAGACCGTCCACCAAGCCGGCGAACGAACCGAGCCGCTTGGCTGCCGCCGTCGCCCACAGCAAGGCTGTGCTCGCCGGACGGTCGGTGCCCCGTCGCACCACGACGGCCGCGATGATCCGCACCACGGCGCTTCGTCACGGCGTCGACCCGCGACTCGCCCTCGCGATCGGCTGGCAGGAGTC
The DNA here is from genome assembly GCA_040007275.1 of Terracoccus sp. GTDB lineage: Bacteria > Actinomycetota > Actinomycetes > Actinomycetales > Dermatophilaceae > DSM-29435. Next base: position 1,884 of record JBDTVJ010000145.1, read on the forward strand.
GGGCTGGAACCAGCGGGCCGTTTCGTACACCAACGCGGTCGGGGTCATGCAGATCATGCCGATTTCCGGCACCTGGGCCGCACAGCTCGCCGGGCGCACGCTCGACCTCTACGACGCCCAGGACAACATGACCGCCGGGGTGCTGATCCTGCGCGCCCTGCAGCGCAGCGCCGACACGCGCGAGCAGGCCATCGCGGCCTACTACCAAGGGCTCTCGTCGGTGCGCAGCCGTGGCTTGTTCACCGACACGAAGGCCTACGTCGCCTCGATCCTGAAGATCTACGCACGGATGTGACCAGGCCGAAGGCCGGTACCACCGCCCGCACCGGAACCTCCCGGAGTTGCGCCGGAAGGGACCGTAAACTGCTCCCGTGACGTCCAGCGTGGCGGACGCGCTCGTGGGTCGCGTGATCGACGGGCGCTACCGCATCCTCTCCCACCTCGCGGACGGTGGCATGGCCTCCGTCTATGTGGCGCTCGACGCACGCCTCGACCGGGAGGTCGCGGTCAAGATCATGCGGCCGGGGCTCGCGACCGACCACGTGTTCGTCGAGCGTTTCCGTGCCGAGGCCCGGTCGGCCGCCCGGCTCAGCCACCCCAACGTCGTCGCGGTCTTCGACCAGGGGGAGTGCGACGGCGACGTCTTTCTCGCCATGGAGCTCGTGGAGGGCAAAACGCTGCGCGATGTGATCCACGAGGAGTCACCCCTCACGGTCCGCGAGTCGCTGGCCATCCTCGAACCCATCCTCGAGGCGCTGCGCGCTGCCCACCTGGCCGGCATCATCCACCGCGACGTCAAGCCCGAGAACGTGATCGTGCGCCGAGACGGCGAAGTCAAGGTGGCCGACTTCGGGCTGGCCCGAGCCATCACCAACCAGACCACCACGAGCCAGACGGGCGTGCTGCTCGGCACCGTGTCCTATCTCTCACCCGAGCAGGTGGAACGCGGCACCGCCGACCAGCGAAGCGACGTGTATGCCGCTGGGCTGGTGCTCTTCGAGATGCTCACCGGGCGCAAGGCGGTCACGGGCGAGACTCCCATCCAGATCGCGTACAAGCATGTCCACGGCTCCATTCCCGAGCCGTCGAGCCTCGTTCCGAGCGTGCCTCTATCGGTCGACGGCCTCGTCGCCAAAGCCGTCGCAGTGGAGCCGGACGACCGGTTCTCGTCGGCGCAGGCCCTGCTCACCGCACTGCGATCGGTTCGCCGCTCCCTGACCCCCGACCAGCTCGACCGTCGCGGCAGTCGGCTCGAGAACGACGCCTCGAGCCGTTTCGCTCCCCCACTCCCCCCGGTGTCGACCAAGGGGCCGGAGGCAAGGGCGACGAACACCTCGGCCCGTACGCTTCCCGAGCACATCCAGCAGATCAAGCGGCTCGACCGGCCCCTCGAAACCGCCCGAGCCGAGCGAGCAGAGACGGCCGCGCGCCGCGACCCCGAACGCCCCGTCGTCTCGAAGACCACCGCCCTGCCGATTGGCGACGAGCTGCCCCGCGAGCGTCGTCGGTGGCCGCGGTGGCTCGCAGCGGCGCTGCTGGTGCTCGGCGGCGGAGGCGCCGGCTGGTGGTTCAGCGCCGGGCCGGGCGGGTCCACCACGGTTCCCGCCGTCGTCGGGCAGCAGGTCAGCGCGGCCGACGGCGTGTTCGCGGAGGCGTCACTGCGCGCCGAGACCAGCGAGGAGTTCTCCGAGACCCGGGCGAAGGGCACCGTGCTGCGCACCTCGCCGACCGCGGGCGCCGAGGTGTCGAAACAGAGCAACGTGCTCGTCGTGGTCTCCAAGGGCCAGGAACGCTACGCCGTGCCCACGTTGACGGGGTCGAAGGCCGACACGGTGTCGACCTCGCTGGCCGGTCGCAACCTCAAGCCAGGTGACACCACCGAGGCCTTCAGCGAGAGCATCGCGGCCGGTCTGGTGATCTCGCAGGAGCCCGGGCCCGGCACCTCGGTGCGCCGCGACACCCCCGTCAGCGTCGTGGTCTCCAAGGGCCGGCAACCCATCGACGTGCCCACCGTGAACGGTCTCGGTATCGACGCCGCCACCGCCGCGATCACAGCTGCCGGACTCACCGCCAAGCGGGTCGACGACGCCAACAGCGACACGGTGCCAGCCGGTCAGGTCATCACGCAGCAGCCCGCGGGTGGCACCCTGTTCCGCGGGCAGCCCGTCGAGATCACCGTGTCCAAGGGCCCGGTCATGGTGCAGGTGCCGGGGGTGGTGGGGCGCCCCGTGGCCGAGGCCGAGAAGGCTCTCACCGACGTGGGTTTCACCGTCAAGAAGGAGTACCCGTTCGGGCGGCTCTTCGACCTCGTACGGGTGCAGAGCGTCGAAGGCGGGCAGTCGGCGCGCAAGGGCGCGACCATCGTGCTGACGATCGTCTGACCGCACGTGCCCAGGCAGCCGACCGGACCGCCCGCACCATCCTCACCACGCGAAGCCCGCACCGGGCTGGCAACGGTTCTGCTCGTCGCCCTCACCGCGGTCTGGGGATCGACGTTCTTCCTCATCCACGACCTGGTCGAGACGGTGCCGCCGGTCGACTTCCTCGCGGTGCGGTTCGCCATCGCTGCGCTCATCATGGTCGTGCTGTTCCGGCGACCCCTGCGGGCCCTGACCCGTCAGCAGGTACTGGTGGGGATCGGGCTGGGCGCACTCTACGGGGGCGCCCAGATCCTGCAGACCCAAGGCCTGGCCACGACACCGGCATCCGTCTCGGGGTTCATCACCGGCAGCTACGTCGTGCTGACGCCGGTGTTCACGGCGGTGCTGCTGCGCCAACGGGTGGCCGCGGCGACGTGGGCCGCAGTCGGGATTGCGACGGTAGGTTTGGCCCTGCTCTCGCTCAACGGGGTGAGCATCGGCTTCGGCGAGGCGATCACCCTGCTGGGCGCCGTGCTCTACGCCCTGCACATCATCGGGCTCGGCCGCTACAGCGCGACGGAGATCGCCACGGGTCTCTCGGTCGTGCAGATGGTCGTCATCGCGGTGATCTGCACCGTCGGTGCGCTGCCCGGCGGGATCGCACTACCCGACACGCCCGGCCGGTGGGCCTCGCTGCTCTACATGGTGGTGTTCGCCAGCATCCTCGCGCTGTGGGCCCAGACGTGGGCACAGGCGCACCTCCCGGCCACGCGGGCCGCCATCATCATGACCCTCGAGCCGGTGTTCGCAGCCGCCTTCGCCGTGGCGCTGGGCAACGAGGTGGCCACCGGGCGGATGCTCGTCGGCGGCGCCCTCGTTCTCACGGCGATGTATGCCATCGAGCTGCGCGCCCGCCGGCGCGCCGGAGAGCTGCCGGCCGAGGCCTTGCACCACGAGGTCTGACCCGTCGGGCTCGTCCGAGTACCAGTTTTCCTTACCGCCCGTCCAGCTGAAAGCGTCGTTCGGTGTTCGAACGCCGTGGTGGAACGCCGCGTTCGACACCGAACGCGGCGTTCAGTGACGGGAGGGCGGCGTGGCGCCGGTCAGGCCTGGGCCAGCATCTCGGAGACGACGAACGCGAGCTCGAGGGACTGCTGGTGGTTCAGGCGCGGGTCGCACAGCGACTCGTAGCGCTTCTCGAGGTCGGAGTCGATGATCTTCCCGAAACCGCCGAGGCACTCGGTGACGTCGTTGCCGGTCAGCTCGACGTGGATGCCGCCGGGCACCGTTCCGAGCGACTGGTGCACCTCGAAGAACCCGCGCACCTCCTCGACGATGTCCTCGAAGTCACGCGTCTTGTACCCCGAGGGGCTCTCGAACGTGTTGCCGTGCATCGGGTCGCAGATCCAGGTGACAGTGGCCCCCGACGCGGTCACCTTGTCGACGATGGCGGGCAACGCGTCGCGAACCGTGCCCGCGCCCATCCGGGTGATGAAGGTCAGCCGGCCGGGAGTGCGGCCCGGGTCGACCTTGTCGATGAGCCGCAGCACCTCGTCGATGTCGGCCTTCGGGCCGAGCTTGACGCCGATCGGGTTGCTGATGCGCGACACGAAGTCGACGTGGGACCCGTCGAGCTGGCGGGTGCGCTCCCCCACCCACACGAAGTGGCTCGAGGTGTCGTAGAGCTTCCCGGTGCGCGAGTCGATCCGCGTCAGTGGTCGTTCGTAGTCGAGCAGCAGGGCCTCGTGGGAGGCGAAGAACTCGACGGTGCGCAGCTTGTCGAAGTCGGCACCGCACGCCGCCATGAACTTCATCGCCTTGTCGATGTCGTGGGCGATCTTCTCGTAGCGGGAGTTGGCCGAGTTCGTGACGAACCCCCGGTTCCATTCGTGCACGTACCTCAGGTCGGCGAACCCACCTGTGGTGAAGGCACGCACGAGGTTCAGGGTCGCAGAGCTCGCGTGGTAGGCCTGCACGAGACGTTGCGGGTCGGGGGTTCGGGCCGACTCGTGAAAGGCGAAGTCGTTGACCATGTCGCCGCGAAACGCCGGCAGGGTGACCCCGTCGCGGGTCTCGACGGTCGAGCTTCGCGGCTTGGCGTACTGCCCGGCCATGCGGCCGATCTTCACGACCGGCACCGAGGCGCCGTAGGTCAGCACCGCTGCCATCTGCAGGATCGTCTTGACCCGGTCGCGGATGTTGTCGGCCGTGG
>JBDTVJ010000146.1:0-6455 GCA_040007275.1 Terracoccus sp.
GCACCGACCGCGGCCTGAACCTGGGCCTCGTCGCGCACGTCGGCGGGCACGAAGAGGGCCGCCGCGCCGAGCTCCGCAGCGAGCTCGGCGCCGGGAGAAGAAGGCAGGTCGACGATGACGACCTGGGCACCGTCAGCGACGAGGCGACGGGTCATCGCCTCCCCGAGGCCCGACGCGCCTCCGGTGACGAGGGCAACAGATGTCGGGTTCAGGTGCATGGCAGAGCCTTTCGCGGTTGACCGTACAGAGTGGGGGGTCGCTCAGCTGCCGAGCACGGCGCGCGAGATGACGAGCCGCTGGATCTGGTTCGTGCCCTCGAAGATCTGGGTCACCTTCGCCTCGCGCAGGTAGCGCTCGAGGGGGAAGTCCTCGGTATAGCCCGCGCCGCCGAGCACCTGCACGGCATCGGTCGTCACCTTCATGGCGGCATCGCTGGCAACCAGCTTCGCGACGGCGGCCTCCTTGCCGAAGGGGCGACCGGCGTCCTTGAGGCGGGCGGCGTGCAGGTAGGTGGCACGAGCCGAGGTGACCGCGGCCTCCATGTCGGCCAGCATGAACGCGATGCCCTGGAACGAGCCGATCGCCCGCCCGAACTGTTGACGCTCTTTCGCGTACGCCGCGGCATGGTCAAGAGCACCTTGGGCCAGGCCCGTTGCGGCTGCGGCGATTCCGAGCCGGCCGGAGTCGAGCGCCGACAGGGCGATGTGCATGCCCTGGCCCTCGTCACCGACGATGCGATCCGCGTCGATGGTGACGCCGTCGAACGTCAGCTGGGCGACGGGGTCGCAGTGCAGGCCCATCTTGCGTTCGGGTTCGGCGAAGAGCAGTCCCGTCGCGTGGCCGGGCACGATGAAGGTGGACAACCCCTTGGCTCCGGTGTCGGCGGTGCGGGCGAAGGTCGTGTAGTAGTCGGCGTGTCCCGCGTGCGAGATCCAGGCCTTGGTGCCCTTGAGGGTCCAGCCGGCCGGTGGCCCGGCCGTGCGCGTGGCCCGGGTGGTCATCGAGGCGATGTCGCTGCCGGCGAGCGGCTCCGAGAGGCAGTAGGCACCGAGCTGCTCGCCCGAGAGCATTCCCGGCAGCAGCGCCTCCTGCTGTTTGCGCGAGCCGAACGCCGCCACGGGATAGGCCGTCAGGCTGTGCACGCTGACGCCGACGGCCACGCTCATCCACACGGAGCCGATCTCCTCGACGACCTGCAGGTAGACCTCGTAGGGCTGGTCGGCGCCGCCGAACTCCTCCGGGTAGGGCAGCGACAGCAGCCCGGCCTGCCCCAGCGTGCGGAAGGTGTCGGCCGGGAAGTCGCGCTTGCGCTCAGCGTCGTCGACCTTCGGAGCGAGCTCCTTGCGGCAGATCTCTCGGGTCAGCTCGATGAGGTCGGAGGCGTCGTCAGTGGGCATCAGCCGGGTTGCGGGCATGAGCAAATACTAGGACGTCCGAGCATTTCGTCCAAAAGGTGAGACCGCCCGGCATCCGGTGGGGGTCTCACAGGCGTTGGACCGTGTCGGACGCGCCGAGCTGAGCCCCTGGGTCCCGCTGTCGGTCGACGGGACGTCACGGTGAGCACGACTCGAAGCTGGACGTTCTTGACCGCAGGCAGTGTCGGCGCGCTCGCTGCGACGAGCGGGAGCAGCTCGACGCCGTTCGACCTGGCGTCCTGACGGCGCCGCTCCGCGCCGGTCAGGCAAGGAGAGCTGGTGCTGTGCCCGTGCCGTCAGGCGGGGTAGATGGTGACCGCGGTGGCCTTGACGCTGTAGCTGACATGCTTGCCCGGGTAGAGGTCGAGCTCGCTGGCCGACGAGGCCGTGACGTCGGCCAGGAAGGTGCTGCCCGACCGGTCGTGCGAGCGCACCCGCACCTGGGCGTCGCGGGGCTCGAGCTCGGCGACGATGACCGGGAAAGTGTTGCGGGGGCTGCCGTGCGGCGGCTCGACGTAGACCGCCACGGCGGTGGGGCTGAAGACCGCCAGGGCCGGCTCTCCCCCGACCAGATCGCCGTTCGGTGAGCCCTCGACCTCCACGCCGTGCGCGTCCCGCAGGTGCGTCCGGCTCGTCGCGACCCCCTTCACCAGGTTGAGCCCGGCGATGCGGGCGGTGAACGGGGTGCGAGGTCGCTGGATGACCTCCTCGGTCGGGCCGGACTCGACGATGCGCCCGCGGTCGATGACGACGACTCGGGTAGCGAGCAGGAGGGCGTCGAGCAGGTCGTGGGTAACGATGAGCGCGGCTCGGTCGGCCAGTACGCGGCGCAGCACACGCCGGAGCAGGGGCGCGGCCCCGACGTCGAGGGCGGCCATCGGCTCGTCGAGCAGCAGCAGTCGTGGTTGCGCCGCCAGGGCCCGGGCGATGGCCACGCGTTGTGCCTGCCCACCGGACAGCTGCGACGGACGGCGGTCGGCGAACTCGCCGGCGCCCACCTCGTCCAGCCAGCGGCGGGCCGTCGCCCGTGCTTCGGCAGGGCGCTCGCCGGCAGCGCGAGGCCCGAAGGCGACGTTGTCGAGCGCACTCAGGTGCGGGAAGAGGAGGGGGTCCTGGGCCAGCAGGGCGATTCCCCGTGAGTGCGGTGGAAGCCAGACGCCGTGTGGCGAGTCCCGGTCGTAGAGCACCCGGTTGCCGAGGGTGGCCTTTCCTGCGTCGGGGCGCAGGATGCCGGCCAGAACGGCCAGCAGCGTCGACTTTCCGGCCCCGTTGGGCCCGAGCACCGCGACCCGCTCCCCGGCGGCCATCCGCAGTTCGAGGTCGAGGTCGCGTGCGGTCACCGTCGCACTCATCGACAGGCTCACGGGTCGTGCCCTCATGGGCTGCGTCGCCCCTGAGCCAGACCGACCACGAGCACGGCGATGACCACGAGCACGAGCGACAGGGCCACGGCCGCGTCGGCGTCGGTCTCCCGCTGGAGGTAGATCTCCAGAGGCAGCGTGCGCGTGACTCCTTGGAGGCTCCCCGCGAAGGTGAGCGTGGCACCGAACTCGCCAAGCGAACGAGCGAACGAGAGCACGGCCCCCGACAGCAGGCCCGGCAGCACGAGGGGCAGCGTGACCCGCAGCAGCACCGTGGTGGGCCGGCCGCCGAGGGTCGCGGCCACGATCTCGTAGCGCTGCCCGACGGTGCGCAGCGTGCCTTCGAGGGCCACGACGAGAAACGGCAGGGCGACGAACGCCTGCGCGAGCACCACGGCCGTCGTCGAGAAGGCGATCTGGATGCCGAGCACCTCCAACGAGTGCCCCAACAGGCCCCTCCGCCCGAAGGTGTAGAGCAGTGCGATGCCGCCGACCACCGGCGGCAGCACGAGCGGCAGCAGCATCAACGACCGGACGACCCGCTGACCGGGAAAGGTCGTCCGCGCCAGCACCATCGCCATCGGCACACCGAGCACGATGCACAGCACCGTCGATGCGGTCGAGGTCTGCAGGCTGAGCTTGAGCGCCGCGATGGAGGATTCCGAGGTGATGAGTGTGAGGAACTGTGACCACTGCACCTTGGCCGCCATCGCGACCAAGGGCAGCAGCACGAACACGGCTCCGGCCGCGGCAGGCACAAACACCCACCGCGGCAGACCCGAGTAGACCTTCGGCCGCACGCCCACCGGTCCCTATGCCTGGTCTCTGTGGTGGTGAGTGGTCAGGGCTTGGCGAAGCCTGCGTCGGCCAGCACCTGTTTACCCTGCAGACCCATCACGAGGGCGGTGAACTCCTTGGCGAGGTCCTTGTTCTTGCTCGCGGCCAGCACGGCGATCGGGTACGTGTTCACGGCCACCGACGACTCCGGGAACGCGATGCCCTCGACTTTGGCGCCGGCGCCCTTGACGTCCGTCACGTAGACCAATCCGGCATCGGCCTCACCCGTCTGCACCTTGCCCAGCACATCGGTGACCGACTGCTCCTCGCTGACCGCCTTGATCGTCAGCCCGGCGCTCCGCTCAACCTTCTTGGTCGCCGAGCCGCATGGCACCTCCGGAGCGCAGATGACGACCTTGACTGCCGGGTTCGTGAGGTCCTTCAGCGAGGTCACCTTGGCCGGGTTCCCTGGTGGTACCGCGATCTCGAGGGTGTTCGAGGCGAAGATGCTCGGCGTGCCGTCTACCAGCTTGTCCCCGGTCGCCTTGTCCATGTTCTTGGTGTCGGCCGAGGCGAACACGTCGGCCGGAGCGCCCTGCTGCAGCTGGGTGACGAGGTCGGAGGAGCCCGCGAAGCTGAAGGTGACCTTGGTACCGGAGTGGCTGGCCTCGAACTGGGTGCCCAGCTGGGTGAAGGTCTTCTTCAACGAGGCGGCGGCGAAGACGGTCAGAGTTCCGGACGCGGCGGTCGGCGAGCCGGAGGAGGCCGGATCCGCGGGCGCGGGTGTGCTCGTGCTGCCGCAGGCGGCGAGCGAGACGGCCAGGCCGGTGGCCAGGGCGAGAGTCAGGGCCCGGGTGCGGGTGCTGGGAACAGCGATCATGCGGGAACCTCCACGACGACATGGGTTGACTTGACCGAGGCGACAGCCACCGAGCCGATGCTCAGACCCAGCTCCTCGACGCTCTCGGTCGAGAGCAGCGAGACGATGCGGTAGGGGCCGCACTGCATCTCGACCTTGGCCATCACCCGGTCCTTGGTGATCGCAGTGATGATGCCGCGCATCCGGTTGCGCGCCGAGGCGCCACCGATGGTGCCCACCTCGGCGGGGTGGGCGAGCTCCTGTGCCACGGCCGCGAGCTCTGCGCCGTCGACCGTGCGGCGACCAGAGTCGTCGGAGCCGCCGGCCAGGCGCCCGCTGTCGACCATGCGGCGCACGGTGTCGTCGGAGACCCCGAGAAGCGCAGCGGCCTCGTTAATACGCAGATGCGGCATGAGCCGAACTCTACACACGCATCTGCTGACCGGCCGAGGCCGTTCGCCTCGTGCGAAAGGCCCTCTCGACGGTAGACGCGCAACGCACGACCGTTCGCGTCTCGGACGGGTGCTGCGCGGCACGCCGGGGGTTGACACCTCGGCTGTGCTTTGATGTAATCAATCACTTCATTGATCAAAGGAGTGGTTGGCTATGACCGTGCGGCCCCCCACGGAGTCCGACCTCGACCGCGCGTTCGCGGCCCTGGCCGACCCCGTGCGCCGTGCGATCGTGGCCCGCCTGAGCCGGGGGCCGGCCACGGTCAACGACCTGGCCGAGCCGTTCGACATCACCAAGCAGGCTGTGAGCAAGCACATCCAGGTGCTCGAACACGCCGGCCTCGTCTCCCGCACGCGCGACGCCCAGCGCCGCCCCGTGCACCTGGAAACCGCTCGACTCGAGGCGCTCACCGCCTGGATCGACCGCTACCGCATCGCTCACGAACAGCAGTTCCGCCGGCTCGACGCCCTCCTGGCGGGCACCGGCCCGACCAGCCAGGACGACCGCACGCAGTCCGACCCACCAAGGAGTGACCCATCATGTCCACCACCAGTTCACCCACCACGGGTGCACCCACCACCAGCAACACCCTGACCATCGACGCCCCGGAGGGTCAGCTCTGGATCGACGCGGTCCGTGAGTTCGACGCCCCCGTGTCGGCCGTGTTCGAGGCCCACCGCGACCCCGAGAAGGTCAAGCGGTGGCTCGGGCCCGACGGCTACGAGATGAACATCGAGCGCTACAACTTCACCAGCGGCGGCGGCTACCGCTACGTGCACCGCGACCCCGAGGGTCAGGAGTACGCGTTCAACGGGGTGTTCCACGTCGTGCGCGAGAACGAGTTCGCCATCCAGACCTTCGAGTTCGAGGGCTTCCCCGACGTCGTGAGCATCGAGTCGATCAGGTTCGAAGACCTCGGCGGCCACCGCACCCGTCTACGGCTGCATGCCGTCTACCCCAGCCTGGAGGCGCGAGACGGGATGGCCCAGAACGGCATGGAGGAGGGCATGGCGCAGGGCTACGCCCACCTCGACGCGCTCCTGGCCGGCGGGTGAAGGATGGACGTCGATCCTCGAAGTGGTGATCGTCCCGACGCGCGAACCCGCGCCCGGGCCCGCCTCGTTCCGTCCCCCGTCTGCCGTAGGGCCCGACGCAGCGGCATACTGGCCAGCATGACCACGATCGCGTCCACCCAGCACACCGTCGAGCAGAAGCGCGTCCTCGCGACCGCGATCCCCGGCCCGAAGTCGGCCGCCCTGCAGCAGCGGAAGACCGCTGCGGTCTCGGCGGGGGTCAGCACCGGGCTTCCGGTCTACATCGAGCGAGCCGGCGGCGGCATCCTGATCGACGTCGACGGCAACCACCTGATCGACTTCGGGTCGGGTATCGCCGTCACCACGGTCGGCAACGCGGCGCCGCGGGTGGTCGAGCGGGTCACCGCCCAGGTCGCCGACTTCACCCACACCTGCTTCATGGTGACTCCGTACGAGGAGTACCTCCAGGTGGCCGAGGCGCTCAACGAGCTGACTCCCGGCGACCACGAGAAGCGTTCGGCCCTGTTCAACTCCGGCGCCGAGGCGGTCGAGAACG
>JBDTVJ010000147.1:0-6276 GCA_040007275.1 Terracoccus sp.
TTGGATTCAGGGCATGCAGGCGAGCGTTCACACCTTCGACCCCGAGCACCACACCGGCAGCGTGCTGCTCGATGACGGGCGGCAGGTGTCGTTCACAGCTGCAGCCTTCGAGGCGAGCGGGCTCCGTCTGGTGCGGCTCGGTCAACGGCTGACGGTCGAGGTGGCGGGCGAGGTGGTGGTCTCGCTCGGCATCGTGGGCATCGGCCCGGGCCAGCAGATCCGCTGACGCCTGCAGACACTGGGGCATGCGCAGAGGGCCCGACCGACGGGTCGAGCCCTCTGCGTGATCACAGAACCGCGATCACGAAACTGCAGCGTCCTTCAGCGAGTGGCCGTCTTGCGGGCCGTCGTCTTCTTCACGGCGCTCTTGGCGGCGGCCTTGGCCGGAGCGGCTCTGGTCGCCGTCTTCTTCACGGCGGTCGTGGTCGCCGCCTTGGTGGCGGTCTTGGCCGGGGCCGCCTTGGTCGCCGTGCTCTTCACGGCGGTCTTGGTGGCGGTCTTGGCCGGAGCGGCTCTGGTCGCCGTCTTCTTCACGGCGGTCGTGGTCGCCGCCTTGGTGGCGGTCCTGGCTGGGGCCGACTTGGTGGCGGCCTTGGCCGGAGCCGCCTTGGTCGCCGTCTTCTTCACGGCGGTCTTGGCCGCCGCCTTCGTGGCGGCCGTCTTGGCCGGGGCGGTGGACGAACCCGCCGAGGCGCGCGAAGCAGCCGACTCCGTGCGCGACAGCTTCTTGGCCCCCGAGACGACGTGCTTGAAGTTCGTTCCGGAACGGAACTTCGGCACCTTGGTCTTCTTGATCTTGACCGTCTCGCCGGTCTTGGGGTTGCGACCTGTGCGTGCGGCGCGCTCGACCCGCTCGAAGGTCCCGAACCCGGTGATCCCGACCTTCCCGCCCTTGGCGACTTCGCGGATGACGATGTCGAGAAGAGCCTCGAGCGAATCGGAAGCGGCCTTCTTACTGCCCAGCTTCACCTCAAGGGCGTCGATCAGTTCTGCCTTGTTCACGTCTTCCCCTCCAGAGGACTGTCGAGGTCAACGACCCGACGGTACGTCCGGATCCAGTCCGGTTAGAACCTGACGTTAAACGGAGATTGGCGCGAGGTCCACCACATCTGCAGGCATTTGCTTGTGTCGCAAGGGCATTGAGGTTGCTCGATGGTGGGCGATCAGCCCGTCCGAAGGGCCACTCGTGGGGCTCAGGCAGCGGTTACCAGTAACGAAAGCCTTTGCTGCACATGCGTTTTCGTCTATCACGCGGAGCCGCGTCGATGGCCGTCAGGCCAGTGTGGTGACCGGCTTGTGGCTCGGGCGACCCTTTTCGAACTCGGTGACCTCTTCCTCGTGTCGCAGGGTGAGCCCGATGTCGTCGAGCCCCTCGAGCAGACGCCAGCGCGTGTAGTCGTCGATCTCGAAGGGGGCCACGATCTCGCCCGCCCGAACGGTTCGGGCGATGAGGTCGACGGTGATCTCGGCGCCCGGGTTGTTGTCGAGGTACTTCCAGATCAGCTCCACGTCCGCCTGCGACACGATGGCCGTGAGCAGCCCTGCCTTGCCACTGTTCCCTCGGAAGATGTCGGCAAACCGAGAGCTGATGACGACCCGGAAGCCGTAGTTCATCAGAGCCCAGACGGCGTGTTCACGGCTGGAGCCGGTGCCGAAGTCGGGACCGGCCACGAGCACCGACCCGGCGGCGTACACGGGGTTGTTGAGCACGAAGGACCCGTCCTTGCGCCAGGCCGCGAAGAGGCCGTCCTCGAAGCCTGTGCGAGTCACGCGCTTGAGGTACTCGGCAGGGATGATCTGGTCGGTGTCGACGTTGCTGCGGCGAAGCGGCACTCCTACGCCGGTGTGGGTGTCGAACTTGTCCATGGCTCAGGCCTCCTGGGTAGCGCTCGAGGTCGCGAGACCGGCCAGGTCGGCGGGGCTCGAAAGCGTGCCACGAATCGCGGTGGCGGCAGCGACGAGCGGACTGACCAGGTGGGTCCGTCCACCCTTGCCCTGTCGGCCCTCGAAGTTGCGGTTCGACGTCGACGCGCTGCGCTCGCCGGGCGAGAGAGTATCGGGGTTCATCCCCAGGCACATCGAGCAGCCAGGAAGGCGCCACTCGGCGCCTGCCGCGGTGAAGACAGCGTCGAGTCCCTCCGCCTCCGCCTGCAGTCGCACCCGCGCCGAGCCGGGGACCACGAGCATGCGCACGCTCTCGGCGACCTGGTGGCCCTTGACAACGGCTGCCGCGGCTCGAAGGTCCTCGATCCGACCGTTCGTGCACGACCCGACGAAGACGGTGTCGACCCTGATGTCGCGCAGCTTCGTTCCCGGCTCGAGGTCCATGTAGGCCAGCGCGTTCGCGGCGGACACCCGGTCGCTCTCGTCGGCGAACGACTCCGGGTCGGGCACGGAGTCGCCGAGCGGAAGACCCTGACCCGGGTTGGTTCCCCAAGTGACGAAGGGCGTCAGGTCGGTGGCGTCGAGCTCGACCTGCTCGTCGAACTCGGCGTCGTCGTCACTGCGCAACGCAGTCCACTCGGCCACAGCGGCATCCCAGTCGGCGCCCTGGGGCGCGTGTGGGCGCCCCTTGAGGTAGTCGAAGGTCGTCTGGTCGGGGGCGATCATGCCGGCCCGGGCCCCGGCCTCTATCGACATGTTGCACACCGTCATCCGGGCCTCCATCGAGAGCGCTTCGATGGCCTCGCCTCGGTACTCGATAACGTAGCCCTGGCCGCCGCCGGTACCGATCTTCGCGATCACCGCCAGCACGACGTCCTTGGCGGTGACCCCCTCGTGCAACCGCCCGACCACGTTCACGGCGAGGGTGCGGAAGGGCCGCAGCGACAGCGCCTGGGTGGCGAGCACGTGCTCGACCTCGGAGGTGCCGATGCCGAAGGCGAGCGCACCGAAGGCGCCGTGGGTCGAGGTGTGGCTGTCGCCGCACACGACGGTCATGCCGGGCTGGGTCAGTCCGAGCTGCGGGCCGACGACGTGAACGATGCCCTGGTCCAGGTCACCCATCGGGTACAGACGAAGGCCGAACTCCGCGCAGTTGCGCCGTAGCGTCTCGACCTGGATCTTCGACACCGGGTCGGTGATAGGCCCGGGGGTCGTGGGAACATTGTGGTCTTCGGTGGCGAGCGTGAGGTCGGGTCGGCGAACCGTGCGCCCGGCGAGGCGCAGACCATCGAAGGCCTGAGGGCTGGTCACCTCGTGCAAGAGGTGCAGGTCGATGTACAGCAGGTCAGGCTCACCCTCGGCGCGGCGGATCACGTGTGCGTCCCAGACCTTCTCGGCCAACGTCCCAGCCATGGCTTCCCTCCACGTTGTCTGCCGGTGTCTTACCGGATGGGGCGCCGTTTCACCTCGTCGCCCTCGACACCGTTCCCACACAGCGTGGCGCTTTGGCGGGACCATGGAATTGACGTCTCAGTGCCTGAGACGGCAATATCAATGCATGGACACCTCTTCTGGGGTCGGAGTTCTCGACAAGGCGGCCACGGTGCTGGGCGCTCTCGAGGCAGGCCCAGCCACCCTTGCCCAGCTCGTCGGCGCCACCGGTCTGGCCCGACCGACGGCCCATCGGCTGGCGGTCGCGCTCGAGCACCATCGACTGGTCTCGCGCGACATGCAGGGCCGCTTCGTGCTCGGCCCGCGCCTCGGCGAGCTCGCCTCAGCGGCTGGGGAGGACCGCCTCCTCGCGGCGGCCGGGCCCGTGCTCGGCGCGTTGCGCGACCACACCAACGAGAGCGCACAGCTCTTCCGGCGGCAGGGCGACCAGCGCATCTGCGTCGCCGCGGCCGAGCGACCCGTCGGCCTGCGCGACTCGATCCCCGTCGGCGCCACCCTGTCGATGCTGGCCGGTTCCGCGGCCCAGGTGCTGCTGGCGTGGGAGGAGCCCGACCGCCTCCACCGTGGCCTGCAGGGAGCCTCGTTCACCGCGACCGCCCTCTCGGGGGTTCGTCGGCGCGGGTGGGCCCAGAGCGTGGCCGAACGCGAGGCGGGAGTGGCCTCGGTGTCGGCGCCCGTGCGTGGGCCCTCGGGCCGGGTCGTGGCGGCCGTGTCGATCTCAGGCCCCATCGAGCGGCTCTCACGCCAGCCCGGTCGACTGCATGCAGCCACGGTGGTGGCCGGCGCGAACAAGCTGACCGAGGTGCTTCGTCGTCACCACGCCACCCAGCAACAACAGCAGCAGCAGCACCACAACGCCTGAGTGCCTGCGACTCTCCGCCCCAACAGCCAGGCAACAGATCGGTCACGATCTGTCTTTGCAGAGAGGCAGTGACAACCACAGAGGTCCGGAGCACGTCAATCTGTTCAGTGCGCCACCGCCAGGGTGGTGCGACGTACCTGAGCACGACGAGGTCAAGGGGTCACCATGCAGCAGCACCGAGGGCGCGCACGTCTCACGAAGGGGTCGCTCGGCGTGCTCGGGGCCCTGTCCATCGCACTCACCTCCGCCTGCAGCGCCACACCTGGCCCCGCCGCAGCCCCGACCAAGGTGATCATCACCGCCACCGACACCTCCCCCGGGACGAGCACGCCCCCCGCTCCGACCCAGGGCACGCCGGTGCCTACGAGATCGCCGTCCACGAGGCCCGTAGCGGCCCCGACCACCGTGGCCTCGCCGAGGCCTCCCACCAAGCCGGCGAGCCCCCCCAAACCGTCACGCACGCCGACGCCGTCGAACACGGCCAAGCCGGCGAAGCCCGCCCCACCGGTCAGGATCGTCCTGCAGGCCGGCGACACCGGGAGCACCGTACGTTCCCTTCAGGCCCGTCTCCGTCAGATCGGCTGGTTCAGCGGTGACGTGTCGGACCTCTACGGAAGCAGGACCACGGCATCCGTTCGCGGGTTCCAGGCCAGGCGGGGGCTCGACGCGACCGGAAAGGTCGACGAGACGACGTGGAACCGGCTGCTGTCGATGACCCGTCGGCCCACTTCGGACGAGCTGGCGAACGTCAAACCGAAGCCGGAACAGCCCAAGCCCGACCAGCCCAAGCCAGACCAGCCCAAGCCCGCCGGCATGAGCTGGGACACGGACGCTCGATGCATGTCGGGCCGGGTGATGTGTGTCAGCAAGTCGACCAGCATGCTGACGTGGGTCATTGACGGCAAGCCTCAGTACCAGTTCCCGGTGCGGTTCGGTAGCGCCGATCTGCCGACCCGCGAAGGCGTCTTCTCGGTGTATCGCAAGGCGCGAGAGATCCGCTCGAACATCGACCAGTCACTGATGCCGTTCAGCATGTTCTTCTCCGGTGGCGAGGCAGTGCACTACTCCCCCAACTTTGCCCGCGTCGGCTACAGCGGCAACTCGCACGGCTGCGTCAACGTGCGTGACTGGAACGGCATTGCCCGCCTCTACGCCGCCGTGAACCTCGGCGACAAGGTCGTCGTCCACTGGTGAGACCGGCCACGCAACGGGTCGTAGGCTGACGGGCGTCACCCCGAGGCCCTGACGACATGGAGGCACCGTGCTCAAAGTTGGTTGGAAGGCATCCGCCGAGCAGTTCGGCCCGCGAGAGCTGGTCACGTATGCCGTCCAGGCTGAGCATCTGGGGCTTGACTCGGTGTTCATCTCCGACCACTTCCAGCCCTGGCGCCACCACGACGGTCACGCCCCGTTCGCCATGTCGTGGTTGGCCGCCGTGGGCGAACGCACCGAGCGGGTGCAGCTCGGCACGTCGGTGATGACGCCCACGTTCCGCTACAACCCGGCGGTGGTCGCCCAGGCGTTCGGCACGCTGGGGGCGCTCAACCCCGGCCGGGTCGCTCTCGGCATCGGCACGGGTGAGGCGCTCAACGAGGTCGCGGTCGGCGCCGCCGGATCGCCGTGGCCCGAGTTCAAGGAGCGTTTCGCCCGACTGCGCGAGGCCGTCACACTGATGCGCGAGCTGTGGACGCAGGAGCGGGTCACCTTCGAGGGTGACTACTACCGAACGCATGATGCGACCATCTACGACCGCCCCGACCAGCCCGTTCCGATCTACGTCGCAGCCGGTGGGCCCCTGGTGGCCCGCTACGCGGGCCGGGTCGGCGACGGTTTCATCTGCACCTCCGGGAAGGGTCGCGAGCTCTACGAGGACAAGCTGCTACCCGCCGTCGACGAGGGCCTGGCGAAGTCGGAGCGAACCCGAGACGACATCGACAAGATGATCGAGATCAAGCTCTCCTACGACCGTGACCACGACGAGGCGGTGCGCAACTGCCGGTTCTGGGCTCCCCTGTCGCTGACCGCCGAGCAGAAGCACGGTGTGCACGACCCCGTCGAGATGGAGCGGCTCGCCGACG
>JBDTVJ010000148.1:0-6222 GCA_040007275.1 Terracoccus sp.
ACGGTGCCGAAGACGGTGTAGTGGAAGTGCGCGACGATGAAGTAGCTGTCGGTGAGGTGAAAGTCGAGGGCGGGGCTGGCGAGGATGACGCCTGTGAGGCCGCCGAAGAGGAAGGTGACCAGGAAGCCGAAGGCCCAGAGCATGGGGGTCTCGAAGGTGACCTGGCCCTTCCACATGGTGCCGATCCAGTTGAAGAACTTCGTGCCGGTCGGGATGGCGATGAGCATCGACATGACGGCGAAGAAGGGCAGCAGCACCTGCCCGGTGGCGTACATGTGGTGGGCCCAGACGGCGGTCGAGAGGCCGGCGATGCTGATCGTGGCGAACACCATGGTCTGGTAGCCGAAGACGGGTTTGCGGGAGAAGACGGGGATGACCTCGGTCACGATGCCGAAGAACGGCAGCGCGATGATGTAGACCTCCGGGTGGCCGAAGAACCAGAACAGGTGCTGCCAGAGCATGGCGCCGCCGTTGTCGGGGTCGAAGATGTGCGCGCCGAAGCGGCGGTCGGCTCCAAGGGCGAGGAGCGCGGCGGCGAGCACGGGGAAGGCGATCAGCACCAGCAGCGAGGTCACCAGCACGTTCCAGGTGAAGATCGGCATCCGGAACATCGTCATGCCCGGGGCGCGCAAGCACAGAATCGTCGTGATGAAGTTGACTGAGCCCAGGATGGTGCCGACCCCGCTCAGGGCCAGCCCGAACACCCACAGGTCGCCGCCGAGGCCGGGGCCTGTAGCTGACGTCCGAGAGCGGGGCGTAGGCGGTCCAGCCGAACGACGCGGCCCCGGCCGGTGTGAGAAAGCCGGCGGCGGCGATGATGCCGCCGAAGAGGTAGAGCCAGTACGCGAACATGTTGAGGCGCGGAAAGGCGACGTCGGGGGCGCCGATCTGCAGTGGCATGATCGCGTTCGCGAACCCCGCAAAGAGGGGCGTCGCGAAGAGCAGCAGCATGATCGTGCCGTGCATCGTGAAGAGCTGGTTGTACTGCTCGGGGTTGTCGACGATCTGCAGACCCGGAGCGGCCAGCTCGCCCCGGATCAGCAGGGCCAGGATGCCGCCGAGCAGGAACCACCCGAACGAGGTGATGAAGTAGAGGTTGCCGATCACCTTGTGATCGGTGGTGGTGAGCCAGCGCAGCACCGTCAGCCCGGGCAGAACCCGCGCACGAACAGGCCTTCTCGGCGCCGGCCGGCCGGCCGAGGTGCCGATTCGGCCGTCGCGTAACTCCGTCGTCATGACTAACGGATGAAGTCGAGCAGTTCCCGGTTGAACTTCTCGGGTTCGTCGACGTAGACGGCGTGTCCGGCGGTGGCGAAGGTGAGTAGTCGGGCGCGGCGGATGCCGGCGGTGACGGCTTGGGCGTGGTCGAGGGGGACGATCTTGTCGTTGAGGGCGTGCACGACGAGGGTCTTGACCGAGACTTTGGCCAGGTCGGGGGTGAGGTCGGTGTCGCGGAGGGCGATCAGGCCGGCGCGGCTGGCGGGCAGGGAGGCCTGGTCGAGGCATTGGCGTTCGAAGAACTGGAGGAAGGGGTCGGTGGTGATGTCGGTGTGGGTGGCGAAGAAGTTGGCGCTGAAGGAGCGGACTGTGGCTGCTCGGTTGGTCGCGTAGCCGGCGATCAGACCGTTGATCGCGGCGCTCAGGTCGGCCGAGTTCGGTCCGTAGACGAAGCGTGGGGCGGGGATCTCGGCCAGGACGAGCTTGTTGATGCGGTTGCCGTACCGGGCTGCGTGTCGTAGGGCGACGGCGGCGCCCATGGAGTGACCGACGAGGGTGACGTTGCGTAGCGAGAGGGTCTGCAGGACGGTGAGGATGTCGCGGGCCCACACGTTGTAGTCGTAGGGGCCGTAGGGGGTGTCGGAGAGGCCGAAGCCACGTTGGTCGATGCCGATGGCGCGGTAGCCGTGGTCGGCGAGGAACTGGTAGGAGTATTCGAAGGTCGTGGAGGCCAGCGGCCAGCCAGGAACGAAGAGGACGGTGCCGCGCCGGCCGCCGTTCTGGTCGGAGATGTTGACCGAGACGCCGGGTGCGACCGGGATCCGGGTTCCGGGTTCGTGCGACCGAGCCGCAGTGAGCGTCTCGACCGTGTTCGGGCTGGCGGCGGACGCCGAACCGGCCGCGCCCAAGGTGGCCGCGCCCACGGCGATGCCGGCGCCGGCTGCAAGCATCGAACGCCTGGGCGTGCCGGATGGCTCCTGGTCGCCCTGGTGGTCATCGTCGCGTCTCTTGCTTCTCATGATCTTCTCCCTCGGTTGGGTCGTGGGTGTTGCTGTTCCCTCGAGGACCAAGAACGTCTTGGAGCTCGGGAATCGTGTAGCGCGGGGTGATGTGGCTCGGGCAGTTCCATTCGTAGGCCACGACGCGCACGGTGACGACCCGTTCCACGATGCCCCGGTAGCCCGGCACGGCCACCTCTTCGACTTGGTCTCTGGCCTCGCGGGCATCGAGCACGACGGCATGGCCATACACCTTGAGCCGGGCCTGACGGGGGTAGTCCATGAAGAACAACGACACCTTGTTCGAGCCGGACAGGTTGCCGGTGCTGACCAGCTGGCAGTTGCCGCGAAAGTCCGCCCAGCGCAGGGTGTGCTCGTCGGTCACCTCAACGAAGCCGGGTGGGCCGCCGCGAAACTGAACGTAGGGCCAGCCGGTGCTGGACACGGTCGCGAGGTAGAAGCCGTCGCGATCGCGGATGAACGCCGCCTCAAGGCTGGAAAGGGCCTGCTCCGGCTCGTCCACCGCGCTGGCGAACCGCTCACCCATGCCCAGCCGGGCCAGCGCGGCACTTCGCCCGTAGTGCGTCTGGGCCGCTCGAACGTCCCGCGTGAAGGCGACGTCCCCGTACGCACCGCTCATGGCACGGCCCCCGCGCCCACCACCTTCAGGCCGGTGGCCTCGAGCACAGCCGCGGCGAAGGCCGCTGGTGCTTCGGCAGGCAGGTTGTGGCCGGCCGCCGGAACGGTGTGGTGTGTTCGAGGACCGGTGAAGCGGGCGGCGGCCGAGGAGCCATCGGTGGCAGGGAAGTTCCCGTCGGCCTCTCCGTCGAGGGTGACGGTCGGCACGGAGATGGTCGGCTGACCGGCCAGCGCCGCTTCGATGTCGGCGTAGGTCTCGTCACCCTCGACGTAGCCGAGACGATGCCGGTAGGAGTGCAGCACGACGTCGACGTAGTCGGGGTTGTCGAACGCCTCCGCCACCGTGTCGAACACGGTCTCGCTGAAGGACCAGGCCGGCGAGTTTCGGACCCAGATGACGTGGGCGATCTCGCGGCGGTTGGCGCGCAACCCCGCCTCGCCGCGGGCGGTGAGGAAGTAGAAGAAGTACCAGAAGCCGGCCTCGAGGTCAGGCCGCAGTGGGGTGGCCGCCGCTGCGATGTTCTGGATGAGGTAGCCGTTGACGCTGACCAGGGCCGTACACCGCTGCGGCCACAGGGCTGCGACGACGCACGCCGCCCGGGCTCCCCAGTCGTACCCTGCCAGCGTGGCGCGGGGCAGACCCAAGGCGTCGAGCAGGTCGACGACGTCCTTGCCCAGAGCCGCCTGCTCGCCGGACCGGCAGGTGTTGGCGTCGAGAAACCGCGTGGGGCCGTGACCGCGCAGGTACGGCACGATGACCCGGAACCCGTCTCGTACTAGCAGCGGCACGACATCGACAAAGCTGTTCACGTCGTAGGGATACCCGTGCAGCAGCACGACCGGCTCACCGTCCGCGGGGCCTTCGTCGTAGTAGGCGATGTCGAGTACCGGCGTCTGCGCGCGGAGGAGCTGTCTCACGGTCAGCCCCCGGTGAGCGAGGCGAGAGGTTGACCGGGGTCGACCAGGTAGACCGACAGCATCTGGCCGGTGCCGGGGCCGAGGTCGGTGGCGTTGTGTGGCGTGGACGGCGGGATGAGGAAGCCATCTCCGGCGTGGAGGACGATCGTAGAACGACCCCTGATCGCCATCTCGACGGTGCCGGCGACGATGTAGCCGACCTCCTCGCCCGGGTGGGTGTGCCACCCGGACGCAACCCCGACGGGAATCTCGGTAAGCACCTGAACGATGAGCCTGCCCGGGATGGAGGACTCCTCGCGCTGCACCTCGGTGCGCTTCAGCCGGGCCGTGAGCGCGTCGGGGGCCGGCGACGTGGATTGTCCCGCGGTCATGAGCGGCTGTATGCTGGCGCGTCGCCGAGGAAGCTGAGCAGCTCCCGGTTCACCTCGTCGGCGTGGGTGACACACATGACGTGGGGCCCGCCGTCGATCTCGACGTACCGGGCCTGAGGGAGAGCCGCGTGGAGGCGGCGTCCCTGACCCTCGATCGACAGGATGCGGTCGGCGGTTCCGTGCAGCACGAGGGTGGGGACATTGATCCGGGCGATGTCCGAGCTGAAGTCGTCGAGCCAGCCCTCGGGGCAGGCCCAGGTGGCCAGTGGTGAAGCGTCTGCTCCGGCCTGCCACATCGCTCGAACCGTCTCCTCGCTGACCCGTTTGCCGAGGTAGTGCTCGAGGTTGAGGAAGTCGCCGAGCAGCCCGGTCAACCAGGCGTACCGGTCGCCGAGGATGGCCTGTTGCACGCCGGCGACGGCGGCCTGGTCGGCGCCCTGCGGGTTGTCCGCAGACTTGGCAAAGCTCGGAGCGAGGCTCTCGATCATGACGCAGGAGCGAACCCGGTCGGTGCCGTGCCGCCCGATGTAGCGGGCCAGTTCTCCCGTGCCGAGGGAGAAACCGACGATGGTTACGTCGTGCAGGTCCAGGTGCTCCAGCACGGTGTTGAGGTCCTCGGCGAGGGTGTCGAAGTCGTAGCCGGAGCTCGGACGGCTGGACCGGCCGAACCCGCGACGGTCGTAGGTCACGACGCGATACCCGGCCTGCACAAGTGCGGGCAGCTGCGGCTCCCAGGACCGGCTGTCCAGCGGCCAGCCGTGGAGCAGCACGATGGGGGAGCCGGTGCCGTTGTCTTCGTAGTACAGGTCGATGGATGCGGTGTTCTCCGCGCCGACGTTGATGGTGCCCATGGGTCTTCCTCCGGCTTCGAGTGGCTGCGTATGATTGACAGCGTGCTCGCCGAGCCGGCGACGGACCAGACCGCCCACCGGAAGATGCTTTCGGGTTCTCCCTACCTTCAGAACCCGGCGGGGGTGCGAGCATGAGGGTGTGCCCGGTCGGAGGATTCTCATCGTTGACGACGATCCCGGCTTTCGTGCGCTGGCGGCCCGCGTGCTGACGGGGTGGGGCCACCGCGTCACTGGTCAGGCTGAAGGGGTCAAGCAGGCCCTCGCGCTGGCGGCGGCGACCCATCCGGACGTGGCCATCGTCGATGTCAGGCTGCCCGACGGCGATGGGTTCGCCCTCACCGAAGAGCTTCGGGCGATGTCTCGGCCGCCAGAGGTCGTGGTGGTCTCCTCAGACAGCAGCGCGGCCCATGTCACGGCCGCCCACCGCGCAGGCGCTCGAGGGTTCGTCGCCAAGGAGGACCTCTCGGAGGACACCCTGCGTACCCTGCTCGACTCGAGCGATCGCTGATGAGGGCCGGGCCCCCGCTGCGCGTTGCCATCGGCGAGGATGACGTCCTTCTCCGCGAAGGGGTGGCCAGAATCCTCAGCGACGCCGGACACGAGGTCGTAGCCCAGTCGGGCGATGCTGAGGATCTGCTTCGTCGTGCCCTGGTGACACGTCCTGACGTGGCGATCCTCGACGTCCGGATGCCGCCCCGAGGAGAGGACGACGGGCTGCTCGCGGCTTTGGAGATTCGTCGCCGGCTGCCGCAGAGCGGGGTGCTGGTCCTGTCCAAGTACTGCGAGCCATCGCTGGCCCTTGACCTGATCGGCGACCGACCCGAAGGCGTCGGTTACCTCCTGAAGGAGCGGATCGGTGACGTCGCCAGCTTCGTGGACGCCGTCGTGCGGGTTGCGGCCGGGGGCAGCGTGCTCGACCCCGAGGTGGTCGCCCGGATGCTCGGAAGACACCGCCCAGGAGACCTCCTGGCGGCTCTCACCGAGCGAGAGAAAGCGGTCCTCGCCGTGATGGCCGAGGGCAAGTCCAACCCGGGGATCGCCCAGCGGCTGTTCATCAGCGGAGCGTCGGTGGAGAAGCACATCACCGCGATCTTTCGTAAACTCGGCCTCGAGTCCGAGGGTAGTGAGCATCGCCGCGTGCATGCCGTTCTTGCGTACGTGCGCCAGCGCGACGCACAGCACTGATGGCACAGCACTGATGGCACTGCAGTGATGGCACTGCAGTGA